>CAYXZX010000165.1:0-5877 GCA_964469455.1 uncultured Rhodocyclaceae bacterium | reverse complement strand
CCAGACCATCGCGACCAACGGTGTAGACATATCGGCCGGAAGCCGACAGGCGGGAGATGTGCACCGCGTAGCCGGTCTTCAGGATCTGCCAGATCTCCTTGGTGTCTCCGTCGATCAGGGCCAGTTCGCCGGTATCGCGCAGGGTGACCGCGAAGATGTTCTTCAAGTTCACCTTGCTCATCTGCTTTGTCGGGCGCTGGTCGACCGGCACGAGGAGCTTCCAGCTGTCGTTCATGTCCTTGAGCGAGAACTCCGGCGGCACATCCGGCGTGTTCTGGATATAACGCGCCATGATGTTGATTTCTTCCTTGGTCAGGATGTCGTCATAGTTGACCATGCCGCCTTCGGTGCCGAGCGAGATGATCTTTTGCAGCCGATCCGTGCCAAGCTTGAGCGTGCCGCCCGAGGTTTCCTTCCCGTCCTTGTCCTTCTTGGTCCAGGCGGGTTCGAGGTTCTTGCCAGTCGCGCCCTTGCGCAGAACGCCGTGGCAGCCGGCACAACGCTCGAAGTAGATCTTCTTGCCGACAGCCTTTTCTTCCGGCGTCATCGCCGGCGCAGCTTCCTGAGCAAATGCCTGTGCGATGGACAGCGGCAGTGTTGCCACGGTCAGGGCGCTGGCAATCCAGTACGATTTCTTCATACATCCCCCTATATAGGACAAGAAAAAGCGGCACACACGCGCACGCCAAAGCAATACTTTCCCAGCGTGGCCCCCCAAAAACCTTGACAACAGTCAAGGTTTTTGGGGGGGCCAAAATTGCCCTTGCAACTTTACCGCCGCGACTACGGGCAGGAAACGTTCGGTTACTATACCTCGGCAACCCGCACCAGAAGGAGGCGCGCCGAGAAAAAATAATCTTGAGCAGGCACAAAAGGGGCTTGATGCGTCGACAATAGGCAGTACAATCGCCGTGGCTATATGCCCGTCGAAAGTATTCCTACAGATCAACCAAAAGGAGGTACCCGCGTGAACAAGTCCGAACTGATCGAAGTTGCCGCCAAGGAAGCCGCCATCAGCAAAGCGGCTGCCGAAAAGGCGCTTTCCTCCATGATCGGTGCAGTCGTCAAGGCCGTCGCCAAGGGCGATACCGTTACCCTGGTCGGCTTCGGCACGTTCAAGTCCGCCAAGCGCGCCGCCCGCACCGGCGTCAATCCCAAGACTGGCGAGAAGCTGAAGATTGCGGCGACCACGGTACCGCGTTTCACCGCTGGTGCCGCCTTCAAGTCCGCCGTTGCCGGCAAGAAGGCTGCCAAGAAGAAGTAATCACGCATCCGGTTCTGGAAGAGGCCCGCCACGAGCGGGCTTTTTTCTTTGACGAGTTCGGCGAACTACTCGGCCTCGCCACCCAGGGCTTCCGCGAGGTCAAGCAGCAGCGCCGCAAGTTCGCCGGCCATCAGCGCAAAGTTCGCCTCGAGCAGAGCGTCGCCAGCTTCCATCCGTTGGTCCGAGTCTTCCCGGAGCACGTCGAGGAAGGCCAGGCGCTTCAGGTGTAATTGTTCCGTCAGCATGAACGAGACTCGGTCGCGCCAGGTCATGCCCAGCCGCGTGACGGTCTTGCCGGCGGCGATGTGTTCGGCGACTTCCTTGCCATCCAGTGCGTGACGCACGTAGCGCACGACTGCCTTCTCCAGACCGGCGGCGCGCAGTTCGCAATCGCGATCGATGCTGAAACCTGCGGGAGCATCCTTGCCCGCCAGCCACGCCGTCATCGCCGCGGCCGGACTGCTGCAGGTACGGAATGATTTCAGCGGCAGATCGCCGAGCGTCAGCTTCACGTGGTCGAGAACCTCCTCAGCCTTCGCAGGACTGGCGGCGTCGACGACCAGCCAGCGATTCACTGGATCGATCCAGGCGTAGATCAGGCTGCGCTTGACGAAGGCGCGCGGCAGCAATTCGGCCGTCACCTGTTCGCGCAGATCCCGCGCCTGTGCCCGACCAGCCCTGAAACCCTGACGGGTTTCAAGGTCGCCGATGCGCGCTTGCGTGTATTGGCGGATCACCGTCGAAGGCAGGAGCTTCTGCTCGATACCGAGCGCGATCAGCCACTGGCGGTTGACGGAGACCAGCAGTTCGCCCTCCTCGCCGCGCGGTGGCACCCAGCCGCGTGACTGCATGTCAAAGGCGCCACAGGGCTGGAAAACGGCCTTGGCGAGCTTGTCGGCAAAGTGCTCGATGCTCCAATTCCACTCGTTGCCGAGGCGGTAGATTTGCAGATTGCGGAACCACATCGCGGAAACCCTCAAATGGAAAAGGCCACCGGGTTCCGATGGCCTTTTTTTACTCTTTCTTGGTGGGCGGTACTGGGATCGAACCAGTGACCCCTGCCGTGTGAAGGCAGTGCTCTACCGCTGAGCTAACCGCCCATCCTGCGGAGGCGCGAATTTAAGCACAACCGCCACCGACCGGTCAAACCGGCAGCCGCTAGAATGCGCGCTTTCCTTTTGCTGACCTGCCATGACCGTCCGCACACGCTTTGCTCCCAGCCCCACCGGCTTTCTCCACATCGGTGGCGCCCGTACGGCGCTGTTCGCTTGGGCCTACGCCCGACGCCACGGTGGCCAGTTCATCCTGCGCATCGAGGACACGGATGTTGCGCGGTCCACGCCCGAGGCGGTGCAGGCCATCCTTGACGGCATGCAGTGGCTCGGGTTGGCGCACGACGAGGGCCCCTTCTACCAGATGCAGCGCATGCCGCGTTACAAGGAAGTGATCGGGCAGATGCTGGCCGCCGGCACGGCCTACCATTGCTACACCTCGCCCGAGGAACTCGACAAGCTGCGCGAGGCGCAGATGGCGCGCAAGGAAAAACCCCGCTACGACGGCCGCTGGCGACCCGAGTGGGGCAAGACGCTGCCGGCCGCACCGGCCGGAGTATCACCGGTGGTTCGTTTCCGCAATCCAACCGAGGGTGTCGTCGCGTGGGACGATGGGGTCAAGGGTCGCATCGAGATCGCCAATGCCGAACTCGACGACTTCATCATCGCGCGTGCCGACGGCACGCCGACCTACAACTTCTGTGTCGTCGTCGACGATTGGGACATGGCCATCACGCATGTGATCCGCGGCGACGATCACGTAAACAACACACCGCGCCAGATCAACCTGCTCAAAGCACTGGGCGCGCCGGTTCCGCGGTACGCGCATCTGTCGATGATCCTCGGCGACGACGGCACCAAGCTCTCCAAGCGCCACGGCGCGGTATCGGTGATGCAGTACGACGAGGACGGCTACCTGCCCGAGGCGGTGCTGAACTACCTCGCGCGCCTCGGCTGGTCGCATGGCGACGAAGAGGTGTTCGGCATGGCGCAGTTCGTCCGGTGGTTCGACCTCGACCACATCACTTCGTCGGCGGCGCAGTTCAATACCGAGAAGCTTAACTGGCTGAATGCGCATTATCTAAAGTCAGCGGCGGCGGAACGCCTCGCGGCGGAAGTCGCACGGCGGCTGGCGCGGCGTGGCGTCGACCCCGATGCCGGCTCGTCGCTGGAAAAGGTGGTGGCGCTCTACCAGGAGCGCGTGGGCAACCTGAACGAACTGGCCGATGCGGCCGAGCCCTTCTGCATCTTCGTGCATCCCTCGGCCGAGATGATCGCGACGCATCTCACGGATGCGGCGCGGGCGGCGCTGAAAGTGCTGCGCGACAAGCTGGCGCATTGCCCGTGGGACAAGGCCGCGATCGCGGCCGCGCTGAAGGAGACGCTGAATGCCTGCGGCATGAAGATGCCCCAAGTGGCCATTCCACTGCGCGTCGTGTTGCTCGGTCAGCCGCAGTCGCCGGCGATCGACGTCGTGCTGGAAGTCCTTGGCCGGAACGAGGTATTGGCGCGAATCGATCGCTACTGCTGAGCGAGGGCTATCGGCCGGAAAAAATTGGCCAAGGCGGCAGGGAGGGGAGCCGCCTTGGCCGTCGGCCTGGAGGATTGTGGCCGCACTAGAACCACCGTTCGATGAACGGCTGCACTGATTTTCACATTCTCCCGCGAGAACGGCGCTTGTCGCCGAATCGCGACACTCCGACAGCCTGGACGAGCTCCGCCTCGATCGGCAGAGGGTCCGCCGCGATCTGCGAAGCCAGCAGTTCCGCGCATAGCGATGCCCATACCAGGCCGCGCGCGCCGAAGCCGTTGAGTGCCCAGAGGCCATCCGATGCCGACAACGGACCGATGATGGGCAGGCGGTCGGGCGACATCGGCCGGAAGCCCACCCGGCCGTCGAGTTGCGCGGGATCGAGGTGCTTCGCGTAGCTCGGCAATATCGCGTCGAGACGCAGCAGGTTCTCGCGATGATCGTCGAGGCGCGGGACCGGGTCGAGATCATCGGGCGTCAGCGTGGCGCCGGCACAATGAACGCCATCGACCGCCGGCGTGACATAACCGTTGCGCGTTGCGACGATGTTGAAGGGTGGCACCGAGCCGGCCGGCACGTGGGTGACCAGGCCTCGGCCAACGCGCAGCGGAACGCCCGGCATCAGGTCCCGCACGCCGATGCCGTTGGCAAGCACGACCAGCGGGGCTTCGGCGAGCAGTCCGCCGCTCGCATCGAATAGCCGCCAAAGCGTGCCGGTGCGCTCCATGCGCCCCACCTCGGCGTCGAGGCGCACGGGAATCGCGGCGAGGTTGGCCCGGCACAGCGATGGCGGATTGATCCAGCCGCCACCGGCGAACCACCAGCCGCCGGCAGCCACCGACCAGCCGGCGAGGCAGGATGCTTCCTCGCATTCGACGAAGCGAACGAGTTCCGGCGGGGGCGATTGACGATCGATGACGCGGCGCTGCGTGTCTTCGTGCCTGGCGTCGCGGGCGAGATGCAGCACGCCGGAAAAGCTGCCGCGCAGTCCGGGCAGCGTCGCGAAGTGGCGCCTGCCGTACAGGAAGCAGGCACGCAGCAAGCGGGACAGCCGCGTGTCGTCGAGCGAAGGCAGCGGACGGAACACGCCGGCGATGTTGCCCGAAGCGCCTTGCGCCAGATCGTTGCCGCGCTCGAGCACGGTGACGTCACGGCCACGTGCCGCCAGGCGGTTGGCCGCCGACGTGCCGGCCAGACCGGCGCCGACCACGACGATGCGGCGGTCTTTTGACGCGGCATCCGCGCGCGCGCCGGGTACCCATGCCTTCAGCATGTACCGCTTGTTGCCGAAGCCGGGCTGCTTTTCCCAGCGAAAGTCAGCCGCGGCGGCACGCCGCGTCACGTCCTCCGCCACGGTCCAGGTGGCCAGCGTCGAACCCGGCGCCGCCAGGCGGCGCAGGGTGGCGAAGATGTCCTCCGACCAGAGCTCCGGATTGCGGTCCGGCGCGAAACCATCCAGATAAACGGCGTCGGCGGCGAGCGACAACTGCGGCAGCCAGTCGGCCGCATCGCCGAAGACCAGCGTCAACGTGACCGCTCCGTTGCCGAAATGCAGACGATGAAATCCCGGCACGAGCAGCGGCCATTGATCGATGAGCTGCGTCGAGAACTCGGCGAGTTCAGGCCATTGCGCGTGGAGAACGGCGAGGTCGTCGCGACGGAACGGATGCTTCTCGACCGAGACGAAATGCAGCCGGAGGCAGCGCTGCGGGTCGGCCTGCCACGCCTGCCAGGTGGCGAGAAAGTTGAGGCCGAGGCCGAAACCGGTTTCGAGGATGACGAAACGTTCGCGGTTCCGCCAGGACTGCGGCAGGTCGTTGCCACCGAGGAAGACGTGCCGTGCCTGTTCGAGCCCGCCCTGCGCGGAGTGGTAGATGTCGTCGAAGCGGGCGGAGTAGGGCGTCGTTCCCGCGAAAGCGACTTCCGCGGGAACGACCGGTTGATACGTCATTCAGGCCGCATTTGGGGGAACAGGATGACGTCGCGAATGGCCGGCGAATCGGTGAGCAGCATCACCAGCCGGTCGATGC
>CAYXZX010000164.1:0-5976 GCA_964469455.1 uncultured Rhodocyclaceae bacterium | reverse complement strand
CGGCGCCCCTGGCGCCCCCGACCCTGGTGGGCGATCTCGGCGGCGGGGCGCTCTATCTCGCCCTGGGTCTGGTCGCCGGCGTCCTGTACGCGCGCGCCACCGGCGAAGGCCAGGTCGTGGACGCGGCCATCGTCGATGGCAGCGCCAATCTCATGAACCTCCTGCTGTCGCTGCATGCCGCTGGCTCGATGCCCGTGACGCGCGGTGCCGGCTTGCTGGATGGTCCATTCTGGTATGGCGCCTATTCGTGCGCCGATGGCAAGTTTGTCACGGTCGGTGCGATCGAACCGCAATTCAACGCCGAACTGCTCGGGAGACTCGGTGCAGCGAAGGATGAAGCCTTTGCACACCCCTATGATCCGGCGACCTGGCCCCGAGGCCGGCAACGCATGGCCGAGATCTTTGCGACTGCGAACCGCGATCACTGGTGCGAAGTGTTTGAAGGCAGCGATGCCTGCTTCGCGCCCGTGCTCGATCCGGACGAGGTGGCGAGCGACCCGCAGCTCAAGGCCCGAGGCACGTACTTCGAGGCGGACGGGCTGCTTCAGGCCGCGCCGGCGCCGAGATTCTCGGCATTTGCATCGGCGGCGGCATCCCGCGTTCCGCTGCGTGGCGCAGACTGGCGGCACGTTCTGGCCGAAGGCGGCCTGCCGGCCATGACCGACGAGGATGCCGAGGCGGCCGGCATCGTTGTTCGCTAGGACCGGCACATGGCCGTTGCGCTGCGGAAAACGTTCGGCTAGAATCCGCCGCTCTTTGCAGGCGCGTAGCTCAGCTGGTTAGAGCACCACCTTGACATGGTGGGGGTCGTTGGTTCGAGTCCAATCGCGCCTACCAAACACCCGGAACAGGGCGCCTGAGCGATCGGGTGCCCTGTTCGTTTTTGGAGTTCTCGGTTCTTGGAGTTCCCGATATGCCGGTCGTAACCCTGCCTGACGGCTCGAAGCGCGAATATCCCCAACCGCTCACTGTGGCGGAAGTCGCCGCCTCGATCGGTCCCGGCTTGGCAAAGTCAGCCTTGGCGGGACGCCTCGACGGCAAGCTCGTCGACACTTCGCAGCGCATCGAAGGCGATGCGTCGCTGGCCATCGTCACCGACAAGGACGCGGATGGCGTCGAGATCATCCGCCATTCGACCGCCCACCTGCTGGCCTACGCGCTCAAGGAGCTGATTCCCGAGGCACAGGTGACCATCGGCCCGGTGATCGAGAACGGTTTCTACTACGACTTCGCCTGCCGGCCGCTGACGCCGGAGGACTTGGCCGCCATCGAACAGCGCATGGCCGAACTGGCGAAGAAGGATTTCCAGGTCACGCGCGAGGTCTGGCCGCGCGACAAGGCCGTCGATTTCTTCAAGTCGATCGGCGAGCACTACAAGGCCGAACTGATCGCCGCCATTCCCGCCGACCAGGATGTGTCGCTCTATCGCGAGGGCGACTTCGTCGACCTGTGCCGCGGCCCGCACGTGCCCTCTACCGGAAAGCTCAAGCATTTCAAGCTGATGAAGGTGGCCGGTGCCTACTGGCGCGGCGATTCGAGGAACGAGCAATTGCAGCGCGTCTATGGCACCGCGTGGGCCAAGAAGGAGGAGCTCGACGCTTATCTGCACATGCTGGAGGAAGCGGAGAAGCGCGACCACCGCAAATTGGGGCGCGCGCTCGACCTGTTCCATCTGCAGGAGGAGGCGCCGGGCCTGGTGTTCTGGCATCCGCACGGCTGGACGGTCTGGCAGGAGATCGAGCAGTACATGCGTGGCGTCTATCGCGACAACGGCTATCAGGAAGTGAAGTGCCCGCAGATCCTCGACCGCTCGCTGTGGGAAAAGTCCGGCCACTGGGAGCACTACAAGGCCAACATGTTCACCACAGAGTCCGAGAGCCGCGACTACGCGATCAAGCCGATGAACTGTCCCGGCCACGTGCAGATCTTCAACACCGACGTGCGCTCCTACCGCGAACTGCCGCTGCGCTACGGCGAATTCGGCTCCTGCCACCGCAACGAGCCCTCGGGCGCGCTGCATGGCGTGATGCGCGTGCGAGGCTTCACCCAGGACGACGGCCACATCTTCTGCACCGAGGACCAGATCCAGCCCGAAGTGACGGCCTTCAACGAATTGGTGCGCAAGGTGTACGCCGACTTCGGCTTCAAGGACGTGGCCGTCAAGCTGGCCCTGCGACCCGACAGCCGCGTCGGTGCCGACGAACTGTGGGACAAGGCAGAGCACGCGTTGCGGGAGGCGCTCAAGGCCAGCAACCTGGAATGGCAAGAGCTGCCCGGCGAGGGCGCCTTCTATGGCCCGAAGATCGAATTCCACATCAAGGACGCCATCGGCCGTTCCTGGCAGTGCGGTACCATGCAGGTTGATTTCTCGATGCCCGGCCGGCTCGGTGCCGAATACGTCAGCGAGGACAACGTCCGCCGCACACCGGTGATGCTGCACCGTGCGATTCTCGGCTCGCTGGAACGTTTCATCGGCATCCTGATAGAGAACCACGCCGGCGCGCTGCCGCTCTGGCTGGCGCCCGTGCAGGCGGTCGTGATGAGCATTTCAGAACATCAGGGGGAATACGCGGCCAGTGTGGCGGAAAAGCTGCGCGCAGGCGGCCTGCGTGTCGATCTCGATTTGCGCGGCGAGAAAATTAACTATAAAATTCGCGAACATAGCTTGTTGAAGCGGCCTTATCTCATCGTCGTGGGCGATAAAGAAAAGGCCGCCGGGTTGGTCGCCTTGCGTTCACGTGATGCCCGGGGCAATCAGGATCTCGGGCAAATGTCCCCTGAAGCCTTGCTGGAGCGTCTGCTGAGGGAGAAGCAGAGCAGGGGCGCGGCGTCCTGATTTTTTGAATTTTTGGGAGAGAATAACCATCGCTCAGGAGAAAACGCAGCGCATCAACGACGAGATCACCGCCTCCGAAGTGCGCCTGGTAGGTGCGGAGGGCGAGCAGCTAGGCATCGTGAACATCCGCGCTGCCCTGCAGATGGCCGAGGAAGCCGAACTGGATCTGGTTGAAATCGCCCCATTGGCCAAACCGCCGGTCTGCAAGGTGATGGACTTCGGCAAGTTCAAGTACCAGGAAGCCAAGCGTGCGCATGAGGCGAAGTTGAAGCAGAAGCAGGTGCAGGTGAAGGAAGTGAAATTCCGGCCGGGCACCGACGACAATGACTACCAGATCAAGCTGCGCAACCTGATCAAGTTTCTTCAGGAAGGTGACAAGGCGAAGATTACGTTGCGTTTCCGTGGCCGCGAAATGGCCCACCAGGAGTTCGGCATGCGCATGCTGGAGCGCATCAAGGGCGACCTGACGGAAGTGGCGCAAGTCGAGCAGTTCCCGAAGATGGAAGGCCGCCAGTTGATCATGGTGCTGTCGCCGACCAAGAAGCAGGTCAAGCATTAGGTTTTTGCAGTTGTAGTGCCCAGAAGCGGTTGCGGGTTGTCAAAGCGTTTCCGAGTCGGAAGCCACCCGGTACCGTGTCAAAAAAGGAGTCTCGGCCATGCCGAAGATGAAGACCAAAAGCGGGGCCGCCAAGCGCTTCCGCGTGCGCGGCAGCGGCAGCGTCAAGCGCGCGACGGCGTTCAAGCGCCACATCCTGACCAAGAAGACCACCAAGTCCAAGCGCCAGTTGCGCGGCGTGCATGCCGTGCATGAGTCGGACGTCAAGTCCGTTCGCGCCATGCTGCCCAACGCCTAAGGAGACCACGCCATGCCACGAGTCAAACGCGGTGTCTCGGCGCGCGCGCGCCACAAGAAGGTTCTCGCTCAGGCCAAGGGTTACCGGGGCCGTCGCTCCTCCGTCTACCGCATCGCCAAGGAGGCGGTGATGAAGGCGGGGCAGTACCAGTATCGCGATCGCCGGCAGCGCAAGCGCCAGTTCCGCGCCCTCTGGATCGCCCGTATCAACGCCGGTGCCCGTGAACTGGGCATGAAGTACAGCACCCTGATGAACGGTCTCAAGAAGGCTGCCATCGAGGTGGATCGCAAGGTGCTGGCCGATCTGGCCGTGTTCGACAAGCCGGCGTTTGCGGCCCTGGCCAATCAAGCCAAGGCCAAACTCGGCGCGTAATCCGACACATCAACCGACGCGAACAAGAGGGAGGCCTCGGGCGACCGGGGACCTCCCTCTATTGATTTCGAATGGACAATCTCGATCAACTCGTTGCACAGGCGACCGCCGACTTCGCCGCGGCCTCAGAGCCGGCGAGGCTGGAAGAGGCCAAGGCGCGCTATCTTGGCAAGGACGGCTCGCTGACCATATTGCTGAAGGGCCTCGGCAAGCTGCCGCCCGAGGAAAAAAAGAGTGCCGGCGCCGCCATCAACGTCGCCAAGCAGGCCGTGGAGTCAGCGCTGGCGGCACGCCGCGAAGCCCTGAAAAATGCGCAGCTGGCAGCGCAGTTGGCAGCCGAATCGCTTGACGTGACGCTGCCCGGGCGTGGCGAAGCACGCGGCGCGCTGCATCCGGTCACGCGCAGCCTGGAACGCATCGAACAATTGTTCCGTTCGATCGGTTTCGAGGTCGCCGACGGCCCCGAGATCGAGGGCGACTGGCACAACTTCACGGCGCTCAACACGCCCGAGAAGCACCCAGCGCGCTCCATGCACGACACCTTCTACCTGCTCGACGAGCAGGGGAGGGTGCAGGAGGACGTGTTGCTGCGTACGCACACCAGCCCGGTGCAGATACGCTACATGCAGGCGCACGTCGAGCGCTACAAGCATCTCGATCATATGCCCGAGATTCGCGTCATCGCGCCGGGCCGCGTCTATCGCGTCGATTCCGACGCCACCCATTCGCCGATGTTCCATCAGGTCGAAGGCCTGTGGGTGGGCGAGAACGTCAGCTTCGCCGACCTCAAGGGCGTGGTCGCCGATTTCCTGCGCCGCTTCTTCGAAAGCGACGACCTGAAAGTCCGCTTCCGGCCTTCCTTCTTTCCGTTCACCGAGCCCTCGGCCGAGATCGACGTCGCCTTCATGTCCGGCGCCCTCGAAGGCCGCTGGCTGGAGATTGCCGGTTGCGGCATGGTGCACCCGAACGTGCTGCGCTTCGGCGGCATCGATCCCGAGAAGTACACCGGATTTGCATTTGGCATGGGTCCCGACCGGCTGACCATGCTCCGCTACGGCATCAACGACCTGCGCCTGTTCTTCGAAGGCGATTTGCGTTTTCTCTCCCAGTTTCAGTAAGCCGTCATGCAATTTCCAGAATCCTGGCTGCGTGCCCTCGTCAATCCACCGCTGTCGACCGACGAACTCTGTCACCTGCTGACCATGGCCGGCCTCGAAGTCGAGGAACGGCGTGCCGCGGCGGCTGACTTTTCCGGCGTAGTGGTGGCCCGGGTGCTGAGTACCGAAAAGCATCCCGACGCCGACAAGCTCAAGCTCTGCAAGGTAGACACAGGCGAACATGGTGTGCTGCAGATCGTCTGCGGCGCGCCCAACGTCGCGCCCGGCATGGTTGCACCCTGCGCGCTGGTCGGCGCCAAATTGCCTGGACTAGAGATCAAAAAGGCGAAGGTACGCGGCGTCGAGAGCTTCGGCATGATGTGCTCGGCGCGCGAACTGGGCATGTCGGAAGACCACGGTGGACTTCTGGCGCTCCCCTCCGACGCGCCTATTGGCACCGACATCCGCAAGTACCTGAACCTCGACGACACGCTGATCACCCTCAAGCTGACGCCCAACCGTGCTGACTGCCTGTCGCTGACCGGCATCGCCCGCGAAGTGGCGGCGCTGACCGGCGCGCCGCTGACGCTGCCGGCGGTGGAGCCCGTGGCCAAGACGATCGACGACAGCCGCGGCATCGTCCTCGATGCGGCCGACGCCTGCCCGCGTTACTGCGGCCGCATCGTGCGCGGCGTGAACGCCAAGGCGCCGACGCCGAACTGGATGAAGCAGCGCATCGAGCGTTGCGGCATCCGTTCGATCTCGGCGCTGGTCGACGTCACCAACTACGTGATGCTGGAACTCGGCCAGCCGCTGC
>CAYXZX010000163.1:0-6013 GCA_964469455.1 uncultured Rhodocyclaceae bacterium | reverse complement strand
CCAAAGCAGGCGCGCTACCGGGCTGCGCTACACCCCGAGAGGCGCGGATTCTACCGACGCCTCTGTCGAGGGTCAATGAGATTCTCTTGATCTCAGTGCGTCACCACGGCGGCGTCGGCTGCTTCAGCCACCTTCGTCGCGATGGCCTCGCCGGGCTTTTCCTCGGGCAAGGGTTCCGGCATCCGCTCCAGCGCAAGCTCCAGCACCTGGTCGATCCACTTGACCGGACGAATCTCGATCTTGCCCTTGATGGTATCCGGAATTTCCGTGATGTCCTTGACGTTTTCCTCGGGAATCAGTGCCAACCGGATGCCGCCACGCACCGCCGCGAGCAATTTCTCCTTGAGGCCGCCGATCGGCAGCACTTCGCCACGCAGCGTGATCTCGCCGGTCATCGCAACGTCGGCGCGCACCGGGATTCCCGACAGCGCCGACACCAGTGCGGTCGTCATGCCGATCCCCGCCGACGGTCCATCCTTGGGCGTGGCGCCCTCGGGCAGGTGGATGTGAATGTCGTTCTTCTGGTAGAAGTCCTCGGGAATGCCGAGCTGCTTGCTGCGCCGGCGAACCACCGTGAGCGCCGCCTGGATGGACTCCTGCATCACCTCGCCGAGCTTCCCCGTGGTGAGCGTCTTGCCCTTGCCGGGAACGGCGACCGACTCGATCGTGAGCAGTTCACCGCCCACTTCGGTCCAGGCAAGCCCGGTGACCTGACCGACCTGGTTTTCCTTCTCGGCCATGCCGAACGTGTAACGCCGGACACCGAGAAACTTGTCGAGATTCTTGGCGTTCACGATGATCTTGTTCTTGCGCTTCTTCATCACCAGCGCCTTGATCACCTTGCGGCAGATTTTCGAGAGATCGCGCTCAAGCGCACGCACACCAGCTTCACGCGTGTAGTAGCGGACGATGTCGCGCAGGGCATCCTCGGTAACGGTCAGTTCCTCGCGCTTGACACCGTTGTTTTTCAACTGCTTTGGCAACAGGTAGCGCTGGGCGATATTGACCTTCTCGTCTTCCGTATAGCCGGACAGCCGGATGACCTCCATGCGGTCCAGCAGGGCCGGGGGAATGTTGAGCGTGTTGGCCGTCGCCACGAACATGACGTCGGACAGATCGAAATCGACCTCGACGTAGTGGTCCTGGAACGTGTGGTTCTGCTCGGGATCGAGCACCTCCAGTAGCGCCGAGGAAGGATCGCCGCGGAAATCCATGCCCAGCTTGTCGACTTCATCCAGCAGAAACAGCGGATTCTTGACGCCGACCTTGCTCATGTTCTGCAGGATCTTGCCCGGCATCGAACCGATGTAGGTCCGGCGGTGGCCGCGAATCTCCGCTTCGTCGCGCATGCCACCGAGAGCCATGCGCACGAACTTGCGGTTGGTCGCCTTCGCGATCGACTGCCCGAGCGAGGTCTTGCCTACGCCAGGGGGCCCGACCAGGCAAAGGATGGGCGCCTTGACCTTTTCCACGCGCTGCTGGACGGCCAAGTATTCGACGATGCGCTCCTTGACCTTTTCCAGGCCGTAATGATCCTTGTCTAGGACCTTTTCGGCGGCATTGAGATCCTTGGAGACACGCGACTTCTTCCGCCACGGGAGTCCCGTCAGCGTTTCGATGTAATTGCGCACGACCGTCGCTTCCGCGGACATCGGCGACATCAGCTTCAGCTTCTTGAACTCGGCCTGCGCCTTGGCCAGCGCTTCCTTGCTCATGCCGGCCGACTTGATCTTCTTGTCCATCTCGTCGAGATCGGCACCTTCCTCGCCTTCGCCGAGCTCTTTCTGGATGGCCTTGACCTGCTCGTTGAGGTAGTACTCGCGCTGGCTCTTTTCCATCTGGCGCTTGACGCGGCCACGGATGCGCTTTTCGACCTGGAGGATGTCGAGTTCCGCCTCCAGTTGCGACAGAAGCTTTTCGAGGCGCTCACCGACATCGAACAGTTCGAGGATCTCCTGCTTGAGTTCCAGCTTCATGGGCAGGTGGGCAGCGATGGTATCGGCAAGCCGGCCCGCTTCCTCGATGCCCGCCAGAGACGTCAGGATCTCCGGAGGTATCTTCTTGTTCAGCTTCACGTACTGGTCGAATTGGGCCAGGATGGCGCGACGCATGGCCTCGACCTCGTGATCGGCGCCATCGTCGCCGGTCACCGGCAATACATCGGCGACGAACAAGGCCTTCTGATCCTCGACACGGTTGATCTTGGCACGTTGCGTTCCTTCGACCAGCACCTTCACGGTACCGTCGGGAAGCTTGAGCATTTGCAGGATATTGGCGATGCAGCCGATCGGATAAAGATCTTCGGCCTCTGGCTCGTCCTTCGCCGCCGACTTCTGCGCCACCAGGAGAATTCCCTTGCCGCCTTCCATCGCGGTCTCCAGCGCCTTGATGGACTTCGGGCGACCGACGAACAACGGGATGACCATATGCGGGAATACCACCACGTCCCGCAAGGGCAACAGTGGAAGTTCCAGGTTTTCTGCGGAATTGTCTTGTTCGACTAGCATGCGCTTGTCCTCTCAGTAGGGTGCCGCCAATTTTCACTGGACAACATGGGGGCGATAGCGGCCCGCTTCAAGGCTCCCGCCGTGGCTGCGGTACCCCGGACGCTCAGTTGGACCCGGAAACCTTGGGTTGGTCGGCGTAAATCAGCAGTGGCCGACCGCCGTTTTCGATCATGCCCTCATCGACAACCGCTTTCGCCACATTTTCCAGCGTCGGCAAATCATACATGGTATCGAGCAGCGCACCTTCGAGGATCGAACGCAGTCCGCGCGCGCCCGTCTTGCGCTTGAGCGCCTTCCGCGCGATCGCCTGCAGCGCAGCCGGCCTCAGCTCGAGTTCGACCCCTTCCATGGCGAAGAGTTTCTGGTATTGCTTGGTCAAGGCATTCTTCGGCTCGACCAGAATCTGGACCAAGGCATCCTCGCTCAGTTCCTCGAGGGTGGCAACCACCGGCAGCCGGCCGATCAGTTCCGGGATGAGGCCGTACTTGATGAGGTCTTCCGGTTCGACATCGCGCAACACTTCGCCGACGGCTTTCTTGTCGTCCTTCGTCTTCACTTCGGCGCCAAAACCGATCCCGCCCTTTTCCGATCGGTTGCGGATCACCTTTTCGAGTCCGTCGAACGCTCCACCGCAGATGAACAGGATATTCGTCGTATCGATCTGCACGAAGTCCTGATTCGGGTGCTTGCGACCACCTTGTGGTGGCACGCTGGCGATGGTCCCCTCGATCAGCTTCAGCAAGGCTTGCTGAACGCCTTCGCCCGAGACATCGCGCGTGATCGAAGGATTGTCCGACTTGCGCGAGATCTTGTCGATCTCGTCGATATACACGATGCCCTGCTGCGCCTTGTCGACTTCGTAGTCGCACTTTTGCAGCAGCTTCTGGATGATGTTCTCAACGTCCTCGCCTACGTATCCCGCTTCCGTCAGCGTCGTCGCGTCGGCCATGACGAACGGAACATTGAGCATCCGCGCCAGCGTCTGGGCAAGCAGCGTCTTGCCCGAGCCGGTGGGACCAATGAGCAGGATGTTGCTCTTCGCCAATTCCACGTCATCCGCCCCCTTCTGGCGGTGACGCAGGCGCTTGTAGTGGTTATAGACGGCGACCGCCAGGATCTTCTTGGCCTGTTCCTGGCCAATGACATACTGGTCGAGGATGCCCCGGATCTCGGGCGGCGTTGGCAGATCGCGGGAAGGTTTGTTGTCGCTCTCGGCGGCGGACTCGTCGCGGATGATGTCGTTGCAGAGATCGATGCACTCGTCGCAGATGAATACCGACGGCCCGGCAATCAGCTTCTTGACCTCGTGCTGGCTCTTGCCGCAAAAGGAGCAGTAAAGAAGCTTCTCTCCCGATTTCTTTTCCGCCATCGCCGCCGCTCCCTTGCTCTCGCGAAGCCCGTAGCCCGTGCCAGACCGTCAGGTCTCGCCGCGCTTGTTCAATACCTTGTCGACCAGTCCGTATTCCGCCGCCGCATCGGCCGACAGGAAGTTGTCGCGATCCGTGTCACGCTCGATGCGCTCGATCGGCTGCCCGGTATGCCTCGACAGCATCTCGTTCAGGCGCTGCTTCAGGAACAGTATTTCCTTGGCATGGATCTCGATGTCCGATGCCTGTCCCTGGAAACCGCCCATCGGCTGGTGAATCATCATGCGCGAACTGGGCAGGCAGAAGCGCTTGCCCTTGGCGCCGGCCGCCAGCAGAAAAGCCCCCATCGACGCCGCCTGGCCGATGCAAAGCGTCGACACGTCGGGCTTGATGAACTGCATGGTGTCGTAGATGGCCAGACCCGCGGTCACCGAGCCGCCGGGCGAATTGATGTAGAGATGGATGTCCTTGTCGGGATTCTCTGACTCCAGGAACAGCATCTGCGCGACCACCAGGTTGGCGGTGATGTCGTTCACCGGGCCGACAAGGAACACCACACGCTCCTTCAGCAGGCGCGAATAGATGTCGTAGGCGCGCTCGCCGCGCCCGCTGGTCTCGATGACCATCGGGATCAACCCGATGGCCTGCGGATCGAATGCGGTCATGGTTTCCTTGGCCGGAATGCCCGCATGCATCATGCCGCATTCCCCATCAGTTCGTCAAAACCGACAGGCTTGTCGATCGCCTTGGCGTTGGCCAGCATCCAGTCCACCACATTGTTTTCCATGGCCAAGGCCTCCGCTTCGGCCAGCCGCTGCGGCTGGCCGTAGTACCAGCGCACCACCTCTTTCGGGTCCTCGAAGGTCTGCGCGTAGTCCTCGACGATCGCCCGCACCTGCTCGGGCTTGGCGTGCAGTTCGCGGACCCGCACCAGTTCGGCCAGCAGCAGGCCCAGCTTGACGCGGCGCGTCGCCTGGTCGGTAAACCATGAGGCATCGACCGGCATGTTCTTCGCGTCCATGCCGCGCGCCTGCATGTCCTTGAGCGCATTCTCGGCCATCTGCTTCGACTCGAGCTCGACCAGCGACTTCGGCACCTCGATGTCATTCACCGCGAGCAGGGCATCCATCACCTGATTCTTGACACGGGCTTGCAGGCGCTTGCGGACTTCGCGCTCCAGGTTGGCTTTCACTTCCTCGCGCATCTTCACCAGGTCGCCGTCCTTGATGCCCAGGGCCTTGGCAAAATCGGCATCCAGTTCCGGCAGCTTGGGCGCTTCCACCTTCTTGCAGTTCGCTTCGAACTGAACCGTGTTGCCGGCAAGGTCCTTGGCATGATAGTCGGCGGGAAAGGCAACCTCGAAAGTCCTGGTCTGGCCTTCGGCAATGCCGACCAGGGCGCCCTCGAAATCCGGCAACATCATGCCGGCGCCCAGCAGCATGGGATAGTCGGTGGCCTTGCCGCCCTCGAATTCCTCGCCGTTCTTGCGGCCCGTGAAATCGATGACCAAGCGGTCGCCGTTCTCGGCGGCGCGGCCCGCCGGAACGTAGGTGGTACGCTGCTTGCGCAGCACCTCGATGGTCTTGTCCACTTCGGCATCCGAAACGGTCAGGGTCGCCCGCTCGACCTCGCGGCCGGAAACATCGCCGAGCGCGATGTCGGGATAAACCTCGAAAATCGCCGTGAACTCCATGGCATCTTCGGCGCCACCGGACTTGGGTTCGACGGTCGGATAGCCGGCGACCCGCAGGTTCTGCTCGCGCACCTTCTCGTTGAAGCCGCGCTCCACGGCTGCCCCGATGGCCTCCGAATGGGCCTGCATGCCGTACTGCTGCGCCACCATCTTCATCGGTACCTTGCCGGGCCGGAAGCCGGGCATCTTGACCGTCTTGGCGATGTGGCGCAGGCGCTGCTGCACTTCGTTGTCGAGGTCGGCGCGGGCAATGGCGATGTCGATGCGGCGCTCCAGCGAGCTGGCCGCGGCGTTGGCGGCGGCCGGTGCGCCCGTGTTGTCCTGAGTCTGCATGAGAAGTCCCTGAAAACTATGTGTATGACAATGACTGCGCTGGCGCTGCCGTCGCAAGACTGGTGCGAAGGAAGGGACTCGAACCCTTACGCCTCGCGGCGCTGGAACCTAAA
>CAYXZX010000162.1:0-6188 GCA_964469455.1 uncultured Rhodocyclaceae bacterium | reverse complement strand
ATTCTAGCCGTACGGGGACCTCTCATGCGTGAAGCCTGCCCTGGCAGGCCGTCCTCAATGGGCAGGCCGGGGTGTCGGCGGTATGATTCGGCGTCCCGCCACGGCTGACTCTTGCGGACCATGCATGCACGCCTCGTTCTCCTCCTCGGTGCCCTCGGCGCGGCCAGCAGCCGGGCCAATGCATGAACGCCGACCGCAGACGGCTGACGCTCTCCTTCCTGCTGTCCCTGTCGTTTCACGGGCTGCTGTTGAGCCTGACCTTCGGTAGCGAGCAATCCGGCCTGCCGGGATTCGGCTTTCCCTGGCAGGAGCGGCGGGCCGAGGCGCCCGATCTCCATGTCCTGCTCGTGCCGACGCCGGTGGCGACTGCGGCACCGGCGGTTGAGGCCGAGGCGGAGCCGGCCGAGACGGTGACGGACGGGACGATGCAGGTAGCGATCAGGCAGGCGGTTGCCGCCGAGCCGAGCATGGCGCCACCGGCTTCGCCCCCGCCGCCAGCGCGCCGGATGGCGAAGGTGGCCGCGTCCAGGCCTGTGGTCAGGGGCGAGGCTGGAGCGATCGCGCGCGCCGAGCCAGCGCCAGAAGTCGCGAACGATGCGGCTCCAGCGGAAGCGCCTTCGCCCGCCATCGAATCTGGCGAAACGGCGCCCGCGCCGATGCCGAGAACTCCGGTAATCGCCATGGAACGCTCCGACGAGCCCGCGTGGTTTGTACCCCCTCCGCCCCCGGAGCATCGGGATGCCGTCGAGGTTGCACAGAAGGAAGTCGAGCCGGAGCGGCGGGAGCCGGCGGTCGAAGTTGCCAAGCCCGATCAAGCCGAGCGCGAGGCACGGCAACAGGCGGAACAGGCGGAGGCGGCGCGGCTGGAGGCGGCTCGATTGGAGGCGCAAAGGCAAGAGGCTGAACGGAGGGAAGTCGCCCGCATCGAGGCTGCGCGTCGCGAGGCAGCGCGCCTGGAAGCCGAACGCCTCGAAGCCCAACGCAGTGAAGCTGCCCGCCTGGAAGCCGCCCGTCTCGAAAGAGCAAGACTGGAGGCTCAAAGGGAAGAGGCGTCGCGTCTCGACGCACAACGGCGGGAAGCCGCTCGCATCGAGGCCGCACGGCTCGAGGCTCAGCGGAAGGAAGCCGCTCGCGTGGAGGCTGCACGATTGGAGGCGGAGCGCCTCGAGGCTGCTCGCCTGGAGGCCCAGCGCCGGGAAGCCGCTCGCGCAGAGGCAGCCCGGGCGGAAGCCAGCCGTGCCGAAGCAGTCCGTTCCGAGGCCGAGCGTCGGGAAGCCGCGCGCCAGGCGGCGGCGAGGGAAGAGGCCCAGCGCACGGAAGCCGCTCGTGCAGAGGCTGCCCGTCAGGAAGCAGCACGTCAGGATGCGGCACGTCAGGATGCAGCACGTCAGGATGCGGCACGTCAGGATGCGGCACGTCAGGAAACAGCTCGAGCGGAGGCTGCGCGGGTGCAGGCGGAGCAGGAGGAGGACGCCAGGCGGGAAGCGCGGCGCCGGGCGATGGGACGCGAGCTGGAGGAGGCAGCGGCCCGCCGGCAGGCCGAGGCGGCGGCCCGTTCGTCCAAAGCGCTGCCGCTGTCGCTGAGCACCGCGCGTCGAGTGCGGTTGTGGGGGCGTGCCGATACCAACGTCGACCTCGTTGACTACGGCGAGACCTGGGCACGCAAGATCCAGTTCAACACACCGGTCGAGACGGTCCGCGAAGTGTCGAAGCGCCCGCACACGCAGCCCTTGGTGACAGTGGCCATCCGCAGCGACGGCACCGTCGAGGCGGTGACATTCGAGATTTCCAGCGGCGTCGCGGAAGTCGATGAAGCGGTACGACGCATCGTCGAAAGCCATGCGCCCTACCCGGCGTTCCCGCCACGGCTGGCGCGGCAATACGATGTGGTCGAAGTGCGCCGGACGTGGCAATTCGACACCGCCATCCGGCTGTACTGATTGGACGGCGACAGTCGGGCGCGGGGCCGGGCGATATCATGCGGCGTTCCGCCATCACTGACTTTCACGCCATGCACGAAAAACTCTTCATCGTCCTGGGCGCCATCAGCGCCTTGCTGACCGTGCTGCTCGGTGCCGCTGCCGCCCACACCTTTGCCGCCATGCCGGCCGGCGCGCAAGCGTGGTTTCACACGGGTTTGCAGTACCAGCAGTTCCATGCGCTCGGGCTGCTGGCCGTTGGCCTGGTGGCTGGAAGAAACGAATCGAAATGGATTGTCGCCGCGGGCTGGCTGATGGTGCTCGGCACGCTGCTGTTCAGCGGCAATCTCTATCTGCGCAGCGCCGCCGGTTTCCACGCCCTGCATGCCGTCACGCCTTATGGCGGCTTTGCATTCATCTTCGCCTGGCTGGCGTTGGCGATCGGCGTGTTGCGCAGGCGAGCCGATGGCCGTTAGGCCCATCCTGCGCATGGGCGACGCGCGGCTGCTGGAGCTGGCGAAGCCCGTTGCCGACCCGAGCGCGCCTGCGGTGGGCGAACTCATCACCGACATGTTCGACACCATGGCTGCGGCCGGCGGCGTCGGGCTCGCCGCGCCACAAATTGGCGTCGGGCTGCAAGTGGTGATCTTCGGCTTCGAGAAAAGCGAGCGCTACCCGGACGCCGAGGCCGTGCCGCAAACCATCCTGATCAATCCCGTCGTGACGCCGCTGTCGGAGGAGGAACTCGGCTGGGAAGGCTGCCTTTCGGTACCGGGTCTGCGCGGCGAGGTGCCGCGCTTCCGGCGCATCCGCTATCGGGGCGTCGATCAGAATGGCAACGGCATCGACCGCGCGGTGGAAGGCTTTCATGCGCGCGTCGTGCAGCACGAATGCGATCACCTGATCGGCGTGCTCTACCCGATGCGCGTGCGCGACTTCCGGCGCTTCGGCTTCACGGATGTGTTGTTTCCCGAACTTGGCGGTGCGCCCGACGACAGCGCGAGCTAGAGCAGTTCGCCGTGTACGGTCGGCACGACCCCGCCAACGCTGACTTGCGGTCCGTTGTCCGCCACTTGAAGTACTACTATCCCATCGGGCGCATTCACACGATTGAAGCCGTCGCCAAGTGGGCCAAGCCCGAGTTTGACAGCATAGGCATCGAGTACGAAACGCTCTTCAACATCAAGGAAGTCGACGCCAAGAACAAGATACTCAAGAGCGAGGAAGGCATCGATGTCGAATACGATCTCCTGATCGTCGTGCCGCAACACCGGGGCATGGAAGTGATCGAACGAGACAACCTCGGCGAGGGCGGCTGGATTCCGACCGACCGGCACAGCCTGGCCATGAAGGGCCACGACAACGTGTATGTCGTTGGCGACACCACCAACCTGCCGGTGAGCAAGACCGGCTCGGCGGCCCATTTCCAGGCCGAAGTGCTCGCCGAGAACATTGCCTCGATCATCAAGATCGGCGCGCCGGTGCGCGACTACGACGGGAAAATCTATTGTTTCATCGAGGCCGGTCGCGACCGGGCGACCTATTCGATGTTCGACTACGAGACCCCGCCCGATCTCAAGCCACCTTCCAAGCCGATGCACTGGTTCAAGCTGTCCTACAACCAGATGTATTGGACAAGCGTACGCGGCCTACTCTGAAGAGACCACATCATGAGCACCCAGACCGAGACTCCCAATCCCATTCCAGCCAATGACGGCGACTTGCAGCGGCTGACCGAGTTCGCACACCTCGTTACCTCTGCTCAGGATGCCCTGACGGATGACATGGTCAACCGGCTGGCGTCGGCCTTCTCGGAGGGCATCAGCCTGCTCGATTGCCTTACTCGCAACGAGGGGTTTACGCACCTGTTGCGGGAAATGGATCGTCCGGTAAACCAGCGCTTCCTTGTCTGCCTTTCCAATGCCTTCACCCATGCGAGCCGGGAACTGGCCACGGCGCCTCCGGCGAGCGGTGGCATCGGAGGATTGATAAAGATGTTGAGCGATCCGGGCGTGCAGGAAGGACTACGGCTCGTGTCGGTGATCGCGGCGCGCATGGCTCAGAGCCTGCGCGACATTCACCGGCAAGGTTTGTAGGATATCCGCCTCCGCCGCGCCAAGTAGCGCAGCCGGTCACTGGCCGAGTTGGCGTAGTTTGCGGAAGAGGGTACGCTGACTCAAGCCCAGCCGACGTGCCAGCGAAGCGCGGTCACCCTGGTGGTGTTTCAGCGCCCAGGCGAGATAATCGCGCTCATTCTCGTCGAGGGTTCGCCATTGCGGCGCCGGCGTCGGCGATGGGTCAGTGCGTGGCGTATCGTCGACATTTACCAGATGGCGCGGCTCGATCTCGGCGCCGTCGGCAAGCAGGCTGGCGCGTTCGAGCAGGTTTCTAAGCTCCCTGATATTGCCTTCAAATCGCATCGCGGACAGCTCCTTCAGCGCCGCAGGCGTGAGACGCAACCTGCGTTGCGGCGCCACGCGGGCGAGCAGCGATTCCGCCAGCAGGGGCAAGTCCTCGGGCCGTGCGCTCAGCGACGGCATGCGCACGGGGAAGGTGTTGATTCGGAAGTAGAGGTCGCGGCGGAACGTTTCGTTCCTGACCATCGCATCGAGGTTCCTGTGCGTGGCCGACACCAGCCGGAAGTCGGCGCGCAAGGTGTCGACACCGCCGACGCGCCGGTAAGTGCTGGTTTCCAGCAGTCGCAGCAGCTTTACCTGGAGTGAGAGCGGCAACTCGCCGATTTCGTCGAGGAACAATGTGCCGCCAGACGCTGCTTCAACCAGGCCTTGCTTGCGGTGCGTCGCGCCGGTGAACGCGCCTTTTTCGTAGCCGAACAGTTCGGACTCGAACAGCGTTTCCGTGAGGCCGGAACAATCGACGGCAACAAACGGCCCCTCGGCGCGCGGACTGGCCTCGTGGATAACGCGGGCGACGAGTTCCTTGCCCGTGCCGGTTTCGCCCAGCAGCATGATGGCCGCCTCCGAAGGAGCGGCGCGCGTGACCAGCCCGAGCATGCGGGTGAACGCCGGCGAGCGTCCAACCAGGCCCTGGGCCGCTGGTCGGCTGCTGGCATGGCGCACGATGCGCATCGTCTCGACAAAGTACCGGATGCGGCCGGAATCGTCGCGCACCGGTGTCGTCTCGACGTCGACATGTTCCTCGCCGCGCGGCGTTTGATGCAGGTGCAGCACGCGTCGGCTATGTCCATCCTCGCGCGAGCCCGACAGGGGACAGGATTCGCCGGACTGGTCGCAGGGGGCGTTGAAGTGGTGCGACACCTCATAGCAAAGGCGGCCAACCACCGGTCCGCGACCGCCGAATTCGCGTGTGTAGGCGGTGTTGGCGGCGACAATGCGATAGTTGTCGTCCATGACGATGCGTGGCTCGGCTAGCCCGTCGAGGAACGATACCAGTTCGCGCAGTCTGTCCTTCGAGGGGCCTACCATGTTCCTTCACTGGTGCGGGTGAACAGACGGCTGAACACCAGCTTTGCGCCGCGCAGTAGCTTCGGCAGGATCCAGATCAGCAGCAGCACGAAGACGCCAAGCAATACGAGGAACACCACCGGGTAGTGAATCGCGGCGAAGAGCCCGGTAGCTACTGCTGCTTCCTCGCCGAACGAGGCGGCAATGTTGGAAAACGGTTCCGGCGACGTGTTGATCAATGCCCGGCTGCCGGCCTTGGCCGCGTGCGTGCCAGCGGTCAGCGTGCCGCCTAGCAGACCGGCGGCGAGCATCAGGGCCGGGTCGTGATCGCCCATCGCCAGTGCCGCCAGCAGCGCACCGGCAGGGATCCGAACGAAGGTCTGCGCGCTGTCCCAGAACGAATCAACGGCAGGAATCTTGTCGGCGAGAAATTCGATGGTCAGCATGACGCCGGCCACCCCGAGTACCAGCGGATTCTCCAGGACGTGCAAGGTGGCAGGCAGGTGCAGGTAACCGAAACGGCTGAGCATCCCGGCGGTAAATAGCACTGCGTAGAGCCGCATGCCGCTGGCCCAAGCCAGTCCGCCCGCCAGCGCGACCGACTGGACGATGTCCATCGGCGTCTACTGTGTTGGCGTCGAGCCCTGCTTGATCTTGCCGTAAATGACCAGCAGGACGATGGCGGCGATCACCGAAGCGATGAAGCCGGCCCCTTCACCGGCCTGGTACCAGCCGAGGAACTGCCCGACGATGCCGGCCAGGAACGATCCGGCAATGCCGAGGATGATCGTCATGATGAAGCCCATGTTCTCCTTGCCCGGGTGCAGCAGCTTGGCGACGATGC
>CAYXZX010000161.1:0-6197 GCA_964469455.1 uncultured Rhodocyclaceae bacterium | reverse complement strand
CCAGCCCCTGCCGACCCAGGCCGCCGTGCTGGTCGGCGGCGGCACCGACGTCAAGGCCGCCTTCACCTGGATGATCGAACAGTCGCGAGCCTGCGCGGATGGCGCGGCGCCGAGGGCCGGCAACTTCGTGGTCGTGCGCGCCGCCGGCAATCCCGACTACGACCGCTTCATCTACAAGCTGGGCGAACTGGCTTCGGTCCGGACCATCGTCGTGCCGACCGTCGATGCCGCCAACAGCCCGGAACTCGATGCCTACATCCAGAATGCCTCGGCCATCTGGCTCACCGGCGGCGACCAGGGCGACTATTACACGCTCTGGCAAGGCACGCGCCTGGCGCGGCTGATCGCCGACCAGGTGGCTGCGCATCGCGTCCCGATCGGCGGCACCAGCGCCGGCATGATGATGATGAGCGAGTTCAACTACCTCGCCACGCCGAGCACGATCACCTCCGCCGAGGCGCTGGCGAATCCGTACAAGCCGGACGCGACGACCATCGCCAACGACTTCTGGAGCACCGCCAGCGCGGCGAACCCCATGCGGGCGCCCATCGCGGGTCTGGAGAACACGATCACCGATTCCCATTTCTTCTCGCGCGACCGCATGGGCCGCCTGGTCACCTTCCTTGCGCGGATCATGGCCGCCGACGCGGCGCGGTATTACAGCGGTGATGACGTGCCGGTGCCGGTCGCGCAGGCGCGCGCCATCGGCGTCGATCCCGAAACCGCGCTGCTGCTTCAGTATTCCGCCGGCAAGCGCAATGCCGTGTCCTTTACCGGGCGAACCATCACCAATCCAGGCACCACCGGCCACGCCTATGTGCTGCAGCCCACCACCGCACCGGCCTGCACAAGCCAGACAGCCTTCGAGGCAGGTTGCGGCAGCCAGCCGGGCGAGTTCAATTTCGCCAGGATCGACGTGATCCGCAGCGGCGACGGCGGCTTCATCGACTTCCGCTCCCCGAACAATTCGACGGGCGTCAGCTACTACGGCATCGACGTCACGAAGAACGTCCTGACCGGCAACAGCGGCGGCTATAACGGCCTTTACTGAACGGCGACCAGGCGCCCAAGCGCCGCGTAGAAGATCGCCGCGCGAACGGGCAGCCCATCGGGCCGGAACAGGTCGGCGTAGCGCTCCAACTGATCGCGGTAATGCTCCGCGTGGGCGGCCGGATCGCCGGCGGGTTTCGCGGTCTTGTAGTCGACGATCCAGCGCGCGCCGGCTTCGACGAAAGTACGGTCGACGATGCTGGTCGGCGTGCCGCCATCACTGACTTTCACCAGCGCCAGTTCCGTGGCGGCGTCGGTGTGCGGGCCGAGCACCCAGCGGCCGTCGTCGCTGGCCAGCGTCGTCGCCAGCATCGCGCCGACCCGTTCGGCGCCCTGTGCCGCATCGCGGTCGCCGCAGCCCTGCTGCATCAACCAGGTTTCCATGGCGCCGCGCAGCGCGGCGATGCGTTCCGGCGTCCAGGCGTCGAGCCCATCCGTGGCGATCATCTCCAGGTAGGCATGCACCAGCGTGCCGACCAGCGCATCGAGCGGCTCGCCGACGTCTTCCTCGATACCGGCGGCACCCGGCACCACCGGTGACGGCGCCTCGGGCAGGACGATCCCGGCAGGCTCGGCAAGCCGCCGCAGCTTCGGCACGAAATCGAAGCCCTGCGCGGCGGGGGCCGTTGCGGCGGCCATCGGCGCCGCCTGGAAGGCATCGCGCACCGCCGGCCAGAGCAGTTCGAGCAGACTGCCCGCCGGCGGCTTCGCCTCGCCCTTGCCGTTCGGCTCGACCGCCGCCACCCAGTGGAGGCGGCGGATCGCGCGGGTGGCGCCGACATAGAGCACGCGCGCCGCCTCATGCGCCTCGCGGTGCCGCTCCAGCCGACCGAGCCAGTCGTAAGGCGTCACGCTGTCGCCACCGACGTGGCGCCGCTTCAGCGGCGCGACCACCAGATGCTCGCGCCCGTCGACGATCACTTCCTCCCAACGCATCAACGGCGCCTCGCCGCTACCGGCCTTGCGGTTCAGCCCCGGCAGGATCACCGTGTCGAACTCCAGGCCCTTGGCCTTGTGCAGCGTCATGAATTGCAGGCTGCCATGCTGTGCATCCTGGTCGATGCCATCGGGCGCGGCGAACAGCTCGCAGACTTCCTTGTCCAGTTGCGCCAGCGTCAGCCGCCCCCCCGCCTCCAGCTCGTCGAGCAGATCGAGGAAGGCACCGACATCGGCCAGGTCGTTGGCGCCCGCGAGACAGGCGGGTCCGTCGAGCTGCAGCCAGGTTCCCTCGACCAGCCGCCGCGTGCTCATGCGGCCCTGCTGGCGCAGGGCTTCGCCAATCACCGCGGCGAACCGCGCGACTCGCGCGCGGCCATCGTCGCTCAGCCTCGCCAGCCGGCCGGCATCGTCGATCAGGCGCCACAGCGTCGACAGCGGATCGGCGGCGGCCAGCGCGTGCAGGTCGGCCAGCGTCAGGCCGCACCAAGGCGCGCGCAGGATCGCCAGCCAGCTGACGCGGTCACCGCGATGCAGCAGCGCGCGCGTCAGCGCCAGGAGGTCCTGCACCGGTTGCCGCTGGTTCAGCCGCTCCATCTCGACCGCCGTGAAGCGCAGGTCGGGACGGTGCCGGCGCAGTTCCTCGACCAGCGTCGCCAGGTGGTCGCGCGCCCGCACCAGCACCGCGATGCTGCCCCGCGGGTCGGCCGCGCGCTCGGCATCGATGATGGCGATGATTTCCCGCGCCTCGGCCAGCGCGGCATCGTCGCCAGCCGCCACCGTCAGCGCATGAGCAACGACGTCCGCGTCGTCGCAATCATGCCGGGTTGCCGCCGACGGCCGGTAGCGGATGGCGCCCGAGGCGACGTCGTCGGCCCCGGCGAACACGCGCGCGAAGGTCGCGTTCACCCACGCGACCACCGGCGCCTGCGAACGGTTGTTGCGGTAGAGGCGCAGCGGTTCGACCGGCAGCGCGCCCAGGCCGCCCGCCTGCACGTCGAGGAACAGGCCGACGTCGGCCTTGCGGAAACGGTAGATCGACTGCATCGGATCGCCGACCAGAAACAGCGTGCGGCCGTCGCCCGGCGCCCAGCCGGCGGTCAGCCGTTCCAGCAGCTCGATCTGCGTCGGGCTGGTGTCCTGGAACTCGTCGACCAGCAGGTGGCGGATGCGGTAGTCGAGCGCCAGCGCCAGGTCGGTCGGCTGCGCCTCGTCGCCGAGCGCCTGGCGCGCGCGCAACGCCACCTCGACGAAATCCGCTTCGCCCGACTGGTTGAACACCGCCCACAACTCCCCGGCCGCCAGCCGCAGCAACCCGGCCAGCGCCTCGATGGTCGCCCATTCCTCTTCCGTGTAATGCGGATCGGGCAGGCGGCGAGTCTCGGCCAGCGCCTCGATGGCGTCGTCATCCAGGCCGGCGATGATTTCCGCGAGCGCCTCCTGCTGCGGCTTCGACTCCTTGGGCGGAAAACCGATCCTGACGTTCAACTGCTTGCGCGGTTCGTCCTTGTCGGTCAGCAGCAGCGTCGCCAGCCCGCGCCAGAGCGGCAGTTCCTCGGCCTCGACGGCCAGCGGCCGCTGCCAGTCGCGCAGCACGGCCACGGGATGATCCTCGGGCAGGTTGCCGGCGGCATAGCGGGCAATCGGCATCAGCGCCTGCTGCCGGCGCTCGGGCAACGCGCGCGCCGCGCGCTGCAGGTCGGCACGCACCAGCGCGCCAAGCGCCAGTTCGGCGTCCTGCCACGGCTGACTTTGCAGCGCGTGGCGCAGCCACTGGTCGCGCCGCGACAGCATGGTGGCGAGCAGTTCGGCGAGGCGCAGCGCGTCGTTATCGAGGTGCCTGAGCGCACCTTCGACGGCCTGAACATGGGGCGCATGCTCGCCCTCCTCCTCCAGCCAGGCGAGTGCCCGGCGCGCCGCCTCCTCGTAGTGGCGGCCGGCATCCGCGGCCACGCGCGGCTCGCTGCCGAAGCGCGACAGCACCGGCATCTGCCGGGCGATGGCGGCGCACAGCGCATCGATCGTGGTCACGCGCAAGCGGCCGGGATGGTCGAGCAATGCCCAGCCATGACGCTCCGACGCTGCCAGCGCCTCCCGCGCCAGCGCATGGCTGATGCGCTTGTGCTCCTGGTCCGGCACCTGGCCCGCCGCCGCGGCGGCCAGGTTGTCCATGATGCGGTGGCGCATCTCGGCCGCCGCCTTGTTGGTGAAGGTCAGGGCGACGATTTCCTCGGGCGCTTCCACCGTCGCGAGCAGCTTGAGGAAGCGTTGCGCCAGCAGCTCGGTCTTGCCGGCCCCGGCCGGCGCCTCGACGATGTACGAGCCCGGTCCGAGTGCTCGCGCCCGGGCCTCCGCATCCTCGCGCAGCAGCGCTTCGTCGCTCATCGCCGCTGTTCCCGGGCTTCCGGCAGCCGCAGCAGCGGCAGCACCTCGCAGTACCACAGGTCCTTCTCGTCGGCGAAGCGCACGCCGGCTTCGCCCTGCCGGATCTCGCCGGCAATGGCGGCAATCGCCGCGCGCCAGCGCGCCAACTGCGCCGGCCAGTCCTCCACCGCCTTGATGCCATCGGCAATAACGCTCTCGCCGATGCCGAGGAAGCCGCATTCGCCCGGGCGCAGCCGCGCGAAGGCCACGCCGGCGGGCGGCTCGTCGAGTCCCCAGATGGCATAGACGGGCAGCTGCGGCTCGGCGAGGCGCTCGCCCTCCCAGGCCGACACCTTCAGCTGGCGGCTGGTCTTGTAGTCGATCAGCAGGCGGCTGCCGTCCGACAGTTCATCGAGCCTGTCGAGCGCGATGTCGATCAACAGTCCCTCGATGTCGGCCTGCCGGCGCTGCTCGCGGGCGACCACCGCGAACGGCTGTCCCCGCGCCAGGTCCACGGCCAGCCATTCGAGCAGCAGCCGCGCCAGATGATCGCGCTCCAGCGCCGCGTAGCGCGGTGGCAACGGCGCCTCGCGTCCTTCGGCAAACCGCGCCAGCGCCGCATCGGCCGCCGCCTTGGCCAGTTCGCGCCGCTGGCGGTCGCCGAGCGCCCGCATGGCCGTCGAATCACGACCCTGCCAAAGCTGCTCCATGGCCCGATGCAGGAGCGTGCCGCGCTCCGCCGCATCGAGGCCCTCGACGGGCTCGACCAGCGCCCGGGCGCCCAGGCGGTAACGGTAGTAGGCCCAGGCCGGACACAACGCCTGCGCGCGCAGCAAGGCCGTGCCGCCCTGGACCGGCATGCCTTCCGGCACTGGCGGCGCCACGTGATCTTCGAGCGACTCGATGCGCCCCATGCCCAGCCGCGCCTCGATCACCGTGCGTGCCGGCGGCGGCAGGTCGATGGCCCGCGCCATGCCGGCCAGCAACGGGCTCGGCCGCAGCGGCCGGTCGCCCTCGGCGCGCGCGTGCGAGAACACCACCTCGGGCGCGCTGTGCAGCAGCCGGCGCTGCACCGTGCGCGCGAATTCGAGCTGCACCTCGGCGGACGCATTCGTGGAGCGCGCCCTGCGCTGCAGCTCGGCCGGCAGCAGCGGATTGGGGTGCGGCGCCGGTGGCCAGACATCGTCGTTCATACCCAGCACCCAGAGGGCGTCGAACTCCGCGCCGGCGGCTTCCAGCGGACCGAGCACCTCGACGGACGGCGCCCCTTCGGTCTCCGGCTGGAACACCCGCTCGCGGCATTGGCGCGCAGCCAGCCGCACGGCCTCGGCAAGGCTGATCTTGCCGGCCACGGCATCGAGCGTGTCGAGCCCCTGCAACGTATCGAGCAGCGCCTCCTTGGCTTGCCACTCGTGGCTCGAGAGGCCACGCTCGCCCGGCCAGCCGGCCGCATCGAGCAGTTCGATGAGTTCCATCGCCCATTGCGAGGGTCGCCGCGCCGAACCGTGCCGCGTCGCGAATTCCAGCAGGGTCTCCAGCTGTGCGACGCAACGGCCGATGTGCAGCCCGCGGTCGCGCGCGCGCCGTGCCGCGCGCAACACGCCGGGCAAGTCGAGTTCCGGCGGCATGCGCTCGCGCAACAGCACGTCGAGCCTCGCCCGGCCGTCCGCTTCGCTCTCGGCGGCGGACCAGTACGGCCCGCACAGCAGCGCGCCAAAGTCAGCCGTGGCGATACGCCGCGGATGGGCGGTGATGGCCAGCAGGCGCAGCGCCGTCGCCGCCACGGGCTGCTCGGCCAGCGCGGCGCCCAGGGAAAAGTTGTAGCGGCGCGCCATCCCGGCGTTGCG
>CAYXZX010000160.1:0-6206 GCA_964469455.1 uncultured Rhodocyclaceae bacterium | reverse complement strand
TTCATGTCCTCCACGGAATCAATGGCGACGCCGGCCTTGCCGACGTCGCCGACCACGCGCGGATGGTCGGAGTCGTAGCCGCGGTGGGTTGCCAGGTCGAAAGCCACCGAGACGCCCTGCGCGCCGGCGGCCAGCGCCTTGCGATAGAAGGCGTTGGAGGCCTCGGCGGTGGAGAAGCCGGCGTACTGGCGGATGGTCCAGGGCCGTGCCGCGTACATGGTGGCCTGTGGACCGCGCAGGAAAGGCTCGAAGCCGGGCAGGGTATCGGCGAAGGGCAGCTGCTCGATGTCGGCCTTGGTATAGAGCGCCTTCACCGTCAGGCCCTCCGGGGTCTGCCAGTTCAGCTTCGAGACGTCGCCACCCGGCGCAGCCTTGGCCGCCGCCTTGGTCCACGCTTCCATGCCAGGAATGTTCACATCAGGGTACTTGCTCATGCTCCGCTCCTCCGGCAATCGCCGGTCATCATCGATTGTGCCCGACGGGCTTGACATAGTGCTGCCCCGCATAATACTGTATCCATAATTATGAATGCAAGACAGGATAGCCTGGCAGCGCCAGCCCTTTACGAACAAGTCGCCGAGCGGCTGCGCACGCGCATTTTCGCCCACGAACTGGCCCCCGGCGCCTGGGTGGACGAGCAGGCCATTGCTTCGGAGTACGGCATCTCGCGCACGCCCCTGCGGGAAGCGCTCAAGGTCCTGGCATCCGAAGGCCTCGTCACTCTGAAGCCGCGCCGCGGTTGCTACGTTACGGAGTTGTCCGAGGAGGACCTCGACGAGATCTTCCCGGTCATGGCCCTGCTGGAAGGTCGTTGTGCGCAGGAGGCGACCGCCAAGGCATCTCCGGCCGACATTGCCCGCCTCTCGGAAATCCACAAGGCGCTGGAGCAGCACGCCGCCAACAACGATGCCGACCGGTTCTTCGATGCCAACCAGAGGTTCCACAACGTCCTGCAGGAACTTGCCGGCAACAACTGGCTGCGGCAACTCATCGAGGAAACCCGCAAGTTCATCAGGCTGACTCGGCGCGACTCGCTGAATCTCGAGGGTCGGCTGAAGCAGTCCCTGAACGAACATCGGTCCATCCTGGCGGCGATTCAGCGGGGCGATGCCGATCTGGCCGCATCTCTGATGCACGACCACATTCTGTCCGGGCGCACCGCGGTGGCCAAGCTGCAAACCGCCCGGTAGCCGATCGCCGGTTTCTTCGCGGCGCGACAAGACAGCACGCCTCCGGTCTGCGAAAATGAGTTTTTCGACCGTCGCAGGAGGTCATCATGGCCAGGAAGGAACCGCAGTGGCAGTTGCAGCCCGGAGTCGTCATGAGCGAACAGGTGGCAGCGGACGTTGCCAGCATTGCCTGCGCGCTCAAGTCGCTCTCGATGTACACAACATTGGTTCTGGAGCAGGACGATTGTCCCGCGGACTTGCATGAAGTCGTCGACGAGGGGGTCGCGGCAATCGGCAAGGTATTTGTCTGGTAACCAGCCAGGGCTTCAAGTCAGAGGAGAAAACGACATGGCTCACGTGGTAATTCTAGGGGCGGGCATAGGTGGCCTCAATGCTGCCTACGACATGAAGGAAAAGTTGCGTCCGCAAGACAGCGTCACCGTCATCAGCGAAAACCCCTACTTCCAGTTCACGCCTTCCAATCCGTGGCTGGCGGTGAATTGGCGCAGCCGCGACGACATCACTTTCAGCATGGCGCCTTACCTGGAAAAGAAGGGTATCAAGCTGATCGCCGCCGCCGCCAAACGTGTGCATCCGGAGAAGAACGAGGTGGAAATGGCCGACGGAACCACGGTCGGCTACGATTACCTGATCATCGCTACCGGACCCAAACTGGCCTTTGACGAAGTCGAGGGTGCCGGCCCGGAACATCACACCAACTCCATCTGTACCGTCAATCACGCCGAAAAAGCCGCGAAGAGCTGGGAGGCTTTCGTCAAGGATCCGGGTCACGCGATCGTCGGCGCCTTCCAGGGTGCCTCCTGCTATGGTCCGGCCTACGAATTCGCCATGATCATGGATACCGACCTGCGCCGGCGCAAGATCCGCAGCAAGGTACCGATGACCTTCGTCACCGCCGAACCCTACATCGGCCACCTGGGCCTGGGCGGCGTCGGCGATTCCAAGGGCATGATGGAATCGGTGTTGCGCGACAAGCACATCAAGTGGATCTGCAACGCCAAGGTCACCAAGGTCGAGGCCGGCAAGATGCACGTCGTCGAGCACAATGAAGACGGCAGCGTGAAGAAGGAACACGACCTGACGTTCAAGTACTCGATGATGCTGCCGGCCTTCAAGGGCGTCGACGCCGTCTTCGGCATCGAGGGGTTGACCAACCCCCGCGGTTTCATCGTCATCGACCAGTTCCAGCGCAATCCCAAGTACCAGAACATCTACTCGATCGGCGTCTGCGTCGCCATCCCGCCCGTCGAAGCGACGCCGGTGCCCACCGGCACGCCCAAGACCGGCTACATGATCGAATCGATGGTCACGGCGACGGTGCACAACATCCGCAACGCCATCGACGGCAAGGAGCCCGACCAGAAGGCCACCTGGAACGCGGTCTGTCTCGCCGACTTCGGCGACAACGGCGCCGCCTTCGTCGCCATCCCGCAGATCCCGCCACGCAACGTCAGCTGGTTCAAGAAGGGCATGTGGGTACATCTGGCCAAGATCGGCTTCGAAAAATACTTCATCCGCAAGATGAAGAAAGGCAATACCGAACCGGTCTATGAGAAGTACGTCCTCAAGATGATGGGCGTCACGAGGCTGCACTGAAGCCTGCACCAAGGCCTGCGCTGAACTCGCTTGGGCGACATCCTGACCAGCCGTGACGGCGGCGTCGCCACCGTCACGCTCGCCAATCCCGGCAAGCTCAATGCGGTCGACGCCGCCATGTGGCGCCGGCTGGAGGCAGCCATCGCCGGTCTCGACGGCGACGAGACGCTACGGGTGATCGTCGTGCGCGGCGACGGTGCCGCGTTCGCCGCCGGCGGCGATCTCGAGGAGTTCAGCGCGGCGCGCGACACGCCCGACAAGGCACTGGCCTATCACCACGCGGTCGGCCGCGCGCTGGAAGCGCTGGCGAACTGCCGCCATCCGACCGTCGCCCTCATTCACGGACCGTGCGTCGGCGGGGGGCTGGCGATTGCCTGCGCCTGCGACCTGCGCATCGCCGGCGAGTCGGCCCGGTTCGGCGCGCCGATCTGCAAGCTCGGTTTTTCCATGTACCCGGGCGAGATCGCCCTGCTGCTCTCGCTGGCCGGCCCGGCCGTGGTCAAGGAAATCCTCCTCGAAGGCCGGTTGCTCACCGCGCACCGCGCACTCGAGAAGGGCCTGGTCACGCGCGTGGTGGGCGACAGCGAGGTCGACGACGAGGCGTATGCCACGGCCCGGCGCATCGCCGCCGGCGCGCCGCTGGTCGCCCGCTGGCACAAGCAGTGGATCGCCCGGCTGCAGGATACGGCGCCTTTGACGCCCGACGAGCGGCGCGCATCCTTCGCCTTTCTCGACACCGCCGACTATCGCGAGGGCATGGCCGCCTTCCGCGAGAAGCGGCCGCCGCGCTTCACCGGCAAGTAATCGGAGCGCCATGTAATGCGTCGATTCCTGATCCTGTTGGCTGCGCTGGCGTCATTGCTGGCGGCCCCGGTGTCGGCCGCCGGTTCGAAAGTCAGTGGCGGCACAGCGCCGAAAGCGCTCGACCGTGTGGACCGTGTGGTCGTCCAGATCAACGAGGACGACTCGAAGAAATGGCACGCCGTGCTCGCCAACATCCACAACATTCAGGCCGAGTTGGGCGCCGGCAACGTCAGGATCGCCGTCGTCGTCATCGGCCCCGGCCTGGGCATGCTGATGGCCGACGCGCTGACCGCCAACGGCGTACAGGACGCGATGGCGGCGGGCGTCGAATTCGTCGCCTGCGGCAATTCCATGAAGGCGCTGAAGATCGACAAGGCCGATCTGATCGAGGGCGTGGGCGTCACCGTGGCCGGCTACGTCGAACTGATCCGCCGGCAACGGCAGGGCTGGGCCTACCTGCGGCCATGACCGCCATGACGCTGGCCGACTGGTCCCGGATCGACACCGTCCTGCTCGACATGGACGGCACCTTGCTCGATCTCCACTTCGACAACCACTTCTGGCAGAGCCACGTGCCGCAGCGCTATGCCGAGACGCGCGGCCTGAGCCGCGAAGCGGCCCGCGAGGAACTGATGAGCCGCTACCATGCGCGCGCCGGCACGCTCGACTGGTACTCGGTCGATTTCTGGGCGACAGAGCTGGAAATGGACATCATGCGCCTCAAGGAAGAGGTCGCGCACCTGATCGCCGTGCATCCGAGCGTCACCGAGTTCCTCGCCGCCGTGCGCGCCACGGGCCGGCGCGTGGCGCTGGTCACCAACGCCCACCACAAGAGCGTGACGCTGAAGATGGCGCGCACCGGCCTGCGCCCCCATTTCGACGCCATCGTCAGTTCGCACGCGCTCGGCATGCCCAAGGAGGATGTCGGCTTCTGGCACAGGCTGCAGGAAGTCGAACCTTTCGACCCGGCGCGCACCCTGCTGGTCGACGACAGCCTGCCGGTGCTCGATTCAGGACGTGATTACGGCCTCGGGCAGCTGCTGGCCGTGCGCCGGCCGGACACCCGGCAGCCGGACAAGGACACCGCCGGCTATCGCGCCATCGGCAGCTTCGCAGAGATCATGCCGGCGGCGCGCCGCAACGGCTGACTTTCGCCGCGCTCAGACCCCCCACATGACCGGCTTGCCGGCCTTCAGCGAATACTCGAGCATCTCGACCAGTGGCACCGCCCGCTGGGCCAGGCCGACGTAGGCACGCTGGCCGCCACCGGGCACTTCTTCCATTTCCGGCTGGTCGTATTCTCCGGCGTGGCGCGCGCGATCGTCGGCAATCGCCGCCCGCAGCCGGGCAATCGCCTCGGGCAGTTGTTCGGCGGTGATGACGCCGCGCGTCGAAAACTCGCGGCCGATGATTTCCATCATGCGCTTGGCGACATCGTCGAACATCATGATGTCCGCCGCGGCATCGGACTTGAACGTGATCATGCCTTCATTTCCCCCCGCGCGCTGGCCTCCGCGATTTCGTCGAACCAGCGCCGCAGGCGCTCGGCGACCTTGCGCCAGTCATGCTCCAGCATCAGGCCGTGGCCCATGCCGGGGAAAATCTCGGCCTCGACGCCGTAGCTGGCGGCGGCCATCCGGGCGGTCGACACCGGCATCAGGTGGTCGTGCTCCGCACCCAGCACCAGCATCGGCACATCGCGCACGCGCGAGGGGCGCGGCAGGTCGAACATGCTCATGTCCCAGATGGCGCGATGTGATTCTGGCTGCGACCAGCGATAGAAGCGCGTCAGGTCGTCGACGCTGATCGGCTGCGCGAACAGCGCCTCGCGCAGGGTCTCGAGCGCCACCCGGCCGCCCCCCATCAGGCTGTTGATGTCCTGGAAGAGCGTCGGCCGGGCGAACATGACGTTCAGCATCGCCGACATCAGGCCTTGGGGCGGCACGGTGCACATCAGCACCGCGCCTGCGGCGTCATGCTGTTCGAGGTATTTCTGGACGACGAAGCCGCCCATGGAATGGCCGATCAGGATGGGCGGCGCCGGCAACTCGGCCGCCACCTCGGCGACGTCGGCGACATAATCGGCGATCGACAGGTGGTCGAGGCGGTCGCGGCCGCGGCTGTGGCCGTGGCCGGACAGGCTGACGGCATGGGCGGCATAGCCCGCCTCCGCGAAGTAGGGCAGGAAGTGCTCGTCCCAGCACCACGCGCCGGTGAAGGCTCCGTGCACGAACAGCAAGGGAGTCCGCTTCGACGGCCTCGCCGGCAGGCGGGCCAGCACTTCGAGATCCTGAAAACGGGTTTGGCTCATGGTTGCGCCCGGCACCGGGCTATGATGGCATCGATGCCACGATTCTAACCTCCGCCATCGTCATGAAATGGGTACTGTCGCTGCTTCTCGTCGTGCTGCTGCTCGGCCTGCTGCATCCGCGCCTGGCCAATCGCCTGCGCATGGGCCGGCTGCCGGGTGACCTGCGTTTTCGGCTGCGCGGCCGGGATTACCTCTTCCCGTTTGCCAGCACGCTGCTGCTGTCGCTGCTGGCGACGCTACTGTTCCGCTGGCTGTAGCGCGGCGCCCACCGCCGCCGCGCGCGCGTCGTGAATGCAGGCCGGAAT
>CAYXZX010000159.1:0-6242 GCA_964469455.1 uncultured Rhodocyclaceae bacterium | reverse complement strand
AGCCAGTACGCCGCGCTCTACGACAAGCTGATCAGCCGCCCCGCCGGGCACTGACAGGAAACAACCGGCGTGCCGCCACGACTGACTTTGATCGCCGCCGTTGCCCGCAATGGCGTCATCGGCCGCGACAACCGGCTGCCATGGAAACTCTCCGAGGACCTGAAGCGCTTCAAGGCGCTGACCATGGGCCATCCGCTGATCATGGGCCGCAAGACCTGGGAGTCGCTACCGGGCATTCTCCCGGGCCGACCGCACATCGTCGTCAGCCGCAACCCGGATTACCGCGCCGAAGGCGCCACTGTCGTTCATTCGCTGCCTGCGGCGATCACCGCCGCCGGCAGCATGGCAGGCGGTGACGAAGTCTTCGTCATCGGCGGCGCCGAGCTCTACGCTCAGGCGCTCGCCATCGCCGACCGGCTGCAGCTCACCGAAATCGACGCCGACTTCGAAGGCGACGCCTGCTTTCCCGACTGGGACCGCAGCCGATGGCGCGAAACCGCCCGCGACATGCGCCGCGCCCCTGACAACAACACGAGCTGGGACTACGCATTCCTCACCTGCGAGCGGCGTTAGAGGTGGCCACCCGTAGCGTTCGTTTCCCAGATCGGGATCACCGGCTGCCGACCCATCATCTGTTCGGGCGTAACGCCGCCGACCATGTGCAGCGGCCCCGGGAAGCCCATCAATTTCCAGCCGGCATAGCCCTGGTTGCCACCGTACTTGGGATCCCCGATGAAGCCGAGCAGCGCATGGAAGCGGATTGTCGCGAAGAAGTCCTGGGCACGCACAATCTTGGCTGTCCAGCCAGCCAGGCTGCCCTGCTGCATCTCTGTCAGCACGCGCTGCCTCTGCTCGCTGTCGAGGTCCGCGAAAACACAGCCGCGGGCCTTGAGGCACAACGCGTCGATGACGGCCAGCGCCTCGCGGTAGAGCGGCAGCGCCTGGGCGTCCTCCGCCGAAAGCGCCTTGTCGATGAAGTTGGCACAGCCGGCCTCGGCGGCGCCAGGCTCGCGGTCGCTGGGTATGATTTCGGCGCAGATGGCCCCGACGCAGCGCCATTCGGCCGGATTGAGGGTGACCGGCTCCTGGCCACGCGCGGCGGCCAGCGCCGTCAGCGGACGCGGCAGGTGCATCGAAATCAGGCACACTCCGAGCGTCTTGACGAAGTCACGGCGGGCGGGTTGGTCCATGGTTTACCTCAGGTTTAGACGCCGCGCCTCGCGCACGAAGCGGTCGGCGACGCGATAGGCGTTGGCGACGATGGTCAGGGTCGGGTTGTAGCCGCCGGAGGTGGGAAAGCAGCTGCCATCGACCACCCACAGATTCTCTACTTCGTGGCTGCGGCACCAGCGATCGAGCACGGACTTCTCCGGATCGCTCCCCATGCGGCAGGTGCCCAGCAGGTGGCCGGTACTGCCCTGCGTCATATCCACGGCCCAGCTGCGTTCGGCGCCGGCCGCCACCGCGATCTCCAGCATCTTTTCCTCATAGTAGGTCTTCAGCTTGAGGTCGTTGGCATGCGGCATGTGGGTGATGCGCCAGACCGGCAGACCGAATTCGTCCCGGTGGTCGGGGTCGAGATCCATGCGATTGCCGTGCACCGGCAGGTCTTCGCCAATGCCGATCAGCGCATGAACCCGACTGAACTGCCGCAGGTAATCCTTCAGCGCCGCGCCCCAGAGACCGCCAGCGCTGCTGGCGTAGACGACAGGCGTGGCCGGATACGCCTCGGTGACAACCGCGCCACGGACGAAACCCCGCGCCGGATCGCTGCCATGGAGGTCGTCGATGGCCTGGCCGGACACGGGCCCCAGCCAGCCCCGGGTCACCGCCTCATGCAGGTAGTAGACCGCCGGCAGCACGTGGTACATCAGGTTCCGCCCCACCAGACCACTGCCGTTGGCCAGTCCATCGCGGAAGCGGCCCGATTGCGACATCAGCAGCAGGTGCGCGGAGCCCAGGCTGCCGCCGGCAACGACGAACTGACGTGCGCGCACCTCGTGCTGGCGCCCCTTGGCGTCGAAATAGCGCGCTGCCTTGACACGCCCGCCCTCGTCGATGGCGAGTTCGTGCACACGGCTTTCAGCACGAAGATCGAGCCGGCCTGTCGCCAACGCACGCGGCAGCCCGACGGAGATCGGCGAAGCCTTGGCATCCACCGGGCAGCCGAACATGACGCACATGCCGCTGTTCGTGCAACCCGCGCGGTTGCGATAGGGCCGGCTGTTGATGGCGAGCGGGATGGGAAACGGCGAGTAGCCGAGCTTGCGGACGGCACGGTCGAACACGTGGCTGCCGCTGCGCGGCGGATGAGGCGGATTCGGGTAGCGCTTGCCCGGACGCAGCGCATTATGGACGGCGCTGCCCGCAACGCCATAGGCTGCCTCCGCCCTGTCGTACCACGGTGCCATTTCGGCGGCATCGACCGGCCAGTCGGCCAGGCTGGCGCCTGCGATCGGTCCGTCCTGGCTCAATGCCCTGAACTCGTCGGGCCGGAGGCGCCACGACATGGCACCCCAATGCACGTTGCTGCCGCCAACGCATTGCCCGAGCATGGTAAAACGCCGGGGCGTGGCCGTATCGTCCTCGCTCCGGCGCAAGGTTTCCCGCAACCCGGGTGCAAAGCCGGTGCCACGAATGATGTTCGAAAGCTCGTCGTGGGCCATGAAGTCGGCATGACCGACGTGCGGGCCGCGCTCCAGGGCCACTACCGACATGCCGGCGCGGGTGAGTTCGTCGATCATCACACCGCCCCCGGCGCCGGTGCCGATCACGCAGACATCGAACATGCGCCGAGACCGGTGAGCCATCTCACGCCTCCCTGAGCTGAGCAAGTTCCTCCGGCGAGAGGCGTATCGAGCAGGCGGCCAGGCTTGCGCGCAACTGTGCGGCTGAACTGCAACCGATGATGGGAATGGTCGGCAGAGGTTGCGAGGTGAGATAAGCCAAGACGACGTCATTGACCGACGCGGAGCGCCGGGCCGCGATGGTCTTCAGCACCTCAACCTTGCGCAGGTTGCGCTCGTGATAATAAAGGGCGGCGACATCCGGACTGACGGCCTCCTTGGCGAGGCCCACCGCCATCTTGCTGAAGATGCCGCGACTCTGGCCCGAGTAGGGAATCATGGTCATGCCGGCGCGGTGCAGTTCCTGGTAACCATCCTCGTAGTAGCCGCCGGGTGCGTAGGTCATCATGGCAGTACGGTCCGGCTCGGCCAGACCCCACATCGGCTGACAGGCGACGAAGCCCGAATGCCCGAGACTCGCGGCGTACTGCTGCGCATCGCGGATGCGGGCGACGCTCCAGTTGGAACAGCCGAAATGGCGGATGCGACCCGCCCGCTGGTGGGCGATCAGGGCATCGACGATCTCCCTGACTGGCCGTGCCGGGTCGTCACGGTGCAGCCAGTAGAGGTCGATGCAGTCCAGGCCAAGTAGTTCCAGGCTGCCCGACAAGTCGGCTTCCAGATGGGCTGGGGTGACGCGCAAGGCGAAGTCTCCCTTGCGATAATCGAACTCGCAACCCTTGGTCGCGATCACGAAATCCTTGCGCGGTCGCCCCTTCAGCAACTCGCCGAGCGTCCGCTCGCTGGCGGCATTCGGGACGCCGGGAATCCAGTCACCATAGGAATGGGCGGTATCGATAAAGTTGCCACCGCCTGCGAAAAACGACTCGAGTATCTCCCTCGCCTGATCGGCCGGCTGCGCGGTGCCGAACATGTTGGTACCCAGGCATAGCTGGCTGACGTTCAGATCGGTTCCAGCAATGGAAAGCTTGGCTAGCATGGCAAACTCCTCTCGGCACTTCACTTGCCGCGTCGTTGGGCGATGAACTCGTCGAGCACCTGATACAGATATTGGCAGTCCTCGATGGTCATGGTGGGATGACAGGGCAGCATCAGCCCGTGGCGCATGACTTGCTCGGCGTTGGGGCAGCCCTCGGGGTCGACACGATATTCGATGCCGTTCATCATCGGCTGCCTTGCCGCGTGCCCGGAGAATATCACTCTCGTGAAGATGCCCGCCTCCTCAAGATGCATCTGCAGTTCGCGCCGGCTCCAGCCCAGTTCCGGCCGCAGCATCACCGGATAGCAGATCCAGGTGGTGAACACGTCCGGATGCACCCGGGCCTTGATGAACACATCGGCATGCTCCTCCATGTAGCGGGTGTGGAGGTCGAAGCGCTCCTGGCGCAGTCGGGTGAACATGTCGAGCTTGTTGAGCTGCTCGTGGCCGAAAGCGGCACCCGCCTCGTTGGGGATGAAGCCGTAGGCGATCTCCTCGAAAATGAACATGCCGTCGTATTCGATATCCCCCAGGTTCTCCAGGAAGCGACCGTCGCTGTCGCCCTTGCGGGTGCCATGCATGAACTTCTCGGATGACCGCCCCCAGTTGCGCAGCATCAGGCCGCGATCCCAGAGCTTGTCGTCGTTAACCGCCACCAGGCCGCCGTTACCCAGGCAGGTGATGATGTGGAATATGGAGAAGCTGGTGACGCTGATATCGGCGCGTTCCCCCGCAGGCCGGCCCCGATAGGTGCCGCCCAGGGTGTCACAACTGTCCTCGATCAGAATCAGCTTGTGCTTGTCGGCGATGGCTCTCAGCCGGTCCCACTCGGGCATGCCGCCCACCAGGTTCGGTACCAGCATCGCCCGGGTCTTGGCGGTGATGTTGCGCTCGATCTTGTCGATGTCGATCTGGTAGGTATCGGGCTCGACATCAACCAGTACCGGCACGAAGCCATTGAGAACGATGCTGGAAATATCGGTACCGAAGGTCAGCGTCGGCGTGATCACCTCGGCGCCCTTGGGCAGATCGGCGAGACGCAGCGCCAGCAGGAGGGCGCAGCTACCAGAATTGACCATGATGCCGTGCTCGTGGCCGAGCAGCCGAGCGCAGCGCGCCTCGAAACTCTGAGTCTGCGGACCCACCACCATGCTGGTCTTCATGACGTTCACCACGGCATCGATCTCCTTCTGATCGAGCATGGCCCCGCCGTAACGAATTTCCCGCTTCGCAATCGTCATTGCAGTTCCCCTCCTGTTTGCGTTGATGGCCACGCCGAGCGGCGCACCACATGGGCCAATTATGCTGGGCTCGATGCCATTGCCAGAGGCCGTAATGCTGCAACAGGGGGACGCAATCGCTCACGGCTTGCCGAGAAGCCACAATCGGCGCAACATGGCGCGCCATGAATCATCCAGCGCCAAGAAAGTCGCCCCGAGCCGTGCCGGCCGATTTCCCGCTGACGCTGCTCGAGGATATCGCCGCCATCGGCGGGAATCCGACAGCCGTTCTGGCGCGACTGCGCCTGCCATTCACGGTCGACGACCTGCGCCACGGCAGTGTGCGGCTGATTTCCGACGAACACTTCATGGCGATCTACCGGACCTGCATCACGCTGCTCTCCGATCATGCCAATCGGGAGCGCAACCTGCCGCCGATGAGCAAGGACGAAGTCGACATGCTGTGCTACTGCGTGATCAATTGCGAAACACTGGAAGCGGTTATCCAGCGCGCAGTACGGTTTTGCGCCATGCTGGGCGGCCGGGCGGCCGAGCTTTCCCTGGAGATGAGCGGCCCGGATGCCATCTTCCACATGGACACCCTGCGACTACCGCACAGCACCAGCGGCCTGCTCGCCGACCTGACCGGGCTATCGTTCTATCACCGTCTGTTCAGCTGGTTGATTGGCGAGGCAATCCAGATTGCTGCCTACTCGGTCACTTACGAGCATCGTGGCAACACGGAAACGCTGCTACGCCTGTTTCATCACCCCATCCTCTATCGGCAGCCCGGCAACCATTTTCGTTTTCCGGCAAAGTATCTGACCAAGCCGGTCGTGCGCAGCTATCAGCGGCTGGTGGAACTGCTGCGCCTGTTCCCGTTCGACCTGATGCGCGATCCTTCCGGCGAACTCCGCTTCGCGGAAGCCATCGAGCACATGATCAACACGCAACTGGCGCGTGGCGAGCCTGTACCGACGGTCACCCAGCTGGCGAGCGTCTTCAACATCAGCAGCGCGACGTTTCGCCGGCGACTGTCAGATGAATCGGTGAACCTGCGGGACATCAAGGAGCGCTGCCGGCACCGGCTCGCCATGGAACTGCTCGCCCCCGGATCACGCCTCAAGATCGCCGAAATCGCCACTCGCCTCGGCTTCGGCGATGCCCGTGCATTCCGTCGTGCATTCGTGCAATGGGCAGGGCGATCGCCCGATGCCTATCGTGCAGAACTGGCGG
>CAYXZX010000158.1:0-6278 GCA_964469455.1 uncultured Rhodocyclaceae bacterium | reverse complement strand
GGATGTTGAGGCGCAGCGCGGCCATCAGCATGCCCGGGGTGATCTTGTCGCAGTTGGAGATGCACACCATCGCATCTGCGGTATGCGCGTTGCACATGTATTCCACCGAATCGGCGATAAGGTCGCGGCTGGGCAGCGAATAGAGCATGCCACCGTGGCCCATGGCGATGCCGTCGTCGATGGCGATGGTGTTGAATTCCTTGGCCACGCCGCCGGCCGCCTCGATCTGGCGCGCAACGAGCTGGCCCATGTCCTTCAGGTGCACGTGGCCCGGCACGAACTGGGTGAAGGAATTCACGACGGCGATGATGGGCTTGCCGAAATCGCCGTCCTTCATGCCGGTGGCGCGCCACAGCGAACGGGCACCGGCCATGTTGCGGCCGTGGGTGGATGTGCGGGAACGGTATTGGGGCATGGCGGTCTCCTGCCGGAAAACAATCTTTAATTTTAGCCGATGCCCCCGCCGGTACCGGCGTGCCGCCACGGCCGACTTTCGCCAGCCAGGTCGACTCGACGGTCAGGCCTGCGAATTCAGCAGGCGCGACTTGATCTCGACGGCATCCATCATCCTGATGCGCTCGAAATCGCCGTCCCGATAAAGCTGTTCGACGCGAACGATGCAGAAATCCTCCTCGCCGCGCATGGTCTTGCCGCGAATGCGGTAGGTGGACTCGATGCTGCCGAAATCGAACTCGACGATCACCGGGCCGTCAGGCTTCAGCACCGGCATGCGCTGGCCGTCATCGCTGACGCTCAGTCGCAACGAATTCTCGGAGAAGTCGCGCAGCACGCAGCGGAACGGCGGCGTGCCCTTGGCGAAATAGAGATCGGCCCAGAGCGCGGCCGGCACGCGCTGGTGACGGCGTTTGTCGACCACCTTGAGCGTCGCGAAGTCCGGCGCCAGCAGGATGGTCGCGCTGCCGGAGTACGGACCCTCGTCCATCACCTGCCGGCGCTCGACCGTCGTGTCGATGCTCGGCAGGCAGCGGTCCACATTGTCGGCGACCAGCGTGATGGTGTTGCCCTTGCGGAACTGCCCGGCAGGACCGAGCGCCGCGCGGGTGACGTAGTCGAGCTTGCGCTCCATTTCGCTGGTGTCCGGCACGAGGATCTCGAAACTCGCCAGCTTCTCGGCCGGGAGGATTTCGCCGCCGTCCAGCCGAAAGCCGGCCGGATGCCCCTGCCCGTCGAGAAGCACCGCGTCGTTGGCGTAGATCAGCCGCTCGTTGACACGATAGCCGATCACCAGGGTATGCAGCACCGCCTTCTGGTGGTATTCAGGGTAGTACAGCAGCTTGCGGCCGATCGGAAAATAAGTGGCGAACTGCTTGAGCTTGCCCCGGTCAAGGCTCGACGTCTTTGCGTTTTTCTTGTCGGCGGCCTTGGCCGAGCCTCGGCCTTTCCAGAGCTTGTCGAGCATGGGTATCGTCAAGTGCGTTGAACGCGGGATCAGCGCGCAAGATACACGCGGATGGCACCGGGCGAAAGACGTCGGCCATCCCGCGTTAAACTGACGCCCGCTTCCGACCGCCGATCTCATCGCATGCTGATTCATCCGCAGTTCGATCCCGTTGCCATCAGCCTCGGTCCACTGGCCATCCGCTGGTACGGACTGATGTACCTCGCCGGCTTCATCGCCTTCCTGATCCTGGGCCGTCGGCGCGCAGCCAGCCAGCCCTGGCACGGCATCGCGCCGGCGGCGCTCGACGACCTGCTGTTCTACGGGGTGCTCGGCGTCATCGTCGGCGGCCGGCTCGGCCAGGTGCTGTTCTACGAGCCGGGCTACTACCTGGCGCATCCGTTCGAGGTCGTGGCCGTCTGGAAAGGCGGCATGAGCTTTCACGGCGGCTTTCTCGGCGTGCTGGCGGCCATGGCCTTGTGGGGACGCAAGCACGGCATGGCCTTCTTCCAGGTCACCGATTTCATCGCGCCCCTCGTGCCGCTCGGCCTGATGGCGGGGCGCATCGGCAATTTCATCAATGGCGAGCTGTGGGGGCGCGTCACCACGGCTGACTTTCCGCTGGCCATGATCTTTCCGCAGGTCGACAACCTGCCGCGCCACCCCTCGCCGCTCTACCAGGCGGCCGGCGAAGGGCTGCTGCTGTTCATCCTGCTGTGGCGGTATTCCCAAAGTCAGCGGCCGCGGGGCGCCGTGTCGGGCATGTTCCTGCTCGGCTACGGCATTTGCCGCTTCGTCGCCGAATTCTTTCGCGAACCCGATGCCGGCATCTTCGGCCACTCGTACGTCATCAGCATGGGACAGTGGCTAAGCCTGCCGATGATCGCCTTCGGCCTTTACTTGCTCACGAGGAAAAGCAAACCATGACGCGTCCCTTCAAGATACTCGGCATCCAGCAGATCGCCATCGGCGGACCCTCCAAGGACCGGCTGAAGACATTGTGGGTCGACATGCTCGGCCTCGCCGTCACCGGCAATTTCGTTTCCGAGCGCGAGAATGTCGACGAGGACATCTGCGCCATGGGCAGCGGTCCCTTCAAGGTCGAGGTGGACCTGATGCAGCCGCTCGATCCCGAGAAGAAGCCCGCCGTGCACACCACGCCGCTCAACCACGTCGGCCTGTGGGTGGACGACCTGCCGAAGGCCGTCGAATGGCTGACCGCGCAAGGCGTGCGCTTCGCGCCGGGCGGCATCCGCAAGGGCGCCGCGGGTTACGACATCACCTTCCTGCACCCCAAGGCCAGCGACGATTTCCCCATCGCCGGCGAAGGCGTTCTGATCGAACTGGTGCAGGCGCCGCCCGAGGTGGTCGCGGCGCTCGGCTAGCTCAGAGGCTGGCCGCCTTGAACGTGTTGCACTGGTTCATGTCGCCGCCTTCGATGCCGCGCTTGAACCAGCGCATGCGCTGATCCGACGTGCCGTGAGTGAAGGCGTCCGGCACGACCCGGCCGCTCGCCTGCTTCTGCAACGTGTCGTCGCCGATGGCGGAGGCCGCCGTCAGCGCCTGTTCGACGTCACCCGATTCGAGAATGTGGCGCGCTTCGTTGGCCTGCGCCGCCCAGACCCCGGCCAGGCAGTCCGCCTGCAATTCAAGCCTGACGGACAAGGCGTTGGCCTGACCTTCGCTGTGAGCCTGTTGCTGGGCGCTTTGCACCTTGTCGGAGATGCCGAGGAGGTTCTGCACGTGGTGGCCCACCTCATGAGCGATGACATAAGCCTGGGCGAACTCGCCAGGCGCATGGAAACGGCTCTTCAGTTCATGGTAGAAGGCCAGGTCGATATACACCTTGTGGTCGAGCGGGCAATAGAACGGGCCCATGGCCGTCTGGCCGGTGCCGCAGGCCGTCGGCGTGCCGCCGCTGAACAGAACCAGCTTCGGATCTTCGTATTGCCGGCCCATGCGCTGAAACTGCTCCTGCCAGGTCCGCTCGGTCGAACCGAGCACCTTGCTGACGAAGCGGGCCGCTTCGTCGTCGGCCGGTGGCTTGCGCGCCGGCACTTCCTGCACCTGGCCGCCACCCTGCATTTGCGTGGCAACGCCTATCACGGTCGCCGGGTCGATGCCGAAAAAGTAGCTCGCGGCCAGCGCCAAGACGATGGTGCCGATACCGACCCCGCCCGCGCGCCCGCCGGGCATGCGCATGCCGCGCCTATCCTCGATATTGCTGCTTTCCTGTTCGTCTTCCATGCGCATGAGGTTCTCCTCGCCTGCAATCGATGACGAATGATACTCGCGGCCGCCCTCAGTGCTCGTGGTCGTGGCCGTTATCGAGCGGCCACAGCGAGTGGGCGTCGAGCAGCAGACGGTAGCGCGCCTCGTTGGCGTCCAGCCGTGCCTGACTTTCGGCGAGGCGCGCTTCGATCGCCTGCCGGCGCGCGGTCTGCAACTCCCCGAATTGCCCTTCACCGAGCCGCCAGGCCTTGTCCAGGAGATTGGCATTGTCTTCCATGCGCCCGGCCACCTCGGCCAGGCGCTGCCATTGCAGGTAGGCGCTGCTCGCGGCGGCAACGGTACGGCGGGCTTCAGCCTCGACCCGCGCCTTCACCAATGCCTCGCGGGCGCTCGCTGCATCCGCCTCGGCGGCACCGGCCCGAGCGCTCGCCGCCCGTGCCGTACCACCGAGGGGAATGGTCAGTTGCAAGCCGACGATGCGCTCCTGACCATCTCGCTCGGATGCCATGCGCAGGCCCACGGTTGGATCGGCGACGCGGTCGGCATCCAGCCGTTTCGCCGTCAGCCGGCCGCGCCGGGTCGCCAGCATGGCCACGCGCAACTCGTGATTGTTCTCGAGGATGCGCTCGCGCCATTGTTCGTCCGAATCCACCGGCGGCTGTGGTATCGCCACGGCAATCGTCCGTGGCAGCACGATGGCGGGAAAATCCCGGGACATCTCGAGCGCAGCATGATCGCGCCGCATCTGCGCCTGCGCGAGCTGTGCCTGCGCCTGCAGCAATTGCGCCTCGGCCAACAGGGCCTCGAGTCGCGCCGCGTCACCCGCACCGACGCGCCTGGCGACGACCTCCTGTTGGCGCTGCAGGACAGCCGTCTGGGTCTGCCATTGCTGCGCGGCCACCGTCTCCCGCTGCCAGTCGAACCATGCCTTCAGCAACAGGCGGCTGCTTTCGTGCAGGGCGTCCCCGACCACAAAGCGGGCCTGCTCGACACCCGTGGCGCCCAGTTCGGCATCGGTGGCCGCCTTGCCCGGCAGGCGGATGGTCCGCTCGACGCCGACCTCGTGCTCCTGATAAGTGACGTCGAGCGACCGGTCGCGCCGCTGCTGCCCCGACAACCTGAGCGCAAACTCGTGCGGTCCGGCCTCGAGGCGCTCGCGGTTCGCGTCCTCGGCGCGCAGGCCGGCTTCGGCGGCGCGGACCGTCGGGTGCTCGTGCAGCGCACGCTCGACTTGCGCCGCCGACGGCAAGTCCTCCGGCTCGCCGGCGGCGGACGGCCCTGCCAGCAGACAGGCAATCAGCAGCAGATGGCGCTTCATATCAGGTTCCCCGCTTCAACCACCGGACTCCACCACCAGACCACGGCGCGACTGGGCAATTCGGCCCGCAAGTCGGCCAGCAGTTCGGCGACATGGCCGCGATCCATCAGAATCTCGATCTCGACGCGCGCCGCCCGGCCACGCACCTGCTCGCCCGGGCTTTCGATGCTCTCGGAATCGCCGTGACCCTCGACATGGCGGGTGATGAACGGGCCGACCCATTGCGGATGCTGCAGCAGATGGTCGACCACCTGCGTTTCCAGGGCACGTGGCAACACCAGCTTCAGACAAGCATCGAGACGTTTCATGCGCTTCCCCAGCGACGATAGAGGATGGGCAGCATGATCAGCGTCAACAATGTCGACGTGACCAGCCCGCCGATGACGACGATGGCCAGCGGCCGCTGGATCTCCGAGCCCGGGCCGGTGGCGAACAGGAGCGGCACCAGGCCGAAGGCGGCGATCGAGGCGGTCATCAGCACCGGCCGCAGGCGGCGCCGGGCACCCTCGACGACGACACGGTCGAGCGGCAGGCCCTGCGCGCGCAACTGGTTGAAGTAGGAGATCAGCACCAGGCCGTTGAGCACGGCGATGCCGAGCAGGGCGATGAAACCCACCGAAGCAGGCACCGACAGGTACTCGCCGGCGATCAGCAGCGCGAAGACGCCGCCGATCAGCGCGAAGGGGATGTTCACGAACACCATGGCCGCCTGCTTCACCGAGCCGAAGGTGGTGAACAGGATGTGGAAGATCAGCGCCAGGGCGATGGGCACCACCAGCATCAGCCGCTTGGCGGCGCGCTGCTGGTTCTCGAACTGGCCTCCCCAGGCAAGCTGGTAGCCGGCGCCGAGCTTCATCTCCGCCGCCACTTTCGCCTTCGCCTCCTCGACGAAGCCGACCAGATCGCGGCCGGTGACGTTGGCCTGAACCACGGCCACACGCGCCGCGTCCTGATGTTCCACCTTGACCGGGCCGGCAACGCGCTTCAGCCTCGCCAGCGCGGAGAGTGGCACGTTGCCGCCGTCGGGCAGCGCCAGCTGCATGTTGGCGAACAGGGCCGGCGAATTGCGCATGCCTTCGCCGCCCTTGATCACCAGCGGCGTGCGGCGGTTGCCTTCCAGCACGATACCGACCGGCTTGCCCTCGATCTGGGCGCGCAGCGCGGCGGCAATCTCCTCGACTGAAAGCCCAAAGCGGCCGGCGGCCAGGCGGTCGACCTCGACCGTGTAGTACTGCACGCCCTCGTTCTTCACCGTCAGCACGTCCTGCGCGCCAGGAATGGTCTTGAGCTGCGCGGCGATACGCTCGGCAAGCGCGTTGAGCTCGTTGA
>CAYXZX010000157.1:0-6312 GCA_964469455.1 uncultured Rhodocyclaceae bacterium | reverse complement strand
GCCCTGATGCGGAATGTGCGCGGCGATCCATTCGCGGTTCAGCATGCGATGTCGACCTGCAGGCTGAGCGGCGCGAGGTATTCGAGGACGACACGGCCTGCCTGCCGGCGCGCCAGCAGTTCCAGGATCGGCAGCGCCCGCATGGCCGGAATGTCCGTGCGCAGCTTGTCCAGCGCGCCATCGTCCATGGCTGAAACCGGCGTGTCGCCAAGGCTGACTTTCGCCGAGGCCAGTGAGTGCCGGCCCTCGTGCGGTGCAAGCAGCAGCGCGACGCCGCCGGCATCCGGGACCGGCCGCTTGGCGAAGATGGGCTCGGGATATTCGGCATCGTACGAGACGAGCAGGACGGGCGCCCTGGTCGTGGCCAACTGCGCCATGGCCTCGAGCAGGCCGGCGGCGAAACTGGCATCGTAGGCGCACAGCACCTGGCTGGGCGCCATGGCACCGGTGGCGATGCCCCAGTAGCCGGCGGCGGCGTTGTGCACCGAGTTGTGGAAGCGCGTCGGCGATACGGCGCGGTCGTCGGAGGCCAACGTCTCGCAGAGCGCGTGGCAGTTGTGGCCATCGCCCGAGGACGAGCTGAAGACGGTGGCAAGCGCCGAGGCATCGGCGCCGGCCTGCGTGACCGCTTCCAGCCCGACGCCCAGCGCCGCCTTGACCAGGCGGCTGGCGCGGCGGCGCTCCGCGGGCGGCAGCACGGCAGGCGGCGTCAGGACCGTCGGTGCGGGCTGATAGACGGCCCTGCCGGCCAGCACATCGGCCGCCGCCGGCCAGCCGGCGATGCCTGGCGCGAGGAAGCCGATGCCGTCGATGCAGGCGTTGAGGATCATGCCGCCCTCCCGAGCACCAGGCTGCAGTTGCTGCCGCCGAAGCCGAAGGAGTTGGACAACGCGTATGTCGCTGCGCCCGGGCGCGTGGCCAGCAAGTAGTCGAGTGGAACGGCCGGATCGAGCTGTTCCGTATTGACACCGCCGGGCAGGAAGCCGTGCCTGAGCGCCAGCGCGCAGACCACCGCCTCGACGGCGCCCGCCGCACCCAGCGTGTGGCCGGTGGCACCCTTGGTCGAGCTGCACGGCACCGCGGCGCCGAACAGCGCCGCGACGGCTTTGCTCTCCGCGGCATCGTTGGCCGGCGTGGCGGTGCCGTGGAGGTTGATGTAGCCGATGTCGCCCGCCGCCAGACCCGCGTCCTGCAGCGCCGCCGCCATCGCCAGCTGCGCGCCCAGGCCGTCGGGATGCGGCGAGGACATGTGGTAGGCGTCGCTCGATTCGCCGGCGCCGAGCAACAGCACCGCATCGGCGTCGAGCGAGCCGGGCGGCCGTTCGAGCAACGCGAACGCCGCGCCTTCGCCGACCGAGATGCCGTTCCGGCGGACGTCGTAAGGACGGCACGGCTCCGGCGAGGTCAGTTCCAGCGAGCTGAAGCCGTACAGCGTGGTCAGGCACAACGAGTCGACGCCGCCGACCAGCGCCGCGTCGATCAGCCCGCATTCGATCATGCGCGCGGCAGCGGCGAACACCTTGGCCGAGGACGAGCAGGCGGTCGACACCACCACGGCCGGGCCTTCGAGGCCGAAGTATTCGCGCACGAAGCCGGCCACCGAGTAGGTGTTGTGCGTGGTCGGGTAAATGAAGTCCGCCGGCAGCGCGCCGGTCGCGGGGTCGCGGCGGCGATAGGCCAGTTCGGTCGTCAGGATGCCCGCCGTGCTGGTGCCGAGAACGACGCCGAGGCGGCGCCGGCCGACGCGCACGCTGGCCGCGCGCACCGCCTCGGCGAAGCCGTCGGTTTCCAGTCCCATCAGCGCCAGCCGGTTGTTGCGGCAGTCGTGGCGCACTAATGATGCCGGCAGGCACACCTCGTCAACACCGGCGACCTCGCCGATCCAGCTGTTGAGCTGCACGGTCTCGAAGTCGCAGCGCGTGAGGCCGCTGGCCGCGTCTGTCAGTGCCGTGCGATGGGCTGCGAGCCCGCGGCCGAGACAGGTGGTGGCGGTGAAGCGGGAAAGCAGAAAGGGGGTCACGGCGTGGCAGGATCAGGCGATGGAGCAGTTTAGCAGACCGCAAAATGACGCCGCGATGCTTCCGGAATACCCATTCATGCGGCAACGCAACTTGACCGCCGTGATCGCGTCCCGATAATCGAAGCGCCCAGAAAACGAAGAGGAAGAACGACATGTCGATCGGCAATCTCACCCAAACCCTGCTCGCCGGGGTTGCGGCGCTGGCCGGCCTGCTCGCGTCGGCCGCCGCCCTGGCCGCGCCACCCATCGTCGATGCCGCCGAGACAAAGGCAGCCATCGCCCGCGGCGCGCTCGTCTGGGACGTGCGCGCGACGCCGCTGTACCGGAAGGGCCACATACCCGCCGCCATCAACATCGGCGATGCCGGCGCGGTGCTGCGCGATCCGGTGACCGAGGACTTCATCGACACCGCGCAGATCGAGAAGATCTTCGGCCAGGCCGGTCTCGACCCGAGCAAGGAGATCATCGTCTACGCCGACCGTGGCTCGCCCTACGCCCACTTCGGCCGTTTCGCGCTGCGCTATTTCGGCGCCGCCAACGTCAGCGTCTTCCATGACGGCATCGAAGGCTGGCAGGCGGCGGGCGGCGCCGTCGAGACCGACAGCGCGCTGGCCAAGCCGGTGGCCGTGAGGCTGACGGAGCAGCCGCAACTGGCGATCGTCACCGAAGATGTCGTTGCCCGTGCCAAGTCGGGCAGCGCGCAGATCATCGACGCGCGTACCACCGGCGAGTACAAGGGCAACGATGTGCGCGCCATCCGTGGCGGCGCCATTCCCGGCGCGGTGAACATCCCCTACGAGCAGAACTGGAAGGACCCTGACACCACCAACAAGCTCGCACGCCGCCTGGTCACCGACAACAGCGGCGCCGGACTAACCTCGGCCGACAACCTCAAGGCGCTCTACGCGAAGCTCGATCCCGCCAGGGAGACGGTCGTCTACTGCCAAAGCGGCGTGCGCGCGGCCGAAACCGCCTCGGTGCTGGAATCGCTGGGGTTCAAGAACGTCAAGGTCTACGACTCCTCGTGGCTCGGCTACGCGGCCCGCCTCGACGCGCCGGCGGCCAACGAGCGCTTCTTCAACGTCGGTGCGCTCAACGGCCGGCTGGCCTCGATGCAGCGGCGCATCGATGAACTGGAACAGCTGATCTCGCAGTTGCATGCCTCGCACGCTGCCGGCGCCCAGAAGTAACGCGCCACCCGGGGAACTCGGCCGGCCGGTTGCGTCCCCGAATCGCCAAAATCAGCCGTGGCGACACGCCTCGCCCCTGCGCGGGTGGGCCTAGAAGACCCCGGGGACGAAGCGCCAGGTGCGGCGCATGTATTCCGCATAGGCGTTGCCGAAGTAGTCGAGGCATTCGCGTTCCTCGGCAAGGACGGTGACCAGCAGCAGGAGCGTGACGCCGCAGGCGATGGCCGCGCCTGGCCAGGACGGCGCCTCCAGCAGCGCCGCCCAGGCGAGAGCGAGCAGGGAGGCGTACATGGGATGCCGGATGTGGGCGAAGATGCCGTGGGTAACCAGCGTGGTGGTCTTTTCCCAGTCGTAAAGCGTGGTGCTCTCGCGCTGGCGGGTGATGTCGCCATGACTAACGAGCGCCAGCACCCCCAGCATGACGAGCACGAAGCTGATGATCAGCAGCGGCCAGGCAATCATCTGGTTGACCGAGTAGGGATCCATGCCCCAGGCATTGCGGTTCATCACCCAGAGCGCCAGGATGCCTTCCCAGACGAAGAAGCGATAGAAGCCGTGGCTCCCGGGGCAGCGCAGCGGCTTGCGCGAGAGCCAGGCGATCGTCGCCGTGCCCACGCCGAACAGCATGGCATCGGCCGCCATCCCGGTCATCGCATCGGCCCCGTCATGCGCCGTTCGCCCGCGCGACCAGCATGACATTGGCGAAAGGCTTGCCCTCGCTCATCGGCATCGCCTCGACCTCGAAGCCGACGCCTTCCAGCAGCTTCACCCAGTCAGCCAGGGTACGGCACCAGAGCACCGGTCGTCGGCGCCAGCGCACCAGAATCACCGCCCGATCCAGCCAGTCGCAAATACGGAAAGGCAGGCCGGCGGCAGCGTCGCCGACTCGTGTAATGAGCAGGCCATGATTCGGCAGAGCGGCGCGCGCGCGGCGCAGTACATCTTCCTGCGCCGCGTGGTCGATGTAATGCAGCACATCGAGGATGGTCACCACATCCACCTGTCCGAAATCCGTTCGGCATATGTCGCCCCGGCGGATCGAGACCTGCGGCTCGCGGTCGGCCAGCGCGGCACGCGCACGGGCAACGTCGCTCGCCATGAGTTCATAGCCGCGCAGTTCGAGTACTCTGGGCGGTTCGGGCCAGTCGGCCGGCCAGTCGCCCTGCTCGTACATGCGGCGCGCCGCCAGCAACCAGGATGCGAACACGGCCTGGCCGCAGCCAAGGTCGAGGAAGCGCGCCTCTCGGGGAAACACGCCCCGGCGCAGCAGTTCGCGGAAGATGCAGTCGCTGCCCAGCTTGCCGCGCGAGAAGTGGTAGCCGAAACGGCCGGCGGCGCGATAGGGGCGGCTGGCGTCGTCGAGCAGGCGGTCAAGGAAGGGCCGGGTCACGGGACGAGGGCGTTGTCGAGCGTCACGGAATGCAGTGCGCATTCTCGCAAACCGGCGAGCAGGCGGGGCAGCGCCTCGAGGATCACCGGCTTGCCGGAGCCGGTACGCGCCGCATGGCCGTCGTGCATGAGCAGGATGTCGCCGGCGGCGAGATTGTGCGTCAGGCGCGCAAGCACCGTGTCGACGTCGCCGCAGCGCGTGTCGAAGGGCCGGCGCGTCCAGCTGGCCAGGCGCAGGTCGAGGCCTGCCAGCACCGGATCGAGAAAGGGATTGCGCAGGCCGGCCGTGGGTCGAAACCAGCGCGGCGCGCGGCCGACCACGTCGGCGATGCTGCGCTGCGCACCGACGATCTCGCGGCGCATGGCACGCGGCCCGAGCGCGGCAAACAGCTTCAGATGCCGCTGGCTGTGGTTTTCGATGGCGTGGCCGCGCGCCGCCATCTCGCGCGCCAGCGGCGCGTGACGCGTCACCCGCTCGCCGATGCAGAAGAACGTCGCCTTCATCCCGGCTGTGTCGAGCAGGTCGAGTACCTGAGGCGTCACCGCCGGATCGGGGCCGTCATCGATGGTCAGCGCCATCTCGCCGCGCACGGCTGCGGCTTCCGGCAGGCGCGTCAGGTTGGGACCGAGCAGAGAGGAGCGGGGCAGCAGCCCGGCCGTCGTCAGCAGCGCCTGGTTGGCGGCGACGGCGACGAGCGCATGGGGCCACAGCTCTGGCGCAGCAAGCGCGGCAATACCGGCGCCGGCATGGACCGCGAAGCTCGCCTTGATGGTCGCGCTTGGCCGCCAGCCCATCAGCGCGCCCTGCCGCCGGCGAGCATGGCGGCGAGGATCAGCGCCAGCACGGCGCCGGGACCGACGGTGACGCCGATCGCGTGCAGCACCGGTACCGCCGAAGTCGCCAACGCGCCGAAACCGATCACCGTCGTCACGTTGGCGACGACCAGCGAGGCCAGCGTGCGCGGCTCGACCGTGCCGTCCGCGCAGCTGTCCTTGTCGAAGAACAGCGCGTAGTTGGAGCCGACCGCGACCGTGAGCAGCAGGCCGACCAGATGCAGCAGGGTCATGCGTTCGCCGGCCAGCGCCAGGCCCGCCATCACCAGCAGCACGGCGATCACCAGCGGCGCCATGACGCGCAGCAGGCGGCGCGCCGAACGCAGCGACACGGCCAGCAATGCGGCGATGGCGGCGAAGCCGGCCAGGGAAAGCCAGATCGCCTCGTCGAGATACTCGGCATAGAGCCGGTTGGACTCCCGGCCGACATCGAGAAACACCGCGTCCGGCTCGCCGCCGAGCGCCGCCTTTACCCGGCTGGCATCGACCTCGCCCGTCACCGGCGCGCGCAGCGGCAAGAGCACGGACCACCCCGAAGCCCGTTTCAGCAGCATCGAGTCCACGATCAGGGCCAGGTTGCTGCCCTTGAGTGACGCGGCGTCCAGCCACGGCTGACTTTCGACAGTGCGGGCGGTCTCGACATCCGCGAGGAAGGGCGCGAGTTTCTCGGCGCGCAGCGGCAGGTCCGCCGTCGCTTCGCGCAGGCGTCGCGCCAGTTCGTCGCGTTCCGGCAGCGCGGCGCGCCTGGCCTGCTGGGTCGCGCGGCTCGGCAGGAAGCGTGTCGGTGTCTCGAAGCCGGCGATGACGCCCTGGTCGACCAGGGCCCGCAGCCGCCCGGCGACGCGCTCGGTGGCAGCCAGGGCCGCTTCGCGCTCCGCC
>CAYXZX010000156.1:0-6371 GCA_964469455.1 uncultured Rhodocyclaceae bacterium | reverse complement strand
TGACGCCGGGCGAGCAATACATGTTCCTCTCCGCGACCATGGTGCGGGAGATCGCGTCGCTCGGCGGCGACGTTTCCAAGTTCGTCCAGCCGCTGGTGGGGGCCCGGCTGACGAAGAGATTCAACACACGTTCTTGAAATTGCTTTTCAGAAAGGTAATCCGACATGGCCCTGATGATCACCGATGAATGCATCAACTGCGACGTTTGCGAGCCGGAATGCCCAAACAACGCCATTTCCCAGGGTGACGAGATCTATATCATCGATCCCGACAAGTGCACGGAATGCGTTGGGCATTTCGACACGCCGCAGTGCCGCGAAGTCTGCCCGGTCGATTGCATTCCCGAGGACCCCAACCACGTCGAGTCCAAGGATCAGCTGATGGTGAAGTTCCTCAAGCTGACCGGCAGCAAGTAGGCTACTTCCCCTCCTCCGAACAGCCGGCCCCGGTCATCCGGGCGGTGTGGCCGCCGTTTCCAGGCCAAGCGTCAATTCGTCCAGTTCCCGCATCCGGGTCTCCAGCAGATTCCGGCTCGCCGCGAGTTCCTCGATGCGGTCCTCCAGGCTGTCGGCGGTTTCATGAATGCGGCGGATGCTGTCCTGCCGCTGTTTGAGTTGCCTCTGGAACTCGCGCACCTGGTTTTCCAGTGGCGCCATCATGGCGTGCAGCCAGTGATCGGCATCGCGATTGCTTTGCTCGAACAGGCGTCGCAGTTGCGTGGCGATCGTTTCGAAGAACTGCTGGGTCAAGGTGCGCTTGTCGCGCGTCAGCAGATTGAGCACGCTGCTGAAATGCCGGCGAAAACCCTCCTCGAGCTGATCGAGTTGCCCGAGTTTTTCCCGAAGCGAGAACGAAGGGGGCGGCTCCAGGGCGAAGCCGTGCTGGCCACCGAATTTCCGGTGCATGGCGCGCATCATGTCGGCGATCTCGGCGGTGCATTTTTCGGATGACTCGATGCTGGCGCGGGCGGCGGAAAACAGGGCCGCCATCGCGGCGGTCAACTGCGGCGTGAACGTGGCACGCGCCATGGCGTCGCGGGTTTGGCGCGAGTTGGCGCGCAGCCTCTCCGGGCCAAGATGCGAGAACAGCGTATCCGAAAGCTGCGAAAACACGCTGCGCACCGCGTAGTACTCGCGCAGGCCGCGCTCGAAGGCCTCCTTTTCGGCATTGACCTTGGTTACGGTCTGCGCGATCACGCTCTCGTGCTTGCCGCGCAGGCTGGTCAACTCCTCCAGTTGCGCCATGATGGCGACGTGGCGAGTGGCCAGCAGCTGCCTTGTTTCCGTCGAGAGCCGCAGGGTTTCCGTGGCGGTACCGCTGGCGACGATTTCCCGCTTGCCGGGTAGCACTTGGGTTGCCAGCGCCGCCTCCAGCCGGGACAACTTGCTGCGCGCGAGCAGCCCCGCGTCACCACTGACTTTGGCCACCAGGCCCTTCTGCGCCGAGACCGCGAAGACCTGGTCGGTGGGGAGGCCGAGGATCTGCGCGCAGGAGCGCGCCTGGCTGCCGATCTCGGCTTCGATTTCCCAATCGGGGCGCAGACCGTCCCAGAGTCCGTCGATCTTGTTGAGCACCACCAGGCGTCCGGGACAATGGCCGACGTGTTCGCGCCAGACCGCCAGGTCCGACTGGGTGACCCCGGTATCGGCAGCCAGCACGAACAGCACGGCATGGGCGCTGGGCAGTAGCGACAAAGTCAGTTCCGGCTCGGCGCCGATGGCGTTGAGTCCGGGCGTGTCGAGGACCACCAGGCCTTGTTCCAGCAGCGGATGCGGGAAGCGGATCATGGCATGGCGCCAGCGCGGCACCTCCACCATGCCTTCGTGGTCGGCGACCAGGCTGCCATCGGCGCCTTCACCGACGGCGAAGCCGAGCGCGCGCGCGGCATCGGCGGGCATGTTCTTGACGTCGCCGACGCGCCGCAATGCCGACGCCATGCTTTCCGGCACGGCTGGGTCGAATGGGAAGGTCTGCCAGGCTTCGGGCATGCGGCGCAGGTCGGCAATGCTGGCGCCTTCGGCCCGCGTCTCGATGGGCAGCAGCGCGATGCCCGGTGACTGGCCGCGGGTCCAGGAAATCTCGGTGGGACACATCGTCGTGCGCCCCGCCGAAGATGGCAGCACGCGGCCGCCCCGGTCGGCGAAGAACAGGGCGTTGATCAGTTCGGACTTGCCACGGGAGAACTCCGCGACGAATGCCACGATCAGTTTGTCCTCGGCCAGGCGGTCGCGCACGCGGCGGAGGCGCTGCTCGGCCTGGCTGTCGAGCAGGTCGGCGTCGCGCAGCCAGTCGCGCAGGCGCACGACCTGCCGGTCGAGGTTGTCGCGCCAGGCGCGGTAGGCGTCGAATTGTTCAGGCAGATTCATGATCAGCGCTGGCAGCGAGGACAGAAGTAAGTGGCACGGTTGCCCTGTCGCAGCATGCGGATGGGCGTTCCGCACTGGCGGCAGGGTTCGTTGGCGCGGCCGTAAACGCGATGCCGCTGCTGGAAGTTGCCGCTGCCACCATCGGAGTGCACATAATCGCGGACGGTACTGCCGCCGGCGCGGATGGCGGCACGCAGCGTCGCCTTGACGGCGGGGACCAGGCGCGCCAGGCGCGCCGCCGACAGCTTGCCAGCCGGCAGGCGCGGGTCGATGCCGGCACGATGCAGGCTTTCCGAAGCGTAGATATTGCCCACGCCGACGACGATGCCGGCGTCCATGATGGCCGGCTTGATGGCCATGGTCCTGCCCGCCAACGCTGTGCCGAGCAAGCGCGGCGTGAATTGGCGCGACAGGGGTTCCGCGCCGAGATGTGCGAGAAGCGGGTGCCCGGCCGGATCGCCCTCGAGCCACAGCGCGGCGCCGAACCTGCGCGGATCGTGCATGCGCAGAACTTGGGTCCCGAATCCGATGTCGAAGTGGTCATGCCGAAGGGGCGGTTCGTTCCTGTCCACCAGGCGCAGGCTTCCCGACATGCCGAGATGGATCAACAGATGCCCCGTGCCGAAATCGAACAGCAAGTACTTGCCGCGCCGACGGATGTCGCGCAGAACGCGACTTGCCAGCCTGCGCGACAGGTCGGCCGGCAGCGGGTAGCGCAGGGCCGGGGCGCGCGCCGTCACGCGGTCGACCTTTTCGCCGGTCAGGCGGGTCGCCAGACCGAGGCGCGTCACCTCGACTTCGGGGAGTTCCGGCATGCGGGTAAGTGCCTTTCCCAGAGCGAAACTGCTAACATCGTCCGGGTATTGTATGTGAGCGCCGCGGTTCCGCCAGCCCGGAACATTGCGAATTGACCTGCCCGATGAAACAACGCCTTCTTACCATTCTCCTGGCCACGCTTGCGCTGGGCGCCCACGCCGCCGGAGATGGCGAGCCTCGCGCCGATGAGACTGGGCCGCCGCCCAACCTGCCGACAGTCGCGCTGACCCCGCAGCTGATCTATCAGTTCCTCTTGGCCGAGATCGCGGGAGGCCGGGGACAGGTTGCACTGTCGTCCGAGGCCTACATCGATCTGGCGCGCCGTACGCGGGATCCGCGCGTTGCCCGTCGCGCCGCCGAGATCGCGCTGTTTGCCCGTCATTACGATACCGCCCTTGAGGCGGCGCGCCTGTGGTCGGAGATCGAGCCCGGCGCGGAGAAGCCGAAGCAGATGGTGAGCGGCCTGCTGTCGGTGACCAGCCGGTCCGACGAACTGGTCGCCCACTTGTCGCGGGAGTTGCAGGCTGCCGGCAGCGAACGGAGCGCGTTGCTGATGCAGTTGCATCGCATCCTGGCGCGCCATCCGGACAAGCTCGATGCCCAGCAGATCGTCACCAAGGTGACGGCCCCCTATCTCGACCTTCCGGAGGCGCATTTCGCGCGCGCCCAGGCCGCCCATGGTGCCCGGGACGCGGGAGTGGCGCTGTCGGAACTGGACCGGGCGCTCTCGCTGCGTCCGGATTGGGAGCAGGCGGCGCTGGCCCGGGCACAGATGACCGGTAATGCGCCGGAACAACTCAAGTTCCTGGCCGCTTTCATCGAAGGCAACTCGAACGCGCGCGATGCGCGGCTGGCCTACGCGCGGGCCCTGGTCGCCGAAAAGCAGTATGGCGAAGCGCGTCGGCAGTTCAAGATTTTGCTTGGGAGCCCGGAAACGGCCGACAACGGCGACGTTATCTTTGCGGTAGGCGTGCTTTCCCTGCAATTGCATGACTTGGACGACGCGGAAGCCCAGTTCAAGCGGCTTGCGCAGACGGATCATGCCGAAGTGAATACCGCGCGCGTGTACCTCGGGCAGATCGCCGAGGACCGCAAGCGTTGGGACGAGGCGCTTGCGTGGTTCGGCGCCGTCACCCCGGGCAATCAGTATCTGCCCGCCAGGATGCGTGCCGCGCATGTGCTGGCAGCGCGGCTGGACAAGCTGGCCGAGGCGCGCCAGCTGCTGCAGCAGACGTCGGCCGGCAATCCCGCGGAGCGAAGCCAGCTATTGATTGCCGAAGCGCAGCTTCTGCGCGAGGCCAACAAGGGCGAGGATGCCTATGCGGTGGTGGCGGAGGGCCTGGCCGCCCATCCCGACCAGGCGGATCTGCTCTACGAATCGGCCATGCTCGCCGAACGGATCGACAAGCTCGACGTAATGGAACGCAACCTGCGCCGCCTGATCGAGATCAAGCCGGACCATGCGCACGCCTACAACGCGCTCGGCTTTTCGCTCGCCGATCGCAACCTCAGGCTTGACGAAGCCTTGCAGCTGATCGACAAGGCCCTGCAGCTGGCGCCAGAGGACCCGTTCATCCTGGACAGCAAGGGGTGGGTGATGTTCCGGCGCGGCGATGCGCTTGGCGCGCTGGAAGCGCTGCAGAAGGCGTTCGCCTTGCGTTCCGATCCCGAGATCGCCGCCCACCTGGGCGAAGTCCTCTGGATGCTGGGACGTCGCGACGAAGCGCGTCGCACCTGGGATGACGCCGCGAAAGTCAGTCCTGACAACGCGCCGCTGCGCGGCACCATCAAGAAGTTCAGCCCCTGAAAACCCTTGTACGCGCTGTCCTGGCTTCCGTAGTCGTGCTGGCGGCGGGTTGCGCCACGTGGCCGTCGCCGATCCTTCGCGTGCCACCTGCCGTGAATGATTTCGAGTTCGATGGCCGCATCACCGTTCGTGTCGACCAGGCCCGGCATTACGCCAATATTTCGTGGCGCCATGGTCCGGACAGTGACGAGGTCCTGCTGACCACGCCGCTGGGCCAGGGTGTTGCCGAGTTGAGCAGAAGCGCCACCGCCGCGCGCCTCAGGATGGCGGACGGCAAGGAGTACTTTGCCGCCTCCTGGGAGGAACTGGCATCGCAGTTGTTCGGGTCCCGGCTGCCGCTCGATCAATTGCCGGCATGGTTGATCGGTCGCCCGCCGGCCTCATCGTCGGCGTGGCGCGTCGATTACCTGGATTACCAGAGCCCGGCCGCCGATGCCTTGCCGACCCTGCTTGAGGTCAGCAGCGGCGACATCGAGGTGCGCCTGAAGATCGATGAATGGAGCCTGGCTCGATGAGCCCGTGGGACCGTATCTGGCCGGCACCGGCCAAGATCAATCTGTTTCTTCACGTCGTCGGCCGACGCGCCGACGGCTATCACTTGCTCCAGACGGTGTTTCGTTTTCTCGATCGCGGTGACGAACTCCGGTTCGAGCCGCGCCCGGACGGCGAAATCGTGGCTGCCCGCTCCTTGCCCGGCGTGTCACCCGTCACGGATCTGACCATCCGCGCGGCGCGGCTGCTGCGGCAGGAGCGCGGCCTTCAGGGAGGGGTCACCATTCATCTGACCAAGCGTTTGCCGCTCGGCGGCGGCCTGGGCGGCGGCAGTTCGGATGCCGCGACGACGCTGATGGCGCTTAACAGGCTTTGGCAATGTGACTTGTCGTCCGTCGAACTGCAACGCCTCGGCTTGTCACTCGGGGCCGACGTCCCCGTATTCATCCATGGCCGCGCCTGCTTCGCCGAAGGTGTGGGGGAGGAATTCACCGATCTTGAGCTGCCGCCCGCCTGGTATCTCGTGACAATTCCGGCAGTTTCCGTTCCGACGGCCGAGATTTTTCGTGCCCCGGACCTGCGGCGCAACACTCCGGCCATGGCGTCGGCGGCGTGGCGGCCGGGTATCGGCGGCAATGATCTCGAGCCGGTGGCCCGGCGCCTGTTTCCCGAGGTGGGGCGCCACCTCGACTGGCTGCGAGCGCGTGGCCCGGCCCGCATGAGCGGTTCCGGGGCCTGTTGCTTCGCGGAATTTGCTTCCGAGAGCGCAGCGCGGCTGGCGCTCGCCGAACTGCCTGGAGAAATGACCGGATTCGTCGCGCGCGGGCTGGATCGTCACCCCATCCTGAATTGACATTGCGCCGCAAAAACAGGACAATGCGCGTCCTTTC
>CAYXZX010000155.1:0-6512 GCA_964469455.1 uncultured Rhodocyclaceae bacterium | reverse complement strand
ATTGCGGTACCAGGGGTCGGCCATCTTGTTCGCGGCCGGCAGGTTGAGCCAGAGCTGGAAGCCCTCCATCCGCCCGTCTTGCTGCTCAGGCATTTCGGAGTGGACGATGCCGCGCCCGGCGACCATCCACTGGATGCCGCCGTTCTCCAGCACGCCCTCGTGGCCGGCATTGTCGCGGTGTCGCATGCGGCCGGCGATCATGTAGGTGACGGTTTCGAAGCCGCGGTGCGGATGGTCCGGGAAACCGGCGATGTAGTCCTTCGGATCGTCGCTGCGGAAGTTGTCCAGCATCAGGAAGGGATCGAGCCGGCGCTGCTGCGCTTGGGTGAGCAGGCGCGTGATGCGTACGCCGGCGCCGTCCGTGACCTGCTGACCGGCGACGATGCTTTCGATGGTGCGCGTGTTCATGGTTCGTTCTCCGCGATATCCCTGTTGCGCACAAGGATTGAAGTCGACTAAATTACTCGGAAATTCTACGCCGAGGAGAAGCAATGTCCAACCGACTCGCGGGCGAGACCTCGCCCTATCTGCTTCAACATGCCGACAATCCCGTCGATTGGCAGCCATGGAGCGAGCAGGCGCTCACTCTGGCGCGCGAGCAGAACAGGCCGATCCTGCTCTCCATCGGCTACTCCGCCTGTCACTGGTGCCATGTGATGGCGCACGAGTCGTTCGAGGATCCGGAAGTGGCCGCGGTGATGAACGAACTGTTCGTGAACATCAAGGTGGATCGCGAGGAACGACCCGACCTCGATCAGATCTACCAGACGGCGCACCAGATGCTCACCGGCCGCGGCGGTGGCTGGCCGCTGACCATGTTCCTGAACCCCGGCGACCACATGCCCTTCTTCGGCGGCACGTACTTTCCGAAAACGCCGCGTCACGGCCTGCCCGCCTTCCCCGAGGTCTGCCGGGGCGTTGCCCGGCTGTACGAGCAGCGGGCGACCGATATCGCCCGGCAGAGCGGTGCGCTGCGCGACATGCTGGCCAGCACGGTGCCGCGCCCGGCCGGTCATGCCGGCAAGGCCGGGCTGGATGGCCTGGACGATGCGCCGATCCGGCTGGGGCGCGATCTCATGCTGCGCAGTTTCGATACCCGTCATGGCGGCTTCGGCGGTGCGCCCAAGTTCCCGCATGCCAGCGATCTGGCGTTCCTGCTGCGACGGGCCGATCGCGGCGACAGCCGGGAAGATAACGTTGCCCGCAACGCCGCCCTGACGACCCTGGTCGGCATGGCCGAAGGCGGCATCCATGATCAGCTCGGTGGCGGCTTCTGCCGTTACAGCGTGGACGAGCGCTGGGAGATCCCGCATTTCGAGAAAATGCTCTACGACAACGGCCCTCTGCTCGGACTCTATGCCGATGCCTGGCAGGCGAGCGGCAATGCGCTGTTCGCCGAGGTCGCCGAATCGCTGGTAAGCTGGCTGCGCCGTGAAATGCTGCTTCCGGGCGGCGCCTTCGCGTCCTCGCTCGACGCCGATTCCGAAGGCGAGGAGGGCCGCTATTACGTCTGGGACCGCGGCGAGATTCAGGCGCTGCTCACTGATGATGAATGGCCGGTCGCGGCTCGCCACTGGGGCTTGGATGGCCCGCCCAACTTCGAAAGTGCGCATTGGCACCTGAAAGTCTCTGCCCCCCTTAGGTCGGGTGAAGCTGCGCTGTTGGCTGCCGCGCGGGGCAAGCTGCTGGCCCGGCGCGAGACCCGGGTTCGGCCCGGTCTCGACGACAAGGTGCTCACCGGCTGGAATGCGCTGATGATCGAAGGGCTGGCACATGCCGCCCGCACCTTCGGCCGACCCGACTGGCTGGCGCTGGCGCGCGGCGCCCTCGACTTCCTGCGGACGACGCTTTGGCGCGACGGACGGCTGCTGGCCACGTCCCGCCAAGGGCGTGCGCATCTCGATGCCTATCTCGACGATCATGCTTTCCTGCTGCTGGCCCACATCGAGTTGCTCGAGGCCGATTTCCGTGCTGACGACCTCGCCTCCGCCCGGGCGCTCGCCGAAACCTTGCTGGCCCGTTTCGAGGACAAGGCCGACGGGGGCTTCCACTTCACCGCCGATGATCACGAAACCCTGATTCATCGTCCCAAGCCGATGCATGACAATTCCATGCCATCCGGCAATGCCGCCGCCATTCTCGGCTTGCTGCGGCTTGGCCGGCGCCTTGGCGAGCCGGCGTGGCTGGAATCGGCCGGGCGTGCCTTGCGCCTGTTCCAGCCTGAATTGAGCCGCCATCCGGGCGGCGCAGCGACCATGCTGATGGCACTGGAAGAGGCGCTGGCACCGGCCGGTGTCAACGCGCCAGCCTGTACCGACGTTAGTTGTCCCGTGCCCGACCGGGTCTTGCAAGCCCGGTGAATTCAGATAGACTCTCGGGCCGTTGCACCACGTTATCCGACAACTTCGCCGAGGATCATTCATGAAACTGTTTGCCGCCACTCTTTTCGCCGCGACCGCGCTGGTCGCCACCAACGCCATGGCCAATGCCGACCTGGCCAAGAAGAGCAACTGCCTGTCCTGCCACGCCGTCGACAAGAAGCTGGTCGGCCCGTCCTATCAGGACATCGCCAAGAAATACGCCGGCCAGAAGGACGCCGAGGCCATGCTGGTCGACAAGGTCAAGAAGGGCGGCAAGGGCACCTGGGGCCAGATCCCGATGCCGCCGAATGCCAATGTCAAGGACGAGGACATCAAGACCCTGGTCAAGTGGGTCCTGGCTGGCGCCAAGTAAACTGCGCCGAAATCGACAAAAAACCCGCTGCGGCGGGTTTTTTGTTGTCCGCCGTTCGATTGACAAGCCATTGGGCGCCGCGCAGAATCGCCCGGCCCCGCCACCTCCGGAGAACATCATGCACATGCCCGTCAAGACGCTCTCGGCCGCGGTTGCGGCTGCCTTCATCGTTGTCGCCTGTGGCAAGAAAGAGGAGGCCGCCAAGCCTGCCGCGGCCCCCCCCGCTGCGCCACTGGTCGTCAAGCTCGGCCATTCGGCGCCGCTGACCGGCCCGCAGGCGCACATCGGCAAGGACAACGAAAACGGCGCGCGCATGGCGGTGGACGACACCAATGCGGCGGGCATCAGGATCGGCGACCGTCAGCTGAAGATCGAGCTGCAGGGCGAGGACGACCAGGCCGACCCGAAACAGGGCATCCTGGTCGCGCAGAAGCTGGTCGACGCCAAGGCGAATGCCGTCATCGGCCACCTGAACTCCGGCACCACCATTCCAGCGTCGAAGATCTATTCGGATGCCGGCATTCCACAGGTTTCGCCTTCGGCGACCAATCCGACCTACACCCACCAGGGTTTCAAGACGGCTTTCCGCGTCATGGCCAACGACGAGCAGCAGGGCAGGGTGCTCGGCGCCTATGCGGGCAACCAGCTGAAGGCGAAAACCGTGGCCATCGTCGACGACAAGACCGCCTACGGCGAGGGCCTCGCCTCCGAGTTCAAGAAGTCCGCCATCGCCGCCGGCGTCAAGGTGGTCGCCGATGAGCACACCGACGACAAGGCCGTCGACTTCAAGGCCATCCTCACCAAGATCAAGGGCAAGAAACCCGACCTGATTTTCTACGGCGGCATGGACCCGCAGGCTGCGCCGATGGCCAAGCAGATGAAGGAGCTCGGCATCACCGCGAGGCTGCTGATGGGCGACGGCGGCTGCACGACGGAGTTCGTCAAGAATGCCGGCGAGGCGGCGGAAGGCCACTATTGCTCGCTGCCGGGCATTCCCTACGAAAAGATGCCGGGCGGGCCGAAATTCATCGAGCGGTTCAAGGCGAAATATGGCGAGATCCAGCTTTACGCGCCGTACGCCTACGATGCGGTGATGGTCGTCGTCGAGGCGATCAAGCGCGCGCAATCGGCCGAATCCGCCAAGATTCTCGCCGAGCTGCCGAAGACGGATTACCAGGGTGTCACCACGCGCATCACCTTCGACGAAAACGGCGACCTCAAGGATGGTGCCGTCAGCCTCTATGTCGCCAGCGGCGGCAAGTGGGTCGCGCTCGATACCATCGGCGGTGTCGCCCCGCCGGCGCAGGCCGCCGGCATGGGGGGCATGAGTGGAATGGCGGGGATGGCCGGAATGGTCGGCATGGCCGGGATGGGAGGCATGGCCGGCATGGCGGCGGGCATGGCTGGCATGGCGGGCGCGGCGGCATCCTCGGCGCGGCCCGGCGACAAGAAGAAGTAAGGCATCGCTCGGACTGGAGGGCGGCACCCAGGCAGCGCGGGTGCCGTTTTTTCATAGCGCATGGACATTTTTCTCCAGCAACTGATCAACGGCCTGACGCTCGGCAGCATCTATGCGCTGGTGGCGCTGGGCTACACGATGGTCTATGGCATCCTCGGCCTCATCAACTTCGCGCACGGCGAGGTGGTGATGATCGGCGCGCTGTCGTCACTGACTTTCGTGCGTCTGCTGGAAAACAGCGGCCTGCCGGGGCCGCTCGTCCTGCTGGTCGGTTTGGTGCTGGCGGCGCTGGTCTGCATGACGCTGGGTTTCGCCATCGAGCGCGTCGCCTATCGGCCGTTGCGCAACGCCCCGCGTCTGGCGCCGCTGATCACCGCCATCGGCGTGTCCATCGTCCTCCAGCAACTGGCGATGCTGATCTGGGGGCGCAGCTATCACTCGGTGCCGGCCTTGCTGCCAACCGGACAGCACGAGCTGTTCGGCGCGTCGTTTACCGACGTGCAGGTCGTCATCGTCGCCGCGGCGGCCTTGACCATGGGCGGCCTGATGCTGCTGGTCAATCGCACGCGCATGGGCCGGGCGATGCGCGCCACCGCCGAGAATCCCGCCATCGCCGGACTGATGGGCGTCGATGCCAACCGGGTCATCTCGCTGACCTTCATCATCGGCTCGGCGCTGGCGGCGCTGGCCGGCGTGCTGGTGTCGGCCAACTATGGCATCGCCCATTACCACATGGGCTTCATCCTCGGCCTCAAGGCCTTCACGGCCGCCGTGCTGGGCGGCATCGGCAATCTTGCCGGCGCGATGGTCGGCGGCGTGCTGCTGGGGGTCATCGAGGCGCTGGGCGCCGGCTACATCGGCGACTTCACCGGCGGCGTGCTCGGCTCGCACTATCAGGACGTGTTCGCCTTCTTCGTGCTGATCGTCGTGCTGATCTTCCGGCCCTCCGGCCTGATGGGCGAGAAAGTGGCGGAACGTGCCTAGGAAGTCCTGGCTCGGCATGATCCTGATCGGCGCGGCGCTGCTGCTGGCGCCCATTGTCGTCGGCGCCGGCCTCGGCAACGCCTGGGTGCGCGTGCTCGATTTCGCCGCGCTCTACATCATGCTGGCGCTCGGCCTCAACATCGTGGTCGGCTTCGCCGGCCTGCTCGATCTCGGCTACATCGCCTTCTACGCCGTTGGCGCATATCTCTACGCCCTGCTGGCATCGCCGCACTTCGGCATCCATTGGCCGGCCTGGGCCATCCTGCCGCTCGGTGCAACGGTGGCCGGCCTGTTCGGCGTGCTGCTGGGCGCGCCGACCCTGCGCCTGCGCGGCGACTACCTCGCCATCGTCACGCTCGGCTTCGGCGAAATCATCCGCATCTTCCTCAACAACCTCAACGCGCCGGTGAACATCACCAACGGCCCCAAGGGTATCGCCCGCATCGATGCCATCGCCCTGTTCGGCCAGCCGTTGTCGAAGTCGGTCGAGATCGCCGGCATTACCTTCACGGGTGTCATGCTCTATTACTACCTGTTCGTCGTGCTGGCCCTGGTGGTCGTGTTCGTCGGCATCCGCCTGCAGGATTCGCGCATCGGCCGCGCCTGGGTGGCGATCCGCGAGGACGAAGTCGCGGCCAAGGCCTGCGGCATCAACACGCGCAACGTCAAGCTGCTGGCATTCGCCATGGGCGCCTCGTTCGGCGGCGTCGCCGGCGGCCTGTTCGCCGGTTTCCAGGAATTCGTGTCGCCGGAAAGCTTCGGGCTCATGGAGTCCATCATGGTGTTGTGCATGGTGGTGCTCGGCGGCATGGGCCACATTCCCGGCGTCATCCTCGGCGGCCTCATGCTGACGGTATTGCCCGAAGCCTTCCGTCACGGCGCCGGGCCGATCCAGCAGGCGCTGTTCGGCAAGGTGCTGCTCGACCCCGAGGCGCTGCGCATGCTGCTGTTCGGGCTGGCGCTGATCGCCGTCATGCTCTACCGGCCGGCCGGGCTCTGGCCGGAGCCGCGTCATCGGCGGGAACTGGCGGAATGACCGTCCTGCTCGAAGCGGTCGGCGTCGGCAAGCGGTTCGGGGGTGTCCAGGCCCTGAAGGACGTCTCGCTGACGATCCATGCCGGGGAAATCTATGGTCTGATCGGGCCCAACGGCGCCGGCAAGACCACCTTCTTCAACGTGCTCACCGGCCTCTATCCGCGCGACGCCGGCAAGGTGCTCTTCGCCGGCCGTCCGCTCGATCTCGGCAGTCCGCACCGGGTGGCGCAGGCGGGCATCGCCCGCACCTTCCAGAACATCCGCCTGTTCGGCAACATGACGGCGCGCGAGAACGTCATGG
>CAYXZX010000154.1:0-6664 GCA_964469455.1 uncultured Rhodocyclaceae bacterium | reverse complement strand
GCCACCGAGTTCTGCTTCATTCATTACGTCGGCTTTTACGATTTCGTCAACGAACTCGGCCATTATTTCCGCTTCGTGTCCGTCGTGCTGGCCTATCTGGCACTTGTCGTCACCGGCGTCCGCCAACCGGCAAACCTGCTTTACCGCCAGCTGATCAGCAAGGACGAAGCGCTGATCGCAACCAATGCCGAACTGGCGCTCAGCGAGGCCAACCTCAAGCGTGCCCAGGCTGTCGCGGGCATCGGCAGCTGGCATCTCGACATTCCTGCAAACCAGCTGACTTGGTCCGACCAGACCTACCGCATATTCGGTGTGCCGCTCGGAACGCCCCAGACCTTCGAATCCTTCTCCACTTACATCCATCCCGACGACCTGACCGCGGTCACCCGAGCGTGGAACGATGCCGTCGCCGGACGGGCGCCCTACGACGTGGTGCATCGCGTCCTGGTCAACGACGCGGTTCGGTGGGTACGCGAGCGGGCGGAGATCACGCGCGACCGCGAGGGTACCGCGATCGGCGGCACCGGCACCGTGCAGGATATCTCGGCGCAGCGCAGCGCCGAAATCGCGCTGGAGGCCCATCATCGGCATCTCGAGGAACAAGTGGAGAAGCGCACCCACGACCTGGCGACGGCCAAGGACGCGGCCGAAGCCGCCAGCCGGGCCAAGAGCGTATTCCTGGCCAACATGAGCCATGAACTGCGCACGCCGATGAACGGCATCATGGGTATGACGGACCTGGCCCTGCGCCGCGCCGCCGACGCCAAGCAGCGCGATCAACTGGCCAAGGTTCGCGAAGCGTCCAGGCATCTGCTCGGCGTCATCAACGACATCCTGGATATCTCCAAGATCGAGGCGGATCGCCTGCAACTCGAGGAAATCGATTTCCGGCTCGGCAGCGTGCTGGAGAACGTGACCAGCATGCTCAGCGGCCGCGCCGCCGAGAAGAAGCTGCTGCTCGCCGTCGACGTCAGCCCGGAGAACGCCCGACTGTTTCTGCGCGGCGACCCGCTCAGGCTGGGCCAGATCCTCGTCAACCTCGCCGGAAACGCCATCAAGTTCACCGACGTCGGCTCGATCCGGATTCGGGCCTCGGTCGTCGAAGACACCTCGTCCTACTACCTGCTGCGCCTCGAAGTCCAGGACACCGGCATCGGCATTGCCCCTGAAGACCAGCCCCGGCTGTTCTCGGCATTCGAGCAGGCGGACACGTCAACGACGCGGCGCTTCGGCGGCACGGGCCTTGGACTCAGCATCAGCAAGCGCCTGGTGGGCTTGATGCACGGACAGATCGGCGTCAATAGCCAGCCGGGTCTTGGCAGCACGTTCTGGTTTACCGCACGACTAGGCCGTGCGGTGGAGAATGAAGCCTCCCGCGCGGCCAACGACCAGCCGGCCGAACTCCTGCTCAAGAACCGCTATCGGGGCGCTCACATCCTCCTGGTCGAGGACGAACCGGTCAACCAGGAAGTGTCGCGCTCGCTGCTCGAAGAGGTGGGGCTGAATGTCGAACTGGCCGAAGACGGACGCCAGGCCGTCGACATGGCGCGGGCCGGTACCTACGACCTGATCCTCATGGACATGCAGATGCCGAATCTCGATGGCCTCGAGGCGACGCGGATCATACGCACGCTGCCCGGACGGCAACAGGTGCCGATCCTGGCCATGACGGCCAATGCCTTCGAGGAGGACAAGCATCGCTGCATCGAGGCCGGCATGAACGACTTCATTGCCAAGCCTGTCGACCCCGAGAAGCTGTTCGCGGCGCTGCTGGCCTGGCTGGCCGGCGGCAATGCCGCCTGACCGACCCGCCGCCACGTGTTAGATTCGTGGCCGGACATCGATCGCCGAGGCACTTGACATGAGCACATCCAGACCGCGTCGCGCGGGCTTCAATACCCGCGCCATTCACCTCGCGTATGACCCCTACGCCGGTCACGGCTCGCTCAATCCGCCCGTCTATCTGAGTTCGACCTACGCATTCCCGACCGTCGAGGACGGCAGCGCGCGGTTCGCCGGCGAGCAGGCGGGCTTTGTCTATTCGCGCGTAGGCAACCCGACCACCGCCCTGCTCGAAGCCCGGGTCGCCGACCTCGAGGGTGGCGAGGCCGCCCTGGCGACCGCTTCCGGCCAGGGCGCCACCACCTCGCTGCTCTGGACCCTGCTGGCGCCGGGCGATGAAATCATCGCCGACAAGACGCTCTACGGCTGCACGTTTGGTTTCCTCAACCACGGACTGGCCAAGTTCGGCGTCAAGGTCACGCATGTCGACCTGACCAACCCGGCCAACCTCGAGGCCGCCATCGGCCCGGCGACGCGCGTGGTGTTTTTCGAATCGCCTGCCAATCCCAACATGCGGCTGGTGGACATCGCCGCCGTGTCGGCCATTGCCCGCCGCCACGGGGCCCGCACCGTGGTCGACAACACCTACTGCACGCCCTACCTGCAACGGCCGCTGGAACTGGGCGCCGACTACGTGCTGCATTCGGCGACCAAGTATCTCGGCGGCCATGGCGACCTGCTGGCCGGCGTCATCGTCGGCGACAAGGAGACGCTCGACAAGGTGCGCTTCTACGGACTGAAGGACATGACGGGCGCCGTGCCGTCCTCGCAGGACGCGTTCCTGGTCCTGCGAGGACTGAAAACGCTGTCGCTGCGCATGGACCGCCATTGCGCCAACGCCCGGGCGGTAGCCGAATTCCTGGCAGGACATGGCAAGGTCGCCGTCGTGCATTACCCTGGCCTGGCATCGTTCCCGCAACTCGAACTGGCCCGGCGTCAGATGGCCCAACCCGGCGGCATGATCGCCTTCGAACTCAAGGACGGCATCGAGGCCGGCCGGCGGTTCATGAACGCGCTGCGCCTCTTCACCCGCGCCGTCAGTCTCGGCGATGCCGAGAGCCTCGCCCAGCATCCCGCCAGCATGACGCATGCGTTCTACACGCCGGAGGAGCGCGTCGAGCACCTCATCAGCGAAGGTTTGGTGCGGCTGTCGGTCGGCCTCGAGGATATCGACGATCTGCTCGGCGACCTCGAGCAGGCGCTCGGCGCCGCCTAGCTTCCCGAATGCTGGCCCTCGTAGGACGAGACGCTGACCCCGGCGTGGGCGAGGAACTCGCGCAACTGCTTGATCAGGTTGCGGTCGCAAACGTTGCTGTGGTGCGGATGATGCAGGAATACCTCCGCCCGGTTCAGCTTGACATGGAAACGCGCGCCATGCGCGGCCTCGATGCTGGCGCCAAGATGATTGAGCAGGGATTCCACTTCCCGCCAATGGATGTTGGCACTGATCGGGTCATGGAAAATGCTGCGGAGCTGGTTGGCGTGCTTGTGGCTCATTTCGATTGCCCGGATGAAAACAAAACTCCATCCTAGCAAATCCGGCGCGGACGGTGCCGGCGGAGAAGTTCGGCGCCGTTAGAATTGCCTGCTGACATCATGCCGCTCCTGACCCTCAATCAAGGCTGCCTCGCCTTCGGCCACGTACCGCTGCTCGACCACGCCGATTTCCAGCTGGATGCCGGCGAGCGCGTGGCCTTGATCGGCCGCAACGGCAGCGGCAAGTCGTCATTGCTCGTGGCACTGGCGGGACCTGAACACGGCGGCCACCTGGACGACGGCGAAGTCTGGCGCCAGCCCGGCCTGCGGCTGGCATGCGTGCGCCAGGAGCCCGACTTCGATCCTGACATCGGCGTCTTCGAGGCTGTCGTGGCGGGCATGGGCCCGGCCACGCGGCTGCTCGCCGACTGGCACGAAGTATCGCACCGCCTGGCCGAGCCGGGCGCCGACCATGACGTCCTGCTGGCGCAACTCGACCGGCTTCAGCGTGAACTCGAAAGCCTCGGCGCCTGGTCAAACGCGTCGCGGGCGGAGCGGGCGATCGAGCGCGTCGGCCTCGATCCGGATGCGCGCGTCGACACGCTTTCGGGCGGCCAGAAGAAGCGGCTGGCGCTGGCGCAGGCACTGGCCAGCGAACCGGATGTGCTGCTGCTCGACGAGCCGACCAATCATCTCGATCTCACCGCCATCGAATGGCTGGAAAACCTGTTGCTCGCCAGCGGCATCACCCTGCTGTTCGTCACCCATGACCGCCGCTTCCTGGATCGCCTGGCCACGCGCATCGTCGAACTGGATCGCGGCGTGCTGACCGGCTTTCCCGGATCGTTTGCCGACTACCAGGCGCGCAAGGGCGACATGCTCAAGGACGAGGCAGTCCAGAACGCCAGGTTCGACAAGTTCCTGGCCCAGGAGGAAGTCTGGATCCGCAAGGGTGTCGAGGCCCGTCGCACCCGCAACGAAGGTCGCGTGCTGCGCCTGGAAGCACTGCGGCGCGAACGCGCCGCCCGCCGCGAGCGGCTGGGCACGGCACGCCTGTCGCTGGATGCCGGCGACAAGAGCGGTCAACTGGTGGCGGAACTGATTCACATCGACAAGTCCTTCGACGGACGACCCATCGTCCGTGATTTCTCGGCGCGGATCATGCGCGGCGACCGCATCGGCCTGATCGGTCCCAATGGCGCCGGCAAGACCACGCTGCTGCGGCTGATACTCGGCGAGTCGCAGCCGGACAGTGGCTCGGTGCGCCGGGGCACCAAGCTGCAAGCGGCCTATTTCGACCAGTTCCGTACCGCGCTCGATCCGGAAGCCATGCTGTCGGACATCATCTCACCGGGTTCCGATTACGTGGAAATCAATGGCCAGCGCAAACATGTGATCGGTTACCTGGGCGATTTCCTGTTCGCCCCGGCGCGCGCCCGCTCGCCTGTCAAGTCCCTGTCGGGCGGCGAGCGCAACCGCCTGTTGCTGGCGCGCCTGTTCGCGCGACCGGCCAACGTGCTGGTGCTCGACGAGCCGACCAACGACCTCGACATCGAGACACTCGAACTGCTCGAGGAACTCTTGCAGGACTATCCCGGCACCATTTTCCTCGTCAGCCACGACCGCACCTTTCTCGACAACGTCGTCACCCAGACGATCGCCGCCGAAGGGAACGGTGTCTGGAAGGAATACGCGGGCGGCTATGAAGACTGGCTGCGCTGCCGCAGGGAAGCCGCGACGCCGGCGCCGGTCGCGACCAGGTCGGCATCGCCCCCACCGCGGCCGCCGAAGAAGGCGCCTGATGCCAGGCTGAGCTGGAAGGAGCAGCGCGAACTGGAAGCCCTGCCCGATCGCATCGCCCTGCTGGAAACCGAACAGGCCGACCTGACACGGCATTTGGCGGACCCCGGCTTGCACACCGACCAGCCGCAGGAAGCAAACCGCGTTGCCGAACGGCTGGCAACGATCGAAGACGAACTGCTGACCTGCCTCGAGCGCTGGGAACAGCTCGAGACCCGCTCGGCTGGCTGATCCGTCGTCGCGGCGACCCGCCACGCCTGACTCTCGCGCCCGAGGCCGGCCTGCGGTTATAATCCGACCATGACCCAAGAGCACGAACCCCAGGATACGCAGGAAAGCGCCGAATCCGGCGCCAGCGAGCCAACCGAGGCCACAAGCGCCGGGCCGATGTCCCCACCCGTCGTTGCACAGGCAGCACCAAGCGTCGATCCGCGTCGGCGCCTGCGCGAGTTGTTGTCCGTTCCCGAGCGCGATCGCACCGACGAGCAATGGGATGAGATCAACGAGCTGGAGATCCAGCTTGCGCCGGGCAACCGCGTCCATCCGGGCAGCAGCCCGAGCGGCCCGGTCGGCGTGCCTTCGGGCGGTGGCGGACGGCATTTCCAGCAGAAGAAGCACCCGCCCAAGGGCGACAAGGGCGGCGGCGGAGGCGGCAAGCGCCGGCCCCGCCCACCCAACAAGCCCCAGCAGGGCTAGGTCGACTTTCCTGTTCGGTCAGTGGTGGCCCGCGGCCACCAAGAGCATTTTTTCCGTGCGCTTCTTGCGCGCCTGCTCCGGCGTCAGTCCAACCAGGGATTCCGGCGGCAGCAGCACGTCCCAGTGTTGCTGGAAGAGGTCGATATCCTCGCCGGTGTCCAGGTGGGCCCGGTAGATCTTGTTCTGGTAGGCTGGAGCATTGGGCAGGGCAACGAGTTCGACGGACTGGATGATCACGGCAGGCACCTCCTGAACGGGTTTCAGCGCTAATCCTGCTCCTGTCGCCATGGGCCGATAAACGCAAGTATGCGGCCAAATTTCCCTCTAGTTCGGCTTGAATTTTCGCGATGTATGGTCCCCGCCGGTCGATGCGGACGCCACCAGCGAACGGTTGGTCCTGCGCGCTCGGGCTACAACGATTTCACGCTTGGTCAAACCCCGAAACGGCTTTCGACGCTACAGTTGCGCCAACCACCGGCCAGCGGAAGGATGAGCATGGGTAAGCCACAGGAACGCATCAGGACAATCTGCCGGGCCTGCGGCCACGGCGGTTGCGGCGTGTATGTCGCCGTCGAGAACGGTCAGCCGGTGAAAATCCACGCCGACTGGGACAACCCGGTCAGCAAGGGTTACACGTGCAAGAAAGCCCATGCCGCGCTCGAATTGCAACATCACCCGGATCGGCTGCTCCATCCGATGCAACGGGTCGGCGCGCGCGGCGAGGGCAAGTGGCAACGCCTGCCTTGGGATGACGCGCTCGGCATCGTCGCCGAGCGGCTGAGCCGCATCAAGGCCGAATCCGGCGCCGAGTCGGTGGTATTCGGTCACGGCACGGGGCGCGACTTCCACC
>CAYXZX010000153.1:0-6668 GCA_964469455.1 uncultured Rhodocyclaceae bacterium | reverse complement strand
TGAACAACTTGAGCGCAACCGACTCGACAGGCACCTGGGTCATGAAGAACAAGAAGGAAAGCACCGTGAGGCCCAGTGAAATCGAGATGGGCATGCCCGTGAGCATGAGTGCGACCAGAAGACCGAAAATGATGGCGGTGTTCATTGTCCGTCTCCCTTCCGCGAAGTCGGCGCCCGGCGTCTCTCGACGCCCGGAGCCGGCGGGCCCTGATTGCGCTGCCGTCGCTCTTCACCGTAATACATGTCATGCGGGTGCAGTTCGTCATCCATGCGATAGATGGCGTCGTCCTTGCCCGCAGCCAGCGGTTCGCCTTCTTCAAGCCCGTCGACGTGGCCGTGATCGTGGTGCGGCAGTTCTCCGGTGCGGATGAAGCTCCATGCCACCTGCAGGAACCGGAAGCACATCAAGTAAGAACCGAGCGGTACCGCCGAATAGACGATCCAGGTGGGCCATTCGAGGTCGGGCGTGGTTGGTCCCTCGGGTACGTCGCCGACGTCCATCCCCAGCCAGGTGAACGCCGCGTAGTGCATGCCGTTTTCCCAGATGAAACGCGCGCCGAGCGTACCGACCGTGCCCGTGAACAGGGCACCCGCAAGCAATCCGAAGACGATGAACCTGCCGCGCGTCGCACCTTCCAGGCGATTGATCAGGACATCGACGCCCACGTGGATGCCGGTGCGCACGCCGTACGCCGCGCCGAACTTGGCCATCCAGACGAACATGATGATGCACAGCTCCTGGGCCCAACCGAAGTTCAGGCCGAGCAGCCAGTCCTGCAGCCCGGGAATCGCATACCCCGAGAGGTAGCGATGCCCCACCGAGGCGAAGATGATGAGTGTCGCCGCGCCCATGAGGAAGGTGATCAGCCATTCCTCGAGATGATCCAGGATCTTCATCCGCGTACCTCCCTGCCGAAGATGAGGAGCACGCCGCCATGCGGCGTACCGTCACGCCTGACTATTGCAACTTGTTCGGATCGAAGCCGGTTTCCTTGTAAATGGACTTGATCAGATCCTTGCCGATGCGGGATTCCATATCGACATGGGTCTTGACCAGTGCCTTCTTGATCGCCATGCGTTCCTGGGCGGTCGGCGTATAGACCTGCGTCTTGCCGGATGCCTTGACCGCTTCGAGCGACTTGTCGTTCTCAATCTTTGCGATCTGGTTGGCATAGCGCGTCGCCTGCCCCATCGCATCCTCCAGCTTGGTACGGATATCCGCTGGCAGGCCATCCCAGAACTTCTTGTTGGTGATGACCGCGTAGCCGAGATAGCCGTGCTCGGTCAGGGACAAGTGCTTCTGCACCTCATGCATCTTCTGCGTGTAGAGATTGGAAATCGGATTCTCGGTGCCATCTACAACGCCTGTCTGCAAGGCCTGGTAGACCTCGGAGAAAGCCATCACCTGCGGCAGGCAGCCAAGTGCGCGCATCTGCGACTCCAGCACCTTCGATGACTGGATACGCATCTTCAGGCCCTTGTAGTCTTCCGGGGTGTGCAGGGGCTTGTTGGCGGAAAAGGACTTGAAGCCGTTGTCCCAGTAGGCCAGGCCTCGGATGCCCTTGGCCTCGAGCTTGTCCAGAAGTTGCCGGCCGACCGGACCCAACGTCACCTTGTGCAATTGGTCATAGTTGTCGAAGATATACGGAAGGTCGAAAACCTCGAACTCCTTTACGCCAAGAGGCCCGAACTTGGCCAGAGACGGTGCCAGCATCTGCACCGCGCCCAGTTGCAGCGCCTCCATTTCTTCCTTGTCCTTGTACAGCGTGCTGTTGGCGTAAACCTCGACCTTGACCCTACCGCCAGTCAACTCCTCCGCTTTCTTCTTGAAAAATTCAGCCGCGTGCCCCTTCGGCGTATCGTTGGCAACGACGTGGCTGAACTTGATGACGATGGGCTGCTGGGCAACCGCGGGCAACGAGAAGGCAGCTACCGCCGCGGTGATTGCACCGATAATCGTGTTGCGAATCTTCATGGTCTCTCCTCCAGTAGGTGCCAAGATGAACTTTGGCGGATTGTCGACATCCGGCCGAAACACCGCCATTGTGGATATCCGCAGGCCGGTCGTGATCAAGGCTCGACGAAAGGGTTAACATCGCCGGAATGGATACGGCGCGAATCGCCGCAGAAAGCAAAGCCAGCGGCTGGCTGTGGTGGCTGCCCCGCCTGTCGTTCGTCCTATTCGTCGGCGCGGTGGCGGCTCTGCTGTGGCTATCGAGCCGGATGGATAGCGAGGAGCAGCGTGCTACCTTGATCAGCGACATGCTTTGGCTGGAACAAAGTCTGCGCTTTACCTTCACCCATAACGAGGAACTCCTGGGGCAGATGGCCGCTCGGCCGATAGTGGACCAAGCCAGCCTCGAGGCACACGCCCGCATCCTGATCGAGAACCAGACGGGTCTGCGCGCCGTGGCCTGGCTTGATCACGGCGGCCACACTCGGTTCACTTACCCGGCGGCAACGACGTTGGCAGTCGACCCGGAAATCGTCAAGCTGGCGGTGTCTCTGGCGAGACCGGTCTATGGCAAGCCATTCCCGACCGCGAATGGCGAATGGTCCTTTCAGGTCTACCTGCCCGTGGCCGACCGGCCGCAGTCGGCCGGTGTAGTCACGGGGCGCTACGAGATAACCCGGATGCTGCAGGAGTCGGTCCCTTGGTGGCTGGCCGAGAGGTACCGCATTGTCGTCGCCGACGCCGAAGGCAAGTCCTTGGCGAGTCGCTCCAAGGTGGAAACACCGACGACGACGGGGGGCTACCAACTTGCATTCGAGCCACCCGGGCACGGCCTCTCCTTGCAGGCCACACCCTACCGGATACCGGCGCCGCTAGCCGGGCGGCTGCTTTCGGCGGCGCTGGTCTTTCTGGCAATCGTCGTACTTTGGAGCCTGTGGGCCTTGCGGCGCCACGTACAGGGACGAATGGCCGCCGAAACGGCGCTGCGCAACGAGCATGCATTTCGCAAGGCCATGGAAGACTCTGTGCAGGCCGGATTGCGCGCACGGGATCTGGAAGGCCGCATCACCTATGTCAACCCGGCGTTTTGCGCCATGGTCGGCTGGAGTTCGGCGGAACTGATCGGGCAAATGCCGCCGATGCCGTACTGGGTCGACGAGGAATTGGAAGCCACGCGTGCACTGCATGACCGCATTCTCGCCGGGGAAGGGCCAAGCCGCGGGTTCGAAGTGCCGTTCAGGCGCCGCAATGGCGAGATCTTTCCAGTCCTGATACACGAAGCGCCTCTCATCGACGCAAGCGGCTGCCAAACGGGCTGGATGAGTTCAGTCATCGATATCTCCGACCAGAAGCGGGCCGAAGAACTGTCTCGCCAGCAACACGACCGACTGCAGTCCACGGCCCGCCTGGTCACCATGGGAGAGATGGCCTCCAGCCTCGCGCACGAACTCAATCAGCCGCTGGCGGCAATAGCCAGCTACAACGCAGGATGCCTTCAACTTCTGAACGATGGGCATACCGATGCCGTGGAGTTGAAGGATGCACTGGCCAAGAGCACGGCACAAGCACAGCGGGCGGGCCGAGTCATTCGTCGAATCTACGAGTTCGTCAGGCGTGCTGAACCAAAATCCGAACCGTGTAGCATCGCGGACTTGATCGATCGAACAGTCGCTCTGGTCGAGCCCGATGCGCGACGCCACAGAATCCGGATCGAGCGCAAGATACAATCAGGCTTGCCGGAGGTACAGGGCGATGGCTTGTTGCTCGAACAGGCCATCCTGAACCTGATTCGGAATGCCATCGAAGCAATGCGGGATCTTCCCGGCGACCTGCGACTGCTGACTTTGCGTGCCGACGCCGAGCAAGACCAGATCCACCTGTCGATCGCCGATCGTGGCGCCGGTATTCCGGAAGCCGTAAGCAAGCGGCTGTTCGATCCGTTCTTTAGCACCAAGAGCGAAGGACTCGGCATGGGCCTGAACATCTGCCGGTCGGTAATCGAGGGTCACAAGGGACGACTGTGGCTGGAACCAAATCCGCAGGGCGGTAGCATCTTCCACGTCTTGCTGCCGATCACGGGCCAATGACGAGAGGCATGGTATACCTCGTCGACGATGACGAAGCGATTCGGGATGCGCTCGCGTGGCTGTTGCGCTCCTACCGGATTGAGACGCGCGCATGGGACTCCGCCGAGCGTTTCCTTGCTGATTACCATGCCCGCATGAAGGGTTGCGTGATTCTGGATATTCGCATGGCGGGCATGACCGGCCCCGAGTTGTTCGACAACTTGCTGGCCCGTGGCTGCACCATGCCGGTCATCTTTCTCACGGGACATGCCGACGTTCCGCTCGCTGTAAGAACGCTCAAGAAAGGAGCTTTCGACTTTCTGGAAAAACCGTTCATCGAAAGTGAGCTTGCCGAACGAGTCATCGCCGCGCTCAGCCATGACGAGCAACATCGACTGCACGCCATTTCATCCGCATCGATCGAATCTCGTTTGCAGCTTCTGACAGTTCGAGAACGGGAAGTCATGAAGCGCATATTGAACGGGCAGTACAACAAGGTCATCGCGGCCGACCTGCAGATTGCCATGCGCACCGTCGAAGTCCACCGTGCGCGAATCTTTGAAAAGATGAACGTCAGATCGGCGGGCGAACTTGCTCAGCTGCTGGCGGGCACTCAGCTCGACTAATTTGACTCGGGCCTGATCGCAAGTTCCAAGAACCTGCCTCGACGGCTCAGCGTGTGGTTGCCCAAGACAATCACGGGATGTCGATCCGGAGCAGCCATCACAAACTGCCGCAATGCTTCCGTTAGCCGCTGCTCGCTCGGAATGCCGACGTCATGTTTGGCCAGCAAGAACCTCAAGATGTTGCGCGCACGCGGCTCGGGCAGTTGCTTCAATCGATCCAGCGACAGGGGGAAAGCGGATGGCTGGCCGGAAAGATCGAGTTCAGCTAAGTCGTCAAGGAGCCCAGCTGCCTCGGCAAAGCGAGCGGCGGTACTGGCAAGTCGCCTCTCCACGGCTGGAAACCGCTTGCAAATGGCCGGCAGAATACGGTGGCGAAGGAAGTTCCGCGAGAGTCGGATGTCACGATTGCTTTCATCCTCCATCCATCGCAGGGCGCGCGACTTCGCATACTCGGTGATCTCGGGGCGCCCGAGATCTAGCATCGGCCGAAGCAGTTTGCCATTTCGCTCCGGCATTGCACCTGCGCCCCGCACACCGGCACCGCGAAGAATATTGAACAGCATGGTCTCCGCGCGATCACCGCGATGATGCGCCAAACCGATCCAATCAGCCGCGATATCCCGATAGCACTGGTGTCGGGCACGTCGCGCGGCGGCTTCGAGACCGTCGTCGCTTCCCCGCTCGACTTCCACTCGATAAAGGACTAGAGGTACTGCCAGGGCTTGGCAGGTTTCTTGACAGAACTCGGCCCAGCGATCCGCATTCCTGCTCAGGCCGTGGTGCACGTGGAGTGCGGAAATCTCGCGACCCGACGAGTTCAGCGCGTGCAGCAGGACCATCGAATCCAGACCGCCAGACAAAGCTACCGCTAGTTGCTCGCCCTCGCTGACATGCCGCCCCAGACAACCGTCGACGGCACGGATGACGGCGTCAGTGGATCGCGATTTCCTTGTAGCGCCCATAGTTCATCACCCGCTCCATACGGCGCTCGACAAGTTCGGCTGGGGAGAGGGTAGTGACCAGTTTCAAATGGTCCTGCAAGATCTTCTTGAGCATGCTTGCCATGGCTCGATGGTCGCGGTGGGCTCCGCCGACCGGTTCGGTAACGACTCGATCGACCAACCCCAGGGACTTCAGGCGCGCTGCGGTGATACCCATGGTTTCGGCAGCATCAGCCGCTTTCTCCGCGCTCTTCCAAAGAATGGAGGCACACCCCTCGGGGGATATCACCGAGTACGTGGAATACTGGAGCATCAGCAAGGCGTCGCCGACCGCCACCGCTAGCGCGCCTCCGGAGCCTCCCTCGCCGATCACGGTAACAATGAGCGGCACCTTGATCTGGGCCATTTCATAGAGGTTTCGACCGATCGCCTCGGATTGGCCACGCTCTTCGGCGTCAATGCCAGGATACGCACCAGGCGTATCGACGAAGGTAAAGATCGGCACGTCGAACCGCTCGCCAAGACGCATCAGTCGGAGTGCCTTGCGATAACCCTCGGGTCGCGGCATACCGAAATTCCGAAAGATCTTCTCCTTGGTATCCCGACCCTTCTGATGTCCGATCACAACGCACGATTGGCCATTGAAGCGGGCAAGGCCTCCCACGATCGCGTGATCATCGGCAAATGCACGGTCACCGTGCAGTTCCTCGAAGTCCGTGAAGATGTGCTCGATGTAATCTAGTGTGTAGGGACGCTGCGGGTGCCGTGCCACCTGCGCAATTTGCCATGGGCTAAGCTTGCCGTAGATGTCCCTGGTCAGAGACAGACTCTTCGCCTCCAGCCGGCTGATCTCCTCGGAGATATCGACCGCCGAATCGTCCTGGACAAAGCGGAGTTGCTCAATCTTGCCCTCAAGTTCGGCAATCGGTTGTTCGAAATCCAGAAAGGTCGTCTTCATGGCGGCGTATTGTACAGGCGCACCAATGCAAACGCCCCGACCTTTAGGGAATCGGGGCGTTGCTTGAAGGGGATAGTCTGGCGCTGACCTACTTTCTCACGGGTAGTCCGCAATATCATTGGC
>CAYXZX010000152.1:0-6701 GCA_964469455.1 uncultured Rhodocyclaceae bacterium | reverse complement strand
ACTTTCGAGGCGCTGGCGCGGACATCGGTCGAAGCCTACTTCCACAGCATTTCGGTGATCCGCAACGGCCAGCGCGACCAGCTCTACAGCGATGCCTTCAAGACCGAACTGGGCGGCTATAACGCTCGTCAGGTGTTCGACCGCCATGCGGCGCGAGCCGGTACCGATGATGCGCTCGCGCTCATTCAGTATCTCGACCTGCACACGTACCTGATCGGCGACATCAACACCAAGGTCGACCGCGCCAGCATGGCCCACTCGCTGGAAGTGCGCGAACCGCTGATGGATCATCCGCTGGTCGAGTGGCTGGCGACGCTGCCGACCTCGCTGAAGATCCGTGGCGCAGAAAGCAAGTTCCTGCTCAAGAAGGCCATGGAGCCGCATCTGCCGCACGACATCATGTACCGGCCGAAGATGGGTTTCGCCGTGCCGCTGGCGCGCTGGTTCCGCGGTCCGTTGCGCCAGCGCGTGCGCGACGAACTCCTTGGAGGCCCACTGCTCGAAACAGGCTGGTTCAATCGCGACACCATCCGCCGGATCGTCGAGCAGCACGAGTCCGGCCGACGCGACCACAGCACACCGATCTGGGTGCTGCTCATGTTCGATGCTTTCCTTAGGAACCAATGATGCGGATTGTCGGGCGACGCAGCGAACGGCCGATCAGCTTTCTTGCGAGCGCAGAGCTTCTGCTCGAGGGCGCCCGATTCAACGACGAGATTCATCGACTGCCCGGCGGCGGGACGACTTGCATGCGGAAGGGGGTCTATCGATTCAAGACCCACGAAGACGCCAATCGGCATCAGGCGCAAAGCATTGTCGAAGCCATGGTCCGGCTCGCCCGGGAGCGCGGCGAGTGAAGGAATTCAGCCGCCCCGCCACGCTTGATGATCTCAAGAGACTCGTCAAGGCGCTGGATGACCAGCATGCCGACTATCTTCTGATCGGCGGCTATGCGCTGTTTGCCCACGGCTACCACCGCGCAACCACCGACATCGACATTCTGGTGCCCAGGTCTCAGCGTTCGGGCGAAAAGATCAAGGCAGCTCTGATGGTGCTGCCGGACATGGCTGCGAAGGACATCGACCTCGCATGGTTCGAGGAAGACGAGAACATTCGCGTTGTCGATGAATTCGTCGTTGATATCATGTTGAGCGCCTGCGGCGAAACCTATGAAACGCTCCGGAAGTACGCCCAGGTCATGGACCTGGACGGGACTCCGGTACGAACCGTGACTTTGGCGGGCTTGCTGAAGACCAAACGAACTCTTCGCGACAAGGACATTGCCGACCGGGTTGTTCTCGAACGCGCGATGGCGGCGTTGTGCGAAGCCGACTCACAGTGAAGCGCTAAACACATCATGAGCATTGTTTACCTCGTCGCCGGCGCACGGCCCAACTTCATGAAGATCGCGCCGATCGTGCGCGCCCTGCAGGCGCATGGCGGTCTCGGCTACAAGATCATCCACACGGGCCAGCATTACGACCGCGAGATGAACGACGTCTTCTTCGAGGAACTGGGCATTCCCGCGCCGGACGTCTTCATGGGTGCGGGCGGCGGCAGCCACGCCCAGCAGACCGCGAAGATCATGACGGCCTTCGAGGAACTCTGTCAGGCGAACAGGCCGGATGCCGTGCTTGTGGTCGGCGACGTGAACTCCACGCTGGCGTGTTCCATCGTCGCCAAAAAACTCAACATCCCCGTGGCCCATGTCGAAGCCGGATTGCGCAGCGGCGACATGACCATGCCGGAGGAGATCAACCGGCTGGTTACCGACAGCATTTCGGACTGGTTCTTCGTCACGGAGCCGAGCGGTGTCGAGCACCTGCGCCGCGAAGGCAAGCCGGATCGCGCGATTCACTATGTCGGCCACGTCATGGTCGACAACGTGCTGTACCAGGCCGAGAAGCTTTCCGGGCTGAGCACCGAATTCGAAACCGCGGACTTCAAGCGCCAGCACGCGAGATACGGGGTGGTCACCCTGCATCGGCCGAGCAATGTCGATGACGCGGCGATGATGGCGCGCATCGGCGGCGCGCTGAAGGAAATCGCCGCCGAATTGCCGCTGCTGTTTCCAGTTCATCCGCGCACGCGCGCCAATCTCGACAAGTTCGGCATCGACCTGGGTCCGAATGTGACGCTCGTTGGACCGCAACCCTACATGGCCTTCCTGAACGTCTGGAAGGATGCCGCCGTCGTGCTGACCGACAGCGGCGGCTTGCAGGAGGAGACGACCGCGCTCGGGGTGCCCTGCATCACGATTCGCGAGAACACCGAGCGGCCAGTTACAGTGGACGAGGGTACCAACGTGCTGGCCGGTACCGACCCGGCGCGCATCGTCGCCGAGGTGCGGAAAGTCCTTACAGGACAGGGCAAACAGGGTCGCCGCCCGCAGCTTTGGGACGGCAAGGCGGCAGAGCGGATCGTGGAAATCCTCGCAAGCGAGTTGGGCTCACAGTCATGAAGATACTCGTCACCGGTTCTGCCGGCTTCATCGGTTCCGCCTTGGCGCTACGCTTGCTCGAGCGCGGCGACAGTGTCGTTGGCATCGACAACCACAACGACTATTACGATCCGGCACTCAAGGAAGCGCGGCTTGGCCGTCATGCCAATCATCCGGGCTATACGCACCTGCGCATCGACCTTGCCGACCGCAAGGCGATGGAAGCCGCCTTCGCCAAACACAAGCCGAACCGGGTGGTCAATCTCGCCGCGCAGGCGGGCGTGCGCTACTCGCTCGACAATCCGCTTGCCTATATCGACAGCAACCTGGTCGGTTTCGGTCACATCCTCGAAGGCTGTCGTCACCATGGCGTCGAGCACCTCGTCTATGCCAGCAGTTCGAGCGTCTATGGCGCCAACACGGCGATGCCCTTCTCGGTGCATCACAATGTCGACCACCCGCTTTCCCTCTATGCCGCCAGCAAGAAAGCCAACGAACTGATGGCGCATACCTACAGCCATCTCTACCGGTTGCCGACCACCGGCCTGCGGTTCTTTACTGTCTATGGCCCATGGGGCCGGCCGGACATGGCGCTGTTCAAGTTCACCAACGCCATCCTTGCTGGCGAGAAGATCCCGGTATTCAACTATGGCAAGCATCGGCGCGATTTCACCTACGTCGACGACATCGTCGAAGGCGTTGTCCGCGTGCTCGACAAGCCGGCGCAGCCCAACCCCGACTGGAGTGGCGCAAATCCTGATTCCGCCACCAGCCTGGCGCCCTGGCGCGTTTACAACATCGGCAACAACACGCCGGTCGAGCTCATGGACTACATCGCCGCCCTCGAGAAGGCGCTGGGAATGAAGGCCGACATGGAACTGCTGCCCTTGCAGCCGGGGGACGTGCCGGACACCTATGCCGACGTGCAGGATCTTGTCCGGGAGTTTGGCTACAAGCCCGCAACCCCCGTGGAGCAGGGCGTCGCCAATTTCGTTGACTGGTATCGTAACTACTTCAAGGCCTGACCATCATGAAAATCGCCATTGCCGGCACCGGTTACGTCGGTCTTTCCAACGCCATCCTGCTCGCCCAGCACAACGAGGTGGTTGCCCTCGACATTGTCGAAAACAAGGTGGCGATGCTCAACCGCAAGGAGTCGCCGATCGTCGACGTCGAGATCGAGGATTACCTGGCCAACAAGCCGCTCAACTTTCGCGCCACGCTTGACAAAGTGGATGCCTACGCCGGCGCCGACTTCGTCATCATCGCCACGCCTACCGACTACGACCCCGAGACCAACTACTTCAATACGGGGTCCGTCGAAGCCGTCATCCGCGACGTGGTCGCCATCAATCCCGACGCAACGATGGTCATCAAGTCCACCGTGCCGGTCGGCTACACGCAAAAGGTACGCGAAGCGTTCTCTCTCGCGCTCGGCCGGCCGGCCAATATCATTTTTTCGCCCGAATTCCTGCGCGAGGGCCGGGCGCTGCACGACAATCTCTATCCATCGCGCATCGTCGTCGGCGAACGCTCGGCGCGCGCCGAGACTTTCGCCGGACTGCTCCGGCAGGGCGCGCTCAAGGCGGATATCCCGACGCTGTTGACCAATTCGACCGAAGCCGAGGCGATCAAGCTCTTCGCCAATACCTACCTGGCCATGCGCGTCGCCTACTTCAACGAACTGGACACCTACGCCGCCACCCACGGCCTGGATACCCGCCAGATCATCGAAGGTGTTTGCCTCGACCCGCGCATCGGCAGCCATTACAACAATCCCAGCTTTGGCTATGGCGGCTACTGCCTGCCCAAGGACACCAAGCAGCTTCTCGCCAACTATCGTGACGTGCCGCAGAATCTGATTCACGCCATCGTCGACTCGAACACCACGCGCAAGGACTTCGTTGCCGACAGCATTATCCGCAGGAAACCCAGGGTGGTTGGTGTCTATCGCCTGATCATGAAAGCCGGCTCGGACAACTACCGCGCCTCATCCATCCAGGGCATCATGAAACGCATCAAGGCCAAGGGCATCGAGGTGATCGTCTATGAACCGGTCCTAAAGGATGCGGAGTTCTTCAATTCCAGGGTCGTCAACGATCTCGCCGAGTTCAAGCGGGAATCGGATGTCATTATAGCCAACCGCATCACCGACGAAATCAGCGACGTGCGGGAACGAGTTTACAGCCGCGATTTGTTCGGGGCGGATTGAAGCAAACGGAGCATGCGCATCCTGCACATCCTCGACCACTCCCTGCCGCTGCACAGCGGCTATACCTTCCGCACGGCCGCCATCCTGCGCGAGCAGCGCGCTCTCGGCTGGGAAACTTTTCACCTCACGTCGCCCAAGCAGGGCGCGGTTGCCGCCGAGTTCGAAGATGTCGATAGCCTGCGGTTTTTTCGAACCCGAGTGCCACCAGCCAGCTTGCCGCTCATTAACGAATGGCGCCAGATGCGTGCCACTGAAGTACGCCTGGAGAAACTGGCTCGAGAACTCCGGCCAGACATCCTGCATGCGCACTCGCCGGTGCTGAACGCCATTCCCGCGATCCGAGTCGGCCGTCGGCTCGGCATTCCGGTGGTCTATGAAATCCGCGCCTTCTGGGAAGATGCTGCGGTGGACCACGGCACCACGCGCGAAGGCAGCGTGCGTTATCGCCTGACGCGGGCGCTGGAAACCTGGGTGCTGCGGCGCGTCGATCACGCGTTCACCATCTGTGAGGGATTGCGGAGCGACATAGTCAGTCGTGGCATCACGCCGGAAAAAGTGACGGTGATCCCCAATGCCGTCGATATCGAGGGCTTCCAGCTTTCCGGCGAGCCGGATGCCGAGTTGAAGCGCCGGCTGGGTCTCGACGGTGCCACCGTCATCGGCTTCATCGGTTCGTTCTATGCCTATGAAGGCCTCGACTTGCTGCTCGATGCCTTTCCCGCCATGCTGGCCAAACGGCCGGAGCTGCGCATCCTGCTCGTCGGCGGTGGCCCGCAGGAAACCAACCTCAAGGCGCAGGCGCAGCGGCTGGGCATCGCCGACAAAGTCGTGCTTACTGGCCGCGTGCCGCACGGCGAGGTGAGCCGCTACTACGATCTCATCGATTTGCTGGCCTACCCGCGCCATTCGATGCGCCTGACCGAACTCGTTACCCCGCTCAAGCCGCTCGAAGCGATGGCGCAGGGGCGCATCTTCATCGCCTCGGATGTTGGCGGCCACAAGGAACTGATCCACGATGGCGAAACGGGCCGACTCTTCCGGGAAGGCAGTGCCACCGCGCTGGCCGAAGTGGCCGACGAACTGCTCGCCCAGCGCGAGCGCTGGAAGGGCTACCGCGCCGCCGGCCGCCGCTTCGTCGAAACCGAGCGCAACTGGCGCAACAGCGTGGCGAAGTACAAGCCAGTCTATGAGCGTCTTGTACGTTCTCGTAAATCATCAGGCCAAGCATGACCACCGGCGATGGTCTGGTAATGGTTGCGATGGCCCGATGGGGAGTATATGCTCATCAATGGTTACATCATTCTGTACATTTAGGGGTTATCATGAAGCAGGCTACATTTACGGAGGTCCGCAACCACGCCAAGACCTATTTCGACCTTGTCGAGTCGGGCGAGTCAGTTCGTGTGCTTCGTAACGGTAAGGCAATCGCCGACATCGTGCCGGTCATTGCCGATCTGCCTTCGTGGAAGCGTCGCAAGGTGCAGCCCTTGCTCCTCGATGGTGTTTCTGCGAGTCGCGCTATTCTCGAAGAACGTGCATCGGGCCGATAACAAGACCGGACGCAGATGCGCGTATTCTTCGACAGTTCCGCTTTCGTCAAGCGCTATATACAGGAAGCCGGAACGGAAGAGATCCTGGCATGGTGCGATCGAGCCACTGAAATCGTATTGGCCGGAATTGCCTTGCCCGAAATCATTTCGGCATTCTGCCGCTTGCGGCGTGAGTCGCGGATCGACAACACTCAATACAGACAATTGAAGACCCTGCTGCTCGCGGATATCGAGGATGCGGCGATTTGCGATTTGACGCCCCTGGTTATTGCTCGGACGATTGCTGCACTCGAGGCCAGTGCCCTGCGCGGCATGGATGCGATCCACATCGGCAGCGCACTCATCATGCAAGCCGACGTTTTCATCACCGCCGACGAGCGTCAGGTTGAAGCCGCATTGCGCGCGGGCTTGCGGGTCAATGCGGTATGAAGTGCCTTCAAACCACATGGACCACGCTTTCCTGTTCGTGCCCTCCGCCGTATCTGCCGCTGATGTACCG
>CAYXZX010000151.1:0-6812 GCA_964469455.1 uncultured Rhodocyclaceae bacterium | reverse complement strand
CGCCGGACCATGAAAGGCTTGTAGATGTCGCAGGGCCCGGAAGGCTCGATGAGGGCCATTCTTTACGCGCTCGGCGCGAATTTCGGCATCGCGGTTGCGAAGTTCGCGGCGGCTGCATGGACCGGCTCCGGCTCGATGCTGGCCGAGGCCATCCATTCGACCGCCGACTGCGCCAACCAGTTGCTGCTCCTGCTCGGCATGCGCGAGGCGAGGCGCCCGGAATCGCCGGACCACCCGCTCGGCCACCACCGCGCCGCCTACTTCTGGTCGATGGTGGTGGCGCTGCTGCTGTTCTTCATGGGCGGCGCGTTTTCCGTCTATGAAGGCATCGAGCGCATCCTGCATCCTCAGCCGCTTCAGAACGGCCTGATCGCCATGGCGGTGCTGGGCGTCGCCGTGATCCTTGAGGCATTCTCGCTGGCCGGGGCCATGCGCGAGATCCGCAAGGTCGCGCGCGGCAAGCCTTTCCTGCGCTGGTTCCGCGAGTCGCGGCAGTCCGAACTGATGGTGGTGGCCGGCGAGGACATCGCGGCGCTGGCCGGACTGGCGCTGGCCTTTCTCGCCGTGGCGGCGGCGGTGCAGACCGGCAATCCGCGGTGGGACGCGTTCGGCACGCTTTCGGTCGGCGTCGTGCTGATGATCATCGCCATCGCCATCATGATCGAGGTCAAGGGCCTGATCGTCGGCGAATCGGCCGACCCCGAGCAGCGCGCGGCCATCGAGGCCTTCATTGCCGCGCAGCCGGAGGTCGCGCAGGTATTCAACGTGATCACGCTGGCCTGGGGCGAGCGCATCGTCATCGCCGTCAAGGCCCGGATGGCGGAGGCGGAGTCGATCAGTGGCGCGGAAATGGTCCGCCGCATCAACGCCGTCGAGGAGCGCATCCAGGCCGAATTCCATTCGGCCCGCTGGGTGTTCTTCGAGCCCGACGTGAAGTAGCATGGCCATTCGGCATCATTCGTCCGAGGAGATCCAAATGACCACACGCCTGCTTGCAATCCTTGCCATTGCCGCCGCGCTGCTTTCCGGCTGCGGCTACAACCAGATCCAGATCAACGACGAAGGCGTCAACGCGGCCTGGTCGGAGGTGCTGAACCAGTACAAGCGCCGCGCCGACCTGATTCCCAATCTTGTCTCCGTGGTGCAGGGCTACGCCGCGCATGAAAAGGAAGTGCTGACCAAAGTGACCGAGGCGCGCGCCAATGTGGCCGGGATCAAGGCGACACCGGAACTGGTGAACGACGAGGCGGCTTTCGCGAAGTTCCAGAAGGCGCAGGGCGAACTGTCGAGCGCGCTGGCGCGCCTGCTGGTAGTCGTCGAAAACTATCCCAACCTCAAGGCCGACGCCAGCTTCCGCGACCTGCAAGCCCAACTGGAAGGCACGGAAAACCGCATCACCGTGGCGCGCAACCGCTACATCGATGCCGTCAAGAGCTACAACATCTCGGTGCGGACCTTCCCGAACAACCTGACGGCCATGGCGATGGGCTGGAAGACCAAGGCCAACTTCACGGTCGAGGACGAAAAGGCCGTCTCGACGCCGCCGCAGGTCAAGTTCGACGCCGCGCCGGCCGCCAAGTAGCCGCGACCGCGAGCCCATGCTGCGCTGGCTGGCGGCGCTCCTTTGCCTGATCCTCTCCGGCCACGGCTGGACGGAGCAGTTCGTCGCCATTCCGATGCTGTCCGCGCGCGTCACGGACCTGACCGGCACGCTGACCGCGGCGCAGCACACCGCGCTGGAGAGCGCCACGGCGGCCATCGAGCGGGAGAAGGGCGCGCAGGTGGCAATCCTGATGCTGCCGACGACGCAGCCGGAGACCATCGAGCAGTTCGGCATCCGGCTTGCCGAGGCATGGAAGATCGGCCGTGGCGGCGTCGGCCGGAGCGACGTCGACGACGGCGTCATCGTCATCGTCGCCAAGGACGACCGCAAGATGCGCATCGAGGTCGGCTACGGCCTCGAAGGTGTGATTCCGGATGCCGTGGCCAAGCGTATCGTCGCCGAGAACATGGCGCCGAAGTTCCGCGAGGGGGACTTCGCCGGCGGCCTCGACGCCGCTGTGGCTGCGCTGGGCGGGCTGATCCGCGGCGAGAGCCTGCCCGGCCCGCAGCCGGAGCCAGCCCCGGCCAATGTCGATGACGGCAGCGTCTTCCTGATCTTTGGCGCAATCTTTGCATCGGGCTTCCTGCACGCGCTGCTCGGTCTGGCCGGGTCGCTGATCGCCGCCGCGCTGGCGGGAGCGGTGACTTGGTGGTCATTGGGCAACTGGACGATCGCGGCCATCGCGGCGCTGGTCGCGTTCATTTTTTCGTTCGCGCGCGGCGGCGGCCTGGGCGGCGGCGGTTTCTCCTCGGGAGGGCGGGGCGGCGGCTGGAGCAGCGGTGGAGGCGGAGGTGGTGGTGGCTTTTCGGGAGGTGGCGGCAGCTTTGGCGGCGGTGGTGCCTCGGGGAGTTGGTGAATGGACTTTGCGCGCCTCTTCAAGCATTTGATGATTCCCGGCTGGTGGGCGCGGCGCGTCTTTCGCGCCGCCGACCGCGAGGCGATCCATGCCGCGATCGCCGCGTCCGAGCACTCACATCGCGGTGAACTCTGTCTGGTGGTCGAAGGCCCGATGCCGTTGAGGGTCAGCCTGCGCGGCACGCCGGCGCGACGGCGCGCCGCGCAGCTGTTTTCCCGTTTCGGCGTTGGCGAGACGCGCGCAGCCAGCGGCGTCCTGATCTACGTGCAACTGCTCGATCGCCGTGTCGAGATCCTCGCCGACCAGGGCATCGCCGAGCGGGTCGGACAGGCCGAGTGGGACCGCATATGCCGCGAGATGGAAGCGTCGTTTGGCCAAGGCGCCTGGCGGCGCGGCGTGCTCGAGGCCATCGACCGCGCGACGCGTCTGCTGAGTCTGCATTTCCCCGCGCGTCGCGACAATCCCAACGAACTGGACGACCGGCCGAGAATGCTCTAGACCCTAGTGCGTGCGGTCCTCGAGATGGGCAACATCGTCGTGCACAGCCTGATTCCGTTCGTGGCGCTGCCGCACCAGCCACATGGTGGCGGCGACGAACAGGCCGAACAGGATAATGACCGCATGGATGGAAAGCCCCGCCTTGACCAGCAGGGAGTAAATGCCGGTCATGAGCAGGATCGACAGGTTCTCGTTGAAATTCTGCACCGCGATCGAATGGCCGGCGCCCATCAGGATGTGGCCACGGTGCTGGAGCAGGGCGTTCATCGGCACGACAAAGAAACCCGAGAAGGCGCCGACGATCACCAGCAGCGGCGCTGCCAGCAACATGTCGCGCACCGGGATCATCAGGATCACGCCCAGGCCCATGGCGATGCCGAGCGGGATGACGCGCACCGACTTGCGCAGCGAGATCATCCGGGCCGCCAGGGCCGCGCCGATGGCGACCCCGACCGCGACGATGCCCTGCAGCATGCTGGCCTTGGAAAGATCGAGGTTCAGCGCCGCCTTGGCCCATTCGATGACGATGAATTGCAGCGTGGCGCCTGCACCCCAGAACAGGGTCGTCACCGCCAGCGAGATCTGGCCGAGTTTGTCGCGCCAGAGCAGCCTCAGACAGTGGTTGAATTCGTGCACCAGGTAGAGCGGATTCTTCTTGAGCGGCTTGTGATCGACGCCGGTGTCGGGAATGTAAAGGTTGAACAGCGCCGCGACCACATACAGCGCGCCGATGATGAGCAGGTTCATCTCGGCGGTGGTGTCGACGCCGGTGTCGACGAGGGGGAAGTCGAAGGCCAGCAGCGACTGGGCGACTTCGGGCTTGATCAGCGCGCCGCCCAGCACCACGCCGAGGATGATGGCCACCACCGTCAATCCCTCGATCCAGCCGTTGGCGACCACCAGCAGACGGTGCGGCAGGTATTCGGTCAGGATGCCGTACTTGGCCGGGGAATAGGCGGCGGCGCCGAGGCCCACCACGGCATAGGCCGCCAGCGGATGAACATCGAGGAACATCAGGCTGCAGCCCAGGATCTTGATGCCGTTGCTGATGAACATCACGCGCCACTTGGGCATCGAGTCGGCAAAAGCGCCGACGAAGGCGGCCAGCGCGACATAGGAAACGGTGAAGAAGGTCTTCAGCAGCGGCTCGTATTCGGCCGGGGCGTGCAGGTCGCGCAGGATGGCGATGGCAGCGATCAGCAGGGCATTGTCGGCGAGCGCAGAAAAGAACTGCGCCGCCATGATGATGTAGAAGCCGAGGCTCATGGGCCGGCGTTTTATACCACGAAAGGAACACGGCCAATCCACCGCCGGCGGCTTGGCGAAAAAACACGACATCAGGCTACCTTATGCGAATGATCTGTGTTTGAATATTCGGTGGAACTAATGGATCGCGTTCGCGAGGGAGCGTCTCATGGCTGATCGCAGGCTGCAGGTGTTTCATGCCGTCGCCAAGCAATTGTCATTCACCAAGGCCGCGGAAATCCTCTTCATGACGCAGCCGGCGGTGACCTTCCAAGTCAAGCAGTTGGAGGAGCACTTCAACACCCGGCTGTTCGATCGCGGTCATGGACGCATCGCCCTGACCCCGGCCGGCGAAATCGTCCTGGCCTATGCCGAGCGCATCCTGAGTCTGGCGTCCGAGATGGACGTGCGCCTGGCCGAGATGACCGGCGAGATCGGCGGTTCGCTGCTGGTGGGCGCCTCCACCACCATCGCGGACTTCATGCTGCCGAGCATTCTCGGCGAGTTCAAGTCGGCGCACCCGGATGTGCGGCCGCGCCTGATCGTCGCCAACTCCGAGACCATCGAGACACGGGTGGCCGAGCACATGCTCGACATCGGCTTCATCGAGTCGCCTTCGCACCAGCCCAATTTGGAGACCGAGGTCTGCTGCGACGACGAACTCCAGGTGATCTGCAGTCCGCGCTTCCCGCTTGCCAAGTTCAAGGAAATCACTCCGAAGCAGCTGGTCGATTATCAGTACGTGTCGCGCGAGCCCGGCTCCGGCACGCGTGAATTCACCGACGCCTACCTGCGCAAGGCGGGCATTGCCGCCGAACAGATGAACATGGTGATGGAACTGGGCAGCCCGATCGCGCTCAATGGCGTGGTGGAAACCGGCCTGGGTTTTGCCATCGCCTCGGTCGGATCGGTGCGCAAGGCGCAACGCCTCGGCGACCTGATCGCCATCCCGCTCAAGCCGCGGCTGACGCGGGCATTGTCGATGGTTTACCCGAAAGAGAAGTTCCGCTCCAAGCTGGTCACCACCTTCGTCGATTTCGCTTCGGCGAAGCTGAAGGAACTCTCGCTCAAGTAAGTCGCCGTGAGACGCCCGCGCGCATGATCCGCCCATCGGCGAATTCCGCCGCGCGCCCGATCCGCGCCCGCTTCGACGCCGGAGCCCTGCGCCACAATCATGCGGTCGCGCGTCGCCATGCCGGGTCCGCGCGCCTCTGGTGCGTCGTCAAGGCCAACGGCTACGGCCACGGCCTGGCTCGCGTGGTCGATGCCCTGGCCGATATCGCCGACGGTTTCGCCCTGATCGAACTCGAAAGTGCGATCGAACTGCGCGAAGCCGGCGTCCGCCAGCCGCTGCTGATGCTCGAAGGCTTCTACGATGCCGACGAGCTGCCGCTGTTTGCCGAGTTCCGCCTCACACCCGTGCTGCATCGCCTCGATCAGGTGGAGGCCCTGAGGGCCGCGGCGCTGCCGGTCCACCTCAAGCTCAATACCGGCATGAACCGGCTCGGCCTGGAGGCTTGCGAACTCGACCGCGCCCTTGGGTTGCTGGCGGATCGCGCGGACGTGACCCTGATGACGCACTTCGCAGACGCCGACGGCCGCCACGGTATCGGCGCGCAGTTGGCCCGCTTCCATGACATGCGCGGTGATCGATCGCTGCCCGTGTCTCTGGCGAATTCGGCGGCGCTGCTGCGTTACCCGGAGGCGCGAGGTGACTGGGCGCGGCCCGGCATCATGCTCTACGGCGGCTCGCCGTTTCCCGAGATCAGCGCCGGCGAACTCGGGCTGGAACCGGTGATGACGCTCGAGAGCGAACTGATCGGCGTGCGCGATATTTCGGCCGGCGATCATGTCGGCTATGGCTGTGCTTTCACGGCCGACCGGCCGATGCGCATCGGTGTCGTGGCCTGCGGCTACGCCGACGGCTATCCGCGCCACGCACCGACCGGCACGCCCATCCTCATCGCCGGCCGGCGCACGCGCACGCTGGGGCGCGTGTCGATGGACAAGCTCTGCGTCGACCTCACCGATCTGCCGAAAGTCAGCCTCGGCGACACGGCGACGCTTTGGGGCAGGGGCCTGTCGGCCGACGAAGTGGCCGCCGCTGCCGGGACCATCAGCTACGAGTTGTTCTGCGCGGTCACGGCACGCGTGCCGTGGGTGGAAGCAGGCTGATGGCCAAGGCCAAGAGCATCTACACCTGTACCGAGTGCGGTGCCACCAGCCCCAAGTGGCAGGGCCAGTGCCCCGGCTGCGGTCAGTGGAACACGCTGGTGGAAACAGTGGCCGAGACCTCGGGCGCCGGCAGCAACCGTTACGCCGGCATCGCCGGCAGCGGGCAGTTGCAGGACCTCGCCGCGATCCGGCCGCGCGAGGAGCCGCACCAGCCGACCGGCATCGAGGAGTTCGACCGCGTGCTCGGCGGCGGCCTGGTCGCGGGCGGCGTGGTGCTGATCGGCGGCGATCCGGGCATCGGCAAGTCGACACTGCTCTTGCAGGCGCTGGCGCGCCTGGCCGAGGCCGGCCAGCCGGTGCTCTACGTTTCTGGCGAGGAGTCGGGGGAGCAGGTGGCCTTGCGCGCGCGCCGGCTGCAACTGGAAACCAAGGGCT
>CAYXZX010000150.1:0-6927 GCA_964469455.1 uncultured Rhodocyclaceae bacterium | reverse complement strand
TCTTGATGAAGTCGCCGCCGAGCCAGAACTGGTAAGCGGCCTGGGCGAAGGGTTCCGGACGCAGGCCCAGCTTGGGCTTGATGATGGTGCCGGCGATGTAGCCGCCGTTCTCGACCGGGCGGCCGAGGATCCGCCACAGGTTGGAGATGTCGACCGACGGGCCGTCGAACAGCTCGATGGCGCGCCTCGGCATGTAGAAGTCGTACATCTTGGCGTGCTCGATGTCGCCCATGCCCTGGTTGTTGCCGATCGTCAGGGTGAGGAAGGAAACGATCATCATGCGGCCGTCGATGATGTTGCGGTCGAACAGGTCGATCGGGTAGGCGATGCGCATTTCCTCGGTGGCTTCGTCGATGTGGTAGACGAGCGCGTCGACGCCCTTGGTGAATTCGTCGGTGGTGGAGACTTCGACGTTGGTGCCGGTCGACGACTCGGCCGCGAAGTGGGCCGCGCCTTCCAGATAGCCGGTGCCGGCCTTCGGCTTCATCTTGTAGGCGCACAGGATGTGCTTGCCGCCCTTGATCAGGTCTTCTTCGCGAAGGCTCAAGTCGGCGTAGCGGGCGGATTGATCCATGGTCTGCTCCTTAAGTTGTCTGCGGCCGAGCTTGGCCGGAATCGAACAAGCGCCATCCTAGTGGTCGTCTGGCATAAATAACATTAAGAGTTTTTGATCTGATGTATAAGCTCAAGGTCGGGCAATCGGGTCCGCCCGAGATCGGGCAGCACGTTCAGGGCACCGGTGAAGTCGTGGTCGGCGGTGTAGATGCTTCGGGTGACCACCGTCGGCAGGCGCGCCGCCATGGCTGACTTCAGGCCGTTGGCGGAATCCTCGATGGCCAGGCAGGATTCCGGCGGCAGGCTCAGCTTGGCCAGCACCCAGAGATAGATGTCGGGTGCCGGCTTCTTGTTCGACACGATGTCGCCGGCACCGATTGCCTCGAACCACGAGGGCGCATCCGGCGCCAGGCGGGTGCGCAGCAGCGTCGTGACATTGTCGGGCGTCGTCGTGGTAGCGATGGCCAGGCGCACGCCCGCCGCGCGCGCCTCGGCAATCAGGGCGGCGACGCCGGGACGCAGCGGTATGCCGCCGGCTTCCAGCAGCGACAGGTAATGTCGCGTCTTGTCGGCGTGAAGGGTGCGAATGGCCTGGTCGGCATCGGGCCGCCGGAGGAAATCCGGGTCGTGGCGTTCGGCGAAGTGGCGCATCCGTTCCTTGCCGCCGGTGACGGACAGCAGTTCGCCGTAGGTGCCGACGTCCCAGTGCCACGGCAGGCCGGCATCCTGGAACGCGGCATTGAACGCGGGGCGATGGCCGTCGCGCTCGGTCTCGGCGAGCGTGCCATCGACGTCGAAGATCAGTGCTTGCAGGCGCATGGCGGCAAGACTATCGGGAACGATCCATAAGTACCAGTCATGATTTTTTATCGAGATGATAAGATGACAGGCCATGAAAAATGTCACCCTGCGCCAGCTCAAGGTCTTCGAATCGGTCGCCAGCCACCTGTCGTTTTCTCGGGCCGCCGAGGAATTGCACCTTACCCAGCCGGCGGTGTCGATGCAGGTCCAGGCGCTGGCCGATCAGGTTGGCATGCCCTTGTTCGAGCAGATGGGCAAGCGCATCCACCTGACCGGCGCCGGCGAGGAGCTGCTGCGCCATGCCCGCCGCGTCGGCCAGCAGCTGCGCGAGGCGGACGAGGCCTTGGCGGCGATCCGGGGCGCCAAGGGCGGGCGGCTGATTCTGGGCGTCGTGTCCACCGCCAAGTATTTCGCGCCGCGCCTGCTGGTGGCCTTTCGCGCGTCCCATCCCGAGGCGGAGCTGCGCCTGGGCGTCTTCAATCGCGAGACCCTGGTGCGCCAGCTCGGCGACAACCAGGTGGACCTGGCCATCATGGGCGCGCCGCCCCGCGAATTCCCAACGGTGGCCTCGGTGTTTGCCGACCATCCGCACGTCATCATCGCCGCGCCCGGGCATCGGCTCGCCGCGCGCAAGCGTGTCGATCCCGCCGACCTCGCCGACCAGCCCTTCCTGATCCGCGAGCCGGGTTCCGGGACGCGCGGCGCCATGGAGCGTTTCTTCGCCGGGCATCACGTCACGCTCACCGACACGACCGAGATGGGCAGCAATGAAACCATCAAGCAGGCGGTCATGGCGGGCATGGGCCTGTCCTTCATTTCGGAGCACACCATAGGCCTGGAGCTGGCCGCCGGCCGGCTGGTGCGCTTGCCCGTGGCCGGCACGCCCGTGACGCGGCAGTGGTACGTGGTGCGGCGTGCCGACAAGCAGCTGCTGCCGATGGCATCGGCGTTCCTGGAGTTCGTGCGCACCGAGGGACCGCGGCTGATCGTCGAGCAGGCGCCGATCGTCCCGGCAGGCGTCGCGCCATCCCGACGCGCGACCGCGAAAGTCAGCCGTGGCGGAACGCCGCGCCGGCCGTAGGCATCAGGTGCCGGCGTTCCAGCGTTCCAGCCAGACTTCCGCCGGATCGGGCTTGCCGAAGAGATAGCCCTGATAGGTGATGTTGGCCAGCTGGCGCAGGTAACTCGCCTGTTCCTCGGTCTCGACGCCTTCCGCCACCACCTTCAGGTGCATGTGGCGCGCCACCGAGAGTATCGTCTCGACCACGGCGGCGTCGCCCGGATCGGTGGGGGCGTCCTGGATGAAGGTCTTGTCGATCTTCAGCTCGTTGATCGGCAGGCGCTTGAGATAGGCCAGCGACGAGTAGCCGGTGCCGAAATCGTCGATCGAGAAATGAATGCCAAGCGCGGTCAGTTCGCTCATCTTGGCCACCACGTCGCTGACGTTGTCGATGACCAGACCTTCCGTGACTTCAAGGGTCAGGTGCGCGGGATCGGCGCCGCTGGCGGCCAGAACGTCCTTCACCCATGATACGAAATCAGGCTGGCGGAACTGCCGGGGGCTGATGTTGACCGACATGCGCAACGGTCGTCCCGCGACGGTTTCCCCTGCCATGAGGCGGCACGCCTCGGCCAGCACCCAGCCGCCGACCTCGACGATGAGGTTGGATTCCTCGGCGATGCCGATGAAGGCGCCGGGGGGCAGCAGGCCACGTTCGGGATGTTGCCAGCGCACCAGTGCCTCGGCGCCGACCCGGCGACCGCGGTCGTCCACCTGGGGTTGCAGGTAGAGGCGCAACTCGCCACCGGCGATGGCCTTGCGCAATTCCCGCTCGACGCGAAAGCGCTGTTCCGCGACTTCGCCCATGCCGGTCTCGAAGAAGGCGATCTGGTGGCCGCCGGCATCCTTGGCGCGGTGGAGCGCGGTGTTGGCACGGCGCAGCACTTCGCGCGGCGAATCGCTGACGCCGTCGGGGCATAGCGTCACGCCGATGCTCGCCGTCAGCGTGATCTCTTCGTTCCCCGAGAGGATGAAGGGAAGGCGCAGGTCGGCGTGGACCTTCTGCGCCACCGCCAGGGCGCCGTTGGATGCCGTTTCGCGATGCGTGTGCAAGCCCTGCAGGAGAATGGCGAACTCGTCGGCGCTGATGCGCGCCAGGGTGTCGCCGTCGCGCAGCAGCCCGAACAGGCGGCCACCCAGGGCTACCAGCAGTGCATCGCCCAGCGAATGGCCGCGGGCATCGTTGAGCATCTTGAAGCGGTCGATGTTGACCAATAGCAGCGCTCCGTGGATCGACTGGCGCAGCGACAGGGCGAGCGCCAGATCCAGGCGGTCCTCGAGCAGCATGCGATTGGGCAGTCCGGTCAGCGGGTCGTAATGCGACAGCCGCACCAGTTGCTGGTCGCGCGCCTGCACCGCTTCGGCCATCCGGTCGAAGCTGCCCGCCAGCTGGCAGATTTCATCGGTGCCCGGCGACGAGGCCCGGGTCTCGTAATTGCCCGCGGCCAGCTTGTCCGCGCTCGACTGCAGCCTGGCCAGCCGCCGGATGATCAGCATGTGCACCAACAGGCCAAGACCAACGAAGAGCACGGCATAGCCGACCAGGCTTTCGACCAGCCGTTTGCGCCAGGTCGCGCCCAGTCGTTCCTCGAGCGTGGCCTTCGGTATGCGTATGCTGACGATGCCGCGCAGATCGCCGACCCGATAGTCGAACGCCGTGTCGTATTTTTCGGCGAGGCCCGCTGGCGCGTCGGCGCGGGCGCCGTGACACTTCAGGCACGGCGCCTCGATGCGGATCGGCGCGGCGTAATGGAGGAACGCGTTGCCATTGTCCTCGACGATGTCGCGCATCCGCTCGGTTGCCGCGGGATTGGCGCGAAACCATGCGATGGCATCCATCTCGAAGCGATCCGCGATGTTGGCCGGGTTGCGCGGGCGGTCCGAGACGTTGCTGAAGCGAATGCCGCTGTTGCTCCAGTTGGGAAACTCACGCGCGATTTGTGCGAGCGAATGAGCGGGCAGGAATCCCAGCGTCGTATCGTTGACCGGCAGGCCGCTTCTGACGAACTGCTCCTGATAGACGCGGCGCATCGCCATCACCACGGCATGCACGTTGCGGGCGTCCTTTTCGCTCTCCAGTCGCGCTTCCTCGGCGAGCCGGTGCCGGGTCGTGGCAACATCCACGGCCAGCATCAATCCCACCAGCAGGCCGAGTACGAGCCAGATTTTCTTGGTGAGACTCATGCGGCGTCCGTCTCCGATGGTGGAAGTCCAGGCATCGACAGCCTGGAAGTTCGACGGTGTAACTCCGATTCGATTCTATAATGCTTATACGGCAATCAATCCAATTAATTTAGCTTGTTGTCGGATTTCAGTCGTTTTTCCATTTGATCGAGCAGCCGATGCCGGGGATCTGCTCGCGCGGGCCGTGTCCGGTCAGCGCAACCTGCTTCATGGCTTCGAACAGGTCGCGTCGCGCGTCTTCCGGCGCCGTTTCCTTGCGCGACGCGTCCAGCCTGCCACGGTACTGCAAGCACAGGTCGGCGTTGAAGCCGAAGAAATCCGGTGTGCACACCGCGCCATAGGCCCTGGCGACTTGCTGGCTTTCATCGAGGACATACGGAAAAGGAAACGACAATTCCCGCGCGACGTCCACCATGCGGCTCCAGGAATCCTCGGGATAGTCGGTCGGATCATTGCTCATGATGGCGATGGCATTGACGCCGAGGGCTTGCAGCTCGCGTGTATCGCGAACGATACGGTGGATCACGGCCTTGACGTAAGGACAGTGATTGCAGATGAACATCACCAGCAGGCCTTTGGCGCCGCGCGCCGAGGCGAGGCTGTGGCGCTTGCCGTCGACGCCGGGCAGGTCGAAGTCGACGGCCTGCCAGCCGATGTCGCAAACGGGCGTGGGCGTGCTGACCATGAGCGTTCTCCCAACCTATAATCATTTCATGATACCCCGCATCCATTGCCCTTTCCCGCTGGCGCCGGGCGCGACGGTCGACCTGCCGCCCGAGGCGTCGCATCATGTGGCGAAGGTCCTGCGCATGGAGGAGAGCGAGGCCTTGATCCTGTTCGACGGCCGCGGCGGCGAATGGCGCGCGCGTCTGCATCGCGTCGGCAAGGTCGTGGCGGCAGTGCTCGAATCCTTCGACGAGGCGGATCGCGAATCGCCGATCCCGGTCACGCTGATACAGGGCCTGCCGGCCGCCGACAAGATGGACTGGATCGTGCAGAAATGCACGGAGCTGGGCGTCGCGCGCATCAGGCCCGTGGTTGCCCGGCGCAGTGTCATCCGCCTGTCGGGGGAGCGCATGGAACGGCGGGTGACGCACTGGCAGGCCGTTGCCGTGGCCGCCTGCGAGCAATGCCGGCGCAACCTGGTGCCCGAGGTCGGGCCGCTCGTCGATCTGATGCGGTACTTTGCCGAGCAACGCGAGCCGGCTGAACGTCGGCTGATGCTGGCGCCGGATGCTGAACTGCGCCTCAGGGACCTTGAGCCGCCGACGGGACCGGTGACCCTGCTGGTCGGCCCCGAGGGAGGTTTCGAGGAAGGCGAACTCGCGGCGGCCAGGCTGGCGGGTTTTCGGGCGATCAGCCTCGGGCCGCGCGTGCTGCGGAGCGAGACGGCGGGCATGGCGGCGCTGGCGGCGATGATGGCCGTGTGGGGCGATTATTGATCCGCCGGTCGATCGGCCGCATCGAGGCAGGCCGCGGGCAAAAAAGGCTATGATTGCCGCGTCCGAGTCACCGAAGATGGCATGATCATGACTGCCGCCACCGAATCAGCCGCGCCCGTCACCGATACCCGGCTCGTCGCCTGGGTGCGCCAGGCGGCACCCTACATCCACGCCTTCCGGGGCAAGACCTTCGTCATCGCTTTCGGGGGCGAGGTTCTGCAGTCCGACAAGGCGGAGGCGCTCATCCACGACGTGGCGCTGCTGGACAGCATGGGCATTCGCCTGGTGCTGGTGCATGGCGCGCGGCCGCAGATCGATGCCGAGATGGCCTCGCGCGGACTGGTGCCGCGTTTCCACAAGGGCCTGCGCGTCACCGACAGTGAAGCGCTGGAATGCGTCAAGCGCGCCATGGGCGTGACACGCATCGAGATCGAGGCCATGCTCTCGCAGGGCCTGCCCAACACGCCGCTGGCCGGTGGCTTCCTGCGCGTCACGGGCGGCAATTTCATCACCGCGCGCCCGGTCGGAGTGGTCGATGGCGTCGATTTCCAGTGGACCGGCGCGGTGCGCAAGGTGGTCGCGGAAGAAATCCAGGCCGACCTGGCGCAGGAGAACGTGGTACTCGTCACCCCCATCGGCGCTTCGCCGACCGGCGAGATCTTCAACCTCGCCTGGGAGGAGGTGGCCGAGGCGGTGGCGACCGCCGTGCGGGCGGACAAGCTGATATTCCTGTGCGAGGCGCCGGGCCTGGTCGACCGCAAGAAGGGCCTGATCGATGCGCTGACGGCGGATGAAGCCGAGGGCCTGCTGGCGAAGAAGGCGCCGCAGGCGGACGACGTCGCCCGGGCGCTGCCGGGCGCCGTGCGGGCGTGCCGGGCCGGCGTC
>CAYXZX010000149.1:0-6989 GCA_964469455.1 uncultured Rhodocyclaceae bacterium | reverse complement strand
AGCGACCAGCCGCACACGATGGCACCGGCCGGCACCGTCTCGGGACGATCGCGGTCGAGATGATGGATGGTGAAGTCGGCCGCCAGGAGGTCGACGACCGGCTGCCAGATCCGTTCGTCGAATCCCCAGCCGGGAATCAGCGCCAGCGGCGTCACCGCGCCGCCTCGTCGAGCGCCGCGACCAGCCGGTCGACATGCCCCTCGGCATGCGCGGCCGACAGCGAGATGCGCAGCCGCGCCGTGCCTTCCGGCACTGTCGGCGGCCGGATCGCCGGCGCCCAGATGCCACGCGCCAGCAAGGCTTCGGCGACGGCCAGCGTTTCCCGGTTGCCGCCGATGACCAATGGCTGGATGGCCGTGGCCGAGGGTGGCAGGCGCCAGCCTCGCCGCGCCGCGACCGGCCCCAGCCCCGCGCGCAGGCGGGCGATGAGCGCCTGCAGGTGGCTCCGGCGGTCGTCGGCGGCCTCGAGCAGCTCGATGCTCGCCAGGAGCGCGACGGCCAGCGCCGGTGGCGCGGCGGTGGTGAATATTGCCGTGCGGGTTTTCTGCGTCAGCCACTCGATGACATCGCCGTCGCCGGCAACGAAAGCGCCGGACACGCCGGCCGCCTTGCCCAGCGTGCCCATCAGCAGCAGGCGTCCGCCCGGGCGCAGGCCGAAGCACGCCGCCGTGCCGCGTCCCCGAGGGCCGAGCACGCCGAAGCCGTGCGCGTCGTCGACCACCAGCCAGGTGTCGAAGCGCTCGGCCAGCGCCAGCAGTTCGGGCAGGGGCGCGATGTCGCCATCCATGCTGAACACCGCGTCGGTGACGATCAGGCGCTTCTTGCCGCGGTTGGCGGCCAGCTGTCCTTCGAGCACGCCGAGGTCGAGGTGCGGGTAGCGGTGGCTGAAGGCGTTGGACAGGCGCACCGCGTCGATCAGCGAGGCATGGTTGAGCCTGTCGGTGAAGATCACGTCGCCGCGCTCGGCCAGCGCCGGCAGGATGCCGATGTTGGCCATGTAGCCGGTGGAGAACAGCAAAGCCCGCTCGGCGCCGACGAAGGCGGCCAGCCGTTCTTCCAGTTGCGCGTGCGGCTCGAAATGCCCGCCGAGGAAATGCGATGCGCCGGCCCCAACGCCCCAGGCGCGCGCGCCCTCGGCCAGGGCATCGATCAGGCGGGGGTCGGCGGCGAGGCCGAGGTAGTCGTTGCTGGCGAAGGACAGCACGGTCCTGCCATCGATGGCCATCTCCGGCTCGCAAGGGGAGCCGGCGACACGCCGTCGGCGCAGCAGGCCTTCGGCTTCCAGCGCGGCAAGTTCGCTGGCGATGCTCATGGGCGCAGCGCCGACGCCAGTGCTTCGCCGGTGACCCGGCAGAGCAGTTCGGTCTGTTCTTCGTCGAGGACGTAGGGCGGCATCAGGTAAATCGTGTTCCCGATGGGGCGCAGCAGCACGCCGCGATCCAGCGCGGCGCGGTGGAAGCGGCGGCCGAAGCCCGTATCGGCATCGACATCGAGCGCGAAGATCATGCCGCGCCGGCGGTAGTGCCTGACGGCGGGATGATCGGCCAGCGGCCGCAGCAGCGCGTCCATGCGGTCCGACTTGACCCGGTTCGTCGCCAGCACGTCGTCCTGTGCGAAGATGTCGAGCGTCGCCAGCGCGGCCCGACAGGCCAGCGGATTGCCGGTGTAGGAATGCGAATGCAGGAAACCGCGTGCGGTGTCATCGTCGTAGAAGGCCTGGTAAATGGCATCCGTCGTCATGACGACCGAGAGCGGCAGGTAGCCGCCGGTGATGCCCTTGGACAGGCACAGAAAGTCGGGGCGGATGCCGGCCTGCTCGTGCGCGAAGAAAGTGCCGGTGCGACCGAAACCCACGGCGATCTCGTCGGCGATGAGGTGGATTTCGTGGCGGTCGCAGAGCGCGCGGGCCAGGCGCAGGTATTCCGGGTCGTGCATGGCCATGCCCGTCGCGCATTGCACCAGCGGCTCGACGATCAGCGCGGCCGTCTCGGCATGATGTTCGGCGAGATGCGCTTCGAGCGCCTGGATGGCGAGGGCGACCGCGTCTGCACCGCGTCGCGCATCGGGCGAGGGCAGTACCGTCGCGGCGCGCAGGAGCGGCGCGTAGGCGTCGCGGAAAAGGGCAATGTCGGTGACGCCCAGCGCGCCGACCGTTTCCCCGTGGTAGCCGCCGGCCAGGCAGAGGAATCGGTTCTTGCGCGGCCGGCCAGCGTTGCGCCAGGCGTGCGCCGACATCTTGAGCGCGATCTCGGTGGCCGAGGCGCCATCGGAGGCATAGAAACAGTGGCCGAGCACCTTGCCGGTGAGCGCCGACAGCCGTTCGGAGAGTTCCACCACGGGCGCATGCGTGCAGCCGGCGAGGATGACGTGTTCGAGCGTCTCCAGCTGGTCGCGCAGCGCGGCGTTGATGCGCGGGTTGCAGTGGCCGAACAGGTTGACCCACCAGGAGCTGATGCCGTCGAGCCAGCGCCGGCCGTCCGCGCCGACCAGCCACGGACCCTCGCCGCGCGCCACGGGCAACAGCGGCAGCGGCGAGGCGGCGCCCGCGTCGTGCTGCTTCATCTGCGTGCAGGGGTGCCAGACGGTGGCCTGGCTGCGCTGGAGGAGGGAATCGGGCATGGGCGGCATTTTACCGCCGGGTGTTGGTGCCACCGGGCGGCGTGCCGCCATGGCTGACTTTGGCGTGCATCGAGGCGGAGCGTGTTACGCCGCGCTCGGTGAGGGAACCCGCGGCGGGTCGCGGTACGGCAGGTGCGCCGTCATCTCGGCCTGGTAGTCGATCATCGCGCCATCCTCGCGCCGCAGGTGGCGTGCCACCGCGTCGCGCAGGCGCGGGTCGGCGATCCAAAAGGCCGACCAGGTCGACACCGGCTCGAAGCCGCGCGCGACCTTGTGCTCGCCCTGCGCACCGGGCTCGAAGCGTTGCAGGCCATGGCCGATGGCGTACTCGATGCCGGCGTGGTAGCACAGTTCGAAATGCAGGCCGGGTACGTTGACGTCGGTGCCCCAGTGGCGCCCGTAGAGCGCCGTGTCGTCGCGGTAGCAGATGGCCGAGGCTACCGGCGTTTCGTCGGCGAAAGCCGAGAACACCACCATGCGTGGGCCCAGCGCGGCGCCGACCGCGCGGAAGAACTCGAGGCTGAAGGCGGGCACGCCGCCGAGCCGCTCGAAGGGATCCCGGTAATGGCGATGGATGGCCTGCCAGTGCGCGTCGCCGATCTCGTCGCCATGGCGCGCCTCGATGCGCAGGCCGGCGTCATGCACGGCGCGCCGCTCGCGCTTCATCTTCTTGCGCTTCTCGGCCGTGAAGCCGGCGAGGAAGTCCGCGAAGTCGCGGTAGCCGCGATTGCGCCAGTGGAACTGCACGCCGCGCCGCAGCAGCATTCCGGCGGCATCGAGCGCGGCGCGATCCGGCTCGCGCACGAACAGGCACTGCCAGTTCGAGGCGTGCGTTTCGGCGGTCAGCGCCATCGCCGCCTCGATCAAGGCGCCGGCCGTGCCGGGTGCGGCGTCGCGGCCTGCCAGAAGGAGGCGCGGCCCCGGCGAGGGCGTGAACGGCACACCGCTGACCAGCTTGGGGAAGTAGGCGAGACCGGCCTGGCGCCATGCCGGTTCCCAGCCATAGTCCATGGCGAAGTCGCCGTACCAGTGGTGACGGGCGTAAACCGGCAGCAGCGCGGCGATGCGTCGGTCGGCGTGACGCAGGACGATGTGCATCGGCCGCCAGCCGAGCGGGCCGCGATCGGTGACGCAGCGTTCCGCCGCGACGAGGAAGGCGCGGGTGACAAAGGGATCGCCGTCGGCCGCGAGCTGCTGCCAGTCATCGTCTGACAAATCCTCGGCACGGGCCAGCAGCGATGTTTCAAACATGCGCCGCGGTCCGGGTCGAGGCGCGCCGCGACGGCTGACTATGCGCCGGTGGTCCGGTCAGGCGTTCGACCGTATCCAGCGCATCAGCGTGCCGGCGTCCATGGCGCCGGCCTGGCGGGCGACTTCGCGGCCGCCCTTGAATACGGCGACGGTCGGGATGCTGCGAATGCCGAAGCGGGCGGCCAGGGCTTGCTCCTCCTCGGTGTTGACCTTGATCAGTCGATAGCGGGGCTCCAGCGCGCCGGCCGCCTGCGCGAAGGCCGGCGCCATCATGCGGCAGGGGCCGCACCATGGCGCCCAGAAATCGACGACGATCGGCAGGTCGGAGCGGCCGACATGCCGGTCGAATGCGGCTTCGTTGACTTCCACCGGCGCACCGGCGAACAGCCCGCCCTTGCACTTGCCGCAGGTGCCGCCGGCGTCGAGGCGCTCGGCGGGCACGCGGTTGGCCGTGTGACAGTGCGGGCAGACGACGATCAGGGCTTCGCTCATGTATCGATCTCTCGAACTTCGTTCGAGGCGATATTGGGTCGCCTACCACGGTTTCAAGACCGCGCCGGCACGCCATCGACTGTGCCTCGCTTCAGCGCAGGCGGATGACGCCGCAGGCTATGCGCTTGCCGGAATTCCCCGCCGGCTGGGACTTGTAGTCGTCGGGATCGGCATGGACGACGACGCTGCGGCCGACAATGCCGGCCGGGCCTTCGACGATTGCCATCTGCGGGACCTCGACGACCAGGCTGGCGTTGCCGCTGGCGTCGGCCTCGAGGTTCGGCATGTCGCCGGCATGGCGCTCGCCGCCCGCGTGGCCGTGCATCTTGCCGGCCGGGTTGAAATGCCCCTTCGCGCTGGCGCCGTCGGCGGCGCTGCAATCGCCGAGCTCATGGACGTGGAAGCCGTGCGCACCCGGCGTCAGGCCATCGACCCTGGCTTCGACGCGCACCTTGTCGCCGGCGGGGGCGAACGTGACGGTGCCCGCCACGCTGCTGCCCGAGCGCGCCTCCAGGCGCGCCTCGGCGAGCGGTTGTGAATTCGGCAGGGAGCCGCAGGCGGTGACGAGCGCGGCGGACACGCTCGCAATCAGGGCTGTTTTCATTTTGGTCTCTCTTTCGCGATGTTGGGAAATGATGCAACACCCGTCGGGCGAGACAAGCATACCTGATTGCTTGATAAAAAAAGTCAACTAATGCGTCATTCGATTGCCACGTTCCGGTCCTTGGCCGATGCGGCGATGTGTCCCCGTCGCGTCAATCGCTCCGGGGACAGGGGGTGACGTCAGGGCAGCGTGCAGCTGCCGGCGCCCCCGTCGCGGACGTAGTAGTCGATCGACAAGGAGCCGTTGGCGGCGGAGATGACGTTGAGGCCGGGCGCCAGGAACACCGGCGTGTGGGGGCGGGATTGGCCCAACTGTGTGAGGGGCACGTTGTTGATGGACACGTTGAGCAGGTAGGTGCCATTGTCGAAGAGATTGACGTAAGGCTGTGCCTGCCCGGTAAGGGCGTTCAATGCGCACCCCGGCACCACGGTGGCATAGGACTTCGAACTGGCGGCATATTCGAGATCGCCGCTGATGGTGTTGCCCGCGGTGTCCGGAATGCAGATGTTCGGCTGGCCGGGGTAAGACAGCGTCGCGTCGAACGTGTAGCTGTCCGCCGAGCGCTTGCCGAGGGCTACGACCACCGTGTTGACCTGGTTGGCGAGCCACACGTCAGCGTCGGGATTGAAGAACGTGACGGTGGCGACGGGGCTGTCGTTGAGCGAAACCGTGGCGCTCGAAGCGCGCTTCGGGTTGTACAGCCCGGCCTTGACCAGCGGCGACATGCCCGCAACGGGATGCAGCGCGCATTGCACGTCGGCGGATGCGTAAGTCTTGCCGCTGCCGCCGACCTGAATGCCTGTGGCCGCCCACGCCGAGTTTCCGAGCGCCATCAAAGCGGCAAGTGCCACGGGTTTCGCGGTAAAGATGTTGTCGGTTTTCATGATCTAGGCCTCCCGTTTGTTTATGGTCGAGCGATGCTACCGGTTGCGTGCCAGGACGGACGTTCGTCGCCATGCGGCGACATCCGGTGTGGCGGTATCGCCTTCCGCCGAGCAGGCAACTGTCGCTAACGTCTAGCTGCCTTTCCGCCAATCCCTAGGTGTCTGCCGAGACCCAGACCCTGGCGTCCTCTACGGTTGAAAAGGTCTTTACGGGATAGGATGACAGAACCGAAACCAGCTTGACGAGCATGACGACCTTGGCATCCTTGGTCACAAAGGCAATGCGCAGGCGCGGGTTCGAACTGCTGGCGCCACGATTGAACACGGCGGCATACTCGGCCTCGTCCGTGGTGACCGAGTAGCTCTTGACATCAAGGAGATCGTTGATCACGTAACGGAGATCATCGGTACGCGGATCGGCAAGAACCAGCTCCTGGCTCCGGGCATATTCCGAAAACGACACGAAGTCCGAGAACTTCTTGTAGGCCCCTCGGTCTTCCCAGACCAGCGTGAACGACATCGCCTCTGCTTCCGATCCATTATTTCGAATAGTGACCTGGTGCCCATTTTAGGCCAGACGATCCAGGCGCAGCCTGTAGGGGGCGGTTGAGGGCAATGCTCAAGAGTCGTGCCGCCGAGTTCCAGGCTTTGTCGTCCTTAACCATTTCAGGATGGCGGCGTAAAGAAGTTCCGGGTCAACGGGCTTGGCAATGAAGTCGTCCATGCCTGCGGCGACGCACCTTGCCTTGTCCTCGGCAAACGCATTGGCGGTCATGGCCAGGATCGGCGTATCGCCATGGCGTGGCAGCCGCCTGATGCGGCGCGTTGCCTCCAGACCGTCCATCTCCGGCATTTGCATGTCCATGAGCACGAGCGCATAAGCGTTCTCTTCGGCCAGCCGGAGCGCCTGCTCGCCATTCTCGGCGGTGTCGGTGGCCAGACCGGCATCGTCAAGGATCATGAGTGAGATCTCGCGATTGATCGGTTCATCTTCGGCCAGCAGGACGCGTGTTCCCCTGTGGTCGCGCTGGAGGATTTCCTCGGCTTTCAGCGTGTGGATTTCGCCAGCTGCGTCCGACCCGTGCATTCCTTTCCGCAAACGCGCGGTGAACCAGAAGGTGCTGCCTTCACCCGGTGTG
>CAYXZX010000148.1:0-7026 GCA_964469455.1 uncultured Rhodocyclaceae bacterium | reverse complement strand
TGTTCAACCTGTTCCCGGGATCGGTCGTTTTCCATAAGGCCATTCTATCGCGCGCCGCCAAGGCGCCGTTGCTACGAGCATATATCATGGCGCTTTCGGCCCGCTCCATGAGAATTACACTCGTTCATCCCGCCGGCTTCAACTTCGTGCCCGGCCAGCCGGACTTCTCCGTGCTCGCCAACCGCATGGCGCCGATCGGCATCCTGCAGCTGGCCTCGTGGCTGGAAAGGCATGGCCATCCAACCACGGTGCACGACTGTCTCGGGCCATGCGCCCCCGCCACCGTCGAAGCCAACGCCGAACTCATCCTTGCCGGCGATCCCGAGATGGTCGGCTTTTCGGCCACCACGTCCGGATTCATGGATGCGGTCGAAATGGCGGCCATCGTCAAGGCGCGCCGGCCGCAAGCGACGATCGTGTTCGGCAACGTGCATGTGTCGTCGATCGGCGCGCCGATCCTGGACCACTTCCCGGAGATCGACTGGCTGGTGATCGGCGAAGGCGAAGGCGCGATGCTCGACCTCGCCGACGGCAAGGCGCCGAAGGACATTGCCAATCTCGTCTGGCGCGATGCCAGTGGAAAGTCAGTCACCAACGCACGCCGCGACCGCATTCGCCATCTGGATGAACTGCCATTCCCGGCATGGGAGAAGCTGGCCGGCTTTCCTCAGGGCTACCACCTGCCGCTGTTCGCCCATGAAAAGCGCCGCGGCGCGACGATGATCACATCGCGCGGCTGCCCCTACACCTGCTCCTTCTGCGACCGCACGGTGTTCGAGCGGCTCTACAAGGTCAATTCGGCGCAGTATGTCCATGACCACATGAAGCATCTGCGCGACCGTTTCGGCGTGCATCACATCAACTTCTACGACGACCTGTTCACCGCCAACAAGCGCCGGGTTAACGAGCTTTGCGACCTGCTGATCGAGAAGCCGCTCGGCATGCAGTTCAATTGCGCGATCCGCACCGGCCATACCTCGGACGAGATGCTGGCCAAGCTCAAGAAGGCGGGCGCGCTGATGGTGTCGATGGGCATCGAGTCGGCGGACCCGGAAATGATGAGACGCCACAAGGCGGGCGTCACGCTGGAAGCGGTTAGAAAGACCGTCGAGCAGATCCACGCCGCCGGGTTGCGCGCCAAGGGCCTGTTCATTTTCGGCATGCCGGGCGAAACACCCGCGACCATCAGAACCACCAGCGACTTCATTCTCTCGCTCGACCTCGACGAGATGAACATGACCAAGTTCGCGCCCTTGCATGGCGCGCCGATCTGGGACGAGTGCATTGCCGGGCGAGCCGGCGACTTCGTCGAGGACTGGCGGCTCATGAATTGCCTCAACTTCGTCTACAAACCCGAAGGCTTCGAGTCGCGCGAGCAGATGGATGCGCTTTACAACTGGCACGTGCGCCGGTTCTACGACAGCGAGGGGTATCGCCGCCGCTTCGCTAGACGGCTCTGGGAACATCGCTGGAGCCTTTGGCATGTCGTCAAACACTTGCCGCGGACGATCGCCGCCGCGCATTATTTCAGCAAGAGCCGGGATGCCCTTGAACGTGCCAGGCGGAGCTTCGCGCCGCACCCGCGCCAGCCGCTCGGCCTGCGCCCGGCGCTTTCGCCGGAGCTTCAGGCCGACGCCGTCGCCGCGATGTCGCCAGTCAAGGTGTCGCGGCGGGTCCGACCGGATAGCCGGATGGTATCGGTCGCGCAAGTATAATTTTCATTGTTTCGCCTGGATCGGCAGCAAGCATGAGCATTGGTGAGCAAGAGCGACCGACGGTCGACGCACGGCCCGGTCTTCCGGGATTGACCGGACTCTCCGCCGAGGAGGCACTGACTCGGGTGGGCGTTCTCGGCTCGATCTCGAATGACGGCGAATCCGGTCGCATCGGGAACGACGCCGGTATCCGCTATCGACTCGACAACCACGTCCTCTACGGCATCGTCGACGTCGAGGAAGGCAGTTTCGGGGGCTCGGGCTTGCCGCTCCAGCGAGCCGCCGAGGATGCCTACCGACGCATCTTCACCTTGATCGAGCGCGAGCGACGGCCGCATCTGTGGCGGACATGGAACTACCTTGCCGACATCAACAAGGAAACCGGCGGCCTTGAGCGTTATCGGCAGTTCAACATCGGCCGGCACGATGCCTTCGTCGCCGGCGGCCGACTGACGCGCGGCAACGTGCCCGCCGCATGTGCGCTGGGCACGCATTCGGGTCCGCTGACCATCGCTTTCATGGCTGGCCGCACGGAAGCCGTGCCGCTCGAGAATCCGCGCCAGGTCAGTGCCTACGACTACCCCGCTGCCTACGGGCCGCGCAGCCCGACATTTTCCCGCGCCGCCCTGGCCTACCTGCCCGGCCGGGAACTGCTGTTCATCTCGGGGACGGCGAGCATCCTCGGCCATCGGACCCTGCATCGCGACGATATCACGGGCCAGACCCGCGAAATCGTCGCCAATCTGGCGGCCATGCTGGCATCGGCGAATGCCGAAGCGCGCACCGTCGACTACACGCTTGGCGAACTGCGGCTGAGGGCTTATGTTCGCCATGTCGCGGACCAGGCAGTCGTGCATCGAACGCTGGAGCAAGCCATCGGCACGGGATTGTCGATCGAATACGTCCAGGCCGACATCTGCCGCGCCGATTTGTTGGTTGAAATCGAGGCGAACGCCTCCCATGCCATGGGGAATTGCTGATGAAATCCGCCCGACTCGTGACCCTGCTGGGCGTCCTTGCCGCCAACGTCGCCACCGCGGCCGAGGACAAGCCGCTGTGGGAGTTGGGCGCAGGCATCGCCGCCTTCAGCTTTCCCGCCTATCGCGGCTCGGACAAGCAGCGCAGCTTCCTGATGCCGGTGCCCTACTTCGTCTATCACGGCAAGTTTCTCAAGGCCGACCGGCACGGTATCCGGGGCAGCCTGTTCGACTCCGACCGGGTGGATCTGACGCTTAGCCTCTCCGCCTCGCCGCCGACCGACAGCGACGATGTCGCCATCCGCGATGGGATGCCGGATCTGAAACCCACGGCCGAGTTCGGCCCCCAGGTGGACCTGACACTCTGGCGCAGCGACAGCCATGCGCGATTCCTCAAGCTGCGCGTGCCGCTGCGCGCCGCGTTCACGCTTGAGAGTTCGCCGCGCGAGATCGGCTGGATCTTTTCGCCCAACCTCAATCTCGACATCACCGACCTGCCGGCGATGCCCGGCTGGAACCTCGGTTTCGTCGCCGGCCCGATCTGGGCGACAAAGAAACAGCACGACTACTTCTATGGCGTCGCGCCGCGTTACGCCACGTCGTTCCGCCCGGCTTACGAGGCCAGCGGCGGCTACAGCGGCAGCCAGTTCCTGGTTTCACTTTCGAAGCGCTACGAGAAGACCTGGGTCGGCGCCTTCGTCCGCTACGACACGCTGACGGGCGCGAGCTTCATCGACAGCCCGCTGGTCGCGCGCAAGCATTTTGCGGCAGCCGGAATTGCCGTCTCGTGGATCCTCGGCGAGTCGACGACGCGCGTGCGCGTCGATGATTGATCGGACGTCTCGCCTGCCGCGCACGTCGTCCTGGCTCTGGCGCGCCTACGAGCGCGTCGCCATGGCACTCGGACTCGGCACGCTGGCGCTACTATGCCTGGCCTGGCTGCCGTTCGCCCTGCTCCTGCATCCGCTGCTGCCTGAACGCCTGGGGCGGCCGCTCGGCCGCCGGGTGATCATGGGTGCCTTCAGGATCTATCTGCATTTCCTCGAACTGTTCTGCGCCTGCCGCTTCGACCTGGCCGAACTCGATCGCCTGCGCGGCGACGGCGCGCTGGTGCTGGTCGCGAATCATCCGTCGCTGCTCGATGTGGTCATGATCGCCTCGCGGCTGCCCTATGCCGCCTGCGTCATGAAGGCGACCCTCATGGACAATCTGCTGCTCGGCTCGGCATCCCGTCTGGCGCGCTACATTCCGAACGATGCGGCCGTCAAGCTGGTGCTCCACGCCCGCGCCGAACTGCAAGAGAATTCCCAATTGCTTATCTTCCCCGAGGGCACTCGCACCACCGCTTTCCCGATCGGCCCGTGCTCGCCCGGCGCGGGCCTGATCGCGCGTTCCGCCGGCGTGCCCGTGCAAACGCTGTTGATCGACTTCGACGCGCCGCCCTATCTCGGCAAGTCCTGGCCCCTGTTCCGCCGCCCGAGCCTGCCACTGCGCTTCCGGGTGCGCCTGGGGCGCCGGTTCGAGGCGCCGAAGAACGCCAAGGCGTTCGCACGGCAGCTCGAAACCTATTTTCGCGACGAGCTCGACAAAGAAGGCCCTTCGGCCGCATTGGCGCGGGAGGCGTTGCCCTGAAGCCCTCCGCGACGCGCCTGGTGCTCATCCCCAGCTACAACCCTGGCCCGAAGGTCCATGACACCGTGCGCGCCGCCCGCGCGCAATGGGCGCCGGTCTGGGTGGTGGTCGACGGCAGTACCGACGACAGCGCCGAGCGATTGGGGACCATGGCCGCGCAGGACCCGCAGCTGCGCATCATCGTCCTGCCGGAAAATCGCGGCAAGGGCGCCGCCGTACTCGAAGGCATCACGCTGGCCGCCGCCGAAGGCTACACCCACGCGCTGACCATGGATTCCGACGGCCAGCATCCCGCCGACCTGATCCCCGCCTTCATGCGCGCCTCCGAAGCGGCACCCGACGCCATGGTGCTCGGCAAGCCCGTATTCGATGCCGACGCGCCCAGGCTGCGCGTCAATGGCCGCAAGATCTCGAACGGCTGGGCCAACCTGGAAACGCTATGGGCCGGTATCGGCGACTCGCTCTACGGCTTCCGCGTCTATCCCATCGCCCCGCTGATGCGCGTGATGCAAAGCCAGCGCTTCATGCGCCGCTTCGACTTCGACCCCGAGGCAGTGGTGCGTCTCTGCTGGGCCGGCGTGCCGCCGGTGAACCTCGACGCCCCGGTTCGCTACTTCCGCGCCGATGAGGGCGGCGTCTCGCACTTCAACTACCTGCGCGACAACGCCCTGCTCACCTGGATGCACACCCGCCTCTTCTTGGGCTTCGTCCTGCGTCTGCCCTTGCTGATCCTGCGCAAGCTCCGCTGACGCCGGCGCGCCGACACGGCTGACTTTCATCGCCACCCGCCCGATGGCATAACATGGCGCCATGCTCGACATCACCAACATCACCAGGACGCTGCCTGGCGGGCGCACGCTGTTCGCCGGCCTGTCCTTGTCGCTGGCGGCCGGCGAGTACGTCGCCATCATGGGCGAATCGGGCGTCGGCAAGTCCACACTGCTCAACCTGATCGCCGGCCTGGAGCCGCTCGACGCGGGCGAGATCCGCGTCGGTGGCCAGCCCATGTCGGGCCTGGCCGACGAGCCGGCGGCGCGGCTGCGGCGCGAAAGGCTGGGGTTCGTCTTCCAGGCCTTCCACGTGCTGCCGCATCTGACACTGGCGCAGAACGTGCGCGTGCCGCTTCTGCTGCTGGGCCGCGACGATCCGCGCCGCGCGGCCGACATGCTGGCCGCCGTCGGCCTGGGCGAGCGGCTGCATGCCTACCCGAGCGAGTTGTCGGGCGGCGAATTGCAGCGCGTGGCCATCGCCCGCGCGTTGGTGCACCGGCCGACGCTGTTGCTGGCCGACGAGCCGACAGGCAATCTCGATCCCGATACCGCACAGAGCGTGCTGACGCTGCTGCGCGCCGAGCTGAAGGCAAATGGCGCCGCCGGCATCCTGGTCACGCACTCCGGGCACGCCGCCGCCAGCGCCGACCGCGTGCTGGAACTCACCCGGTCCGGACTGGCGGCGCACGGTGGCGGGTTCGAGGGTCCCACAGCGGCATGAAGCTCGGGCTTTGGCTGGCCGGCGGCGAGTTGCGCGCGCATCCGTGGCGACATCTGGCAGCGCTGGCGGCCATCGCCATCGGCGTGGCCCTCGGACTGGCGGTGCATCTGATCAACGCCTCGGCGGTCGCTGAGTTTTCGCAGGCGGTGCGTGCCACCACCGGCCAGGCCGATCTCGAAATCCGCGGGCCGCGCCTTGGTTTCGACGACCGCGTGCTGGAACGGGTTGCCGCCGACCCGGACATTGTGCTGGCCAGCCCGATGCTGGAGGTGGACGCGCCGATCCTCGACGCGCCGGCACTGGCCAAAGTCAGCCGTGGCGACACGCCGGCGCCCGGTCAGGTCCCGACGCTGCGCGTCGTCGGGCTGGACGTCTTTCGCGCCGCGCCGATCACGCCCGACCTGCTCGGCAAGCCGGCCGACGAGGAACGCCTGGCCCTGCTCGGCGACGACACGGTGTTCCTCTCGGCGGCTGCGCAAAGCTGGCTGGGAGTTGCCGTTGGCGACACGCTGACCGTGCAGGCGGGGCTGGCCGCCGTGCCCCTGCGCGTGGCCGGCGGCATTCCCGGCGCACGCAGCGGCCATCGCTTGGCCAGCATGGATCTGGGTGCGGCGCAGTGGCGGCTGGCACGCCTGGGCCGGCTCTCGCGCATCGCGCTGCGGCTGGCGCCCAGCGCTGGACGCGCCGAGGTCCAGGCCCGGCTGACGGCCATGCTGCCCCCCGGCGTCTTCGTTGCCGAACCCGAGGACAACGACATCCGGGCCAGCAACCTGTCGCGCGCCTACCGGGTGAACCTGCAGGTGCTGGCGCTGGTGGCGCTGTTCACCGGCGCCTTCCTTGTGTTCTCGACCCAGACACTGGCCGTGGCGCGACGGCGAAGCGAATTCGCCCTGCTGCGCACGCTGGGCCTGCCGGCGCGCGGCCTGTTGCGGCAAGTCGTCGCCGAGGGCGCAATCATCGGCCTGGGTGGCGGGCTGCTCGGGGCCGCCGTCGGCATCGCGGTCGCATATGTGGCGGTGAGCGTTTTCGGCAGCGATCTCGGCGCCGGCTATTTTGCCGGCGTGGCGCCGACGCTGACTCTTGACGGAATGGCCGTGGCGGGCTTCGTCGCGCTGGCCGTCGCCGCCGCGACCGCCGGCAGCCTCACGCCGGCGCTGGCAATCGCCGGCAGCGCCCCGGCACGGGCGCTGAAAGGCGGCAGCGAACTCCTC
>CAYXZX010000147.1:0-7026 GCA_964469455.1 uncultured Rhodocyclaceae bacterium | reverse complement strand
AGCGAACCTCGTCGTCGTGCAGGCGGACGGGAATGCGAAATCCGCCCAGCGGCAAATCGCCGAGCCGCGCCGACGCCACCGAGAACTCGGCTTCGCTGGTGACGCCGCGTTCCCAGGGAATGCGGGCATTCATGCCGGTGAATTCGAGATAGTCGGTGCCGTCGACCAGGCGCGCATCCTCGAGCCCGGCATAGGCCGATTGCCAGGCACCCTTCGACCAGGCGCCGGAAAACCGCACCCTGCCGCTGGCATGCACTTTCGGCACGGCCGACTGATCCAGCCAGGGCTGCACCCATTCGGCGAAGGCCGTGCCGAGATCGAGCGGCTCGGTGACGAAGCCGAACGACTCCATGCCCGCCGCGACGCGGTCCCAGCGCCAGCTGGCGTCGATATTGCCGATGCCGGCGAGGGCCACCCGCGCCAGCGCGACATCCAGCACCCTGGCATTGAGCGCGCCCTCGGCGTTGATTGCGATACCAGCCTTGCGATACCAAGGCGCGACGTATAGTTCGCCGGCCGGCCAGTCCAGGCGGGCCTGCCAATGCCAGCCGTCGGCAATGCGCTGCGCCGTCGCCTCGAGCCCGAGGTCGATGCCCTCGCCGGCAAAGTCGCCGGCAGCGCTGCCGAACCGGGCTTTTCGCACGATCAGGTCGAGCCGTGCCTGCTCGCGGTCCGCCGTCAGCTTGAGGTCGAACCGGCCTTCGGGCCGCCAGCCACGCATGCGCTTGATCAGCGGCGAAAGCGCCACCGCCTCGGCGCCCTCGATGCTCAGGGTGGTCGCACCATCGGCGAAGCGATAGGAAAAGGAAAACGGCAGCGCCGGCCGGTCGCGTCCGCGCGCATCCTCCCGCCGGATCAGGCCGCGCGGGCAATCCAGCCGCCGCAGGTCGAGGATGAAATCGGCGCAATGCAGGTTCAGCCGGCGATATTCGATGCCCGCGACCAGCAGGCGATCGACCTGGATGTCGGCCTCGCCGCGCCGGTGGGTGGCCAGCGATACGCGCAGGCCGTCCGCCTCGAAGGAGGGATGGCGGATGCTGTCCAGCGTCAACGCCGCGCCCCCCTGGGCGGGCGGCGCCGGCAGCAGCGCGGCGAGCAGGCTAAGCCGGAAAAACGCCCGTCGAAAGATAGCGGTCGCCACGATCGCAGACGATGGTCACGATGACGGCGTTCTCGACCTCGGCCGCGATGCGCAGGGCCACGTGCATGGCGCCGCCCGAGGAAATGCCGGCGAAGATGCCTTCCTCGCGCGCCATCTGCCGCGTCATGGCCTCGGCATCGGCCTGGCTGACGTATTCGAGCCGGTCAACCCGCGAAAAGTCGCAAATCTTCGGCAGATACTCGGGCGGCCACTTGCGGATGCCCGGGATCTGCGAGCCCTCCTCCGGCTGGCAGCCGACGATCCGTACCGCCGGATTCTTCTCCTTGAGGAAGCGCGAACAGCCCATGATGGTGCCGGTGGTGCCCATGCTCGAGACGAAATGCGTGACGCGGCCCTCGGTGTCGCGCCAGATCTCCGGCCCGGTGCCTTCGTAATGCGCTTGCGGATTGTCCGGGTTGGCGAACTGGTCGAGCATGACGCCGCGCCCTTCGGCGACCAGGCGCTCGGCCATGTCGCGCGCACCTTCCATGCTCGCTGCCTTGGGCGTCAGGATGAGCTCGGCGCCGAAGGCGCGCATGGTCTGGCAGCGCTCGATGGACTGATTCTCCGGCATCACCAGCACCATCTTGTAGCCGCGCATGGCGGCGGCCATGGCCAGGGCGATGCCGGTGTTGCCCGAGGTCGCCTCGATCAGCGTGTCGCCGGGACTGACTTTGCCGCGCGCCTCGGCGCGCATGATCATCGACAACGCCGGCCGGTCCTTTACCGAGCCGGCCGGGTTGTTGCCTTCGAGCTTCGCCAGGATGACGTTGTTGCGCGCATCGTTGCCGGCGCCGGGGATCCGCTTCAGCCGCACCAGCGGTGTGTTGCCGACGCAGTCTTCGAGTGTCTTGTAGTTCATGGTTCCGTCACTTCGCCAGATGCCGGACGTATTTCGTCACGCCCTGCTCGACCGTCGCAAAATCATCCCGGTAGCCGGCGGCGCGCAGCTTGCCGACGTCGGCCTGGGTGAAGCTCTGGTACTTGCCCTTGAGCGCCTCTGGAAAGTCGATGTATTCGACGATGCCCTGCGCCACCATGTCCCGGAGCGACAGTGCCGGCTGGTTCTCCAGCGCGCGGCAGGCGTTGACGGTGGCGACGGCGACGTCGTTGAAAGGCTGCGCCCGCCCGGTGCCGAGGTTGTAGATGCCCGACGTGCCGGGGTTGTCGAGGAAGAACATGTTCACCTTGACCACGTCCTCGACATAGACGAAGTCGCGGCTCTGCTCGCCGTTGCCGTAGCCGTCGCAGCCCTCGAACAGTTTGACCTTGCCGGTTTCCCGATACTGATGGAAGTGATGGAAGGCCACCGAAGCCATGCGGCCCTTGTGCTGCTCGCGCGGGCCGTAGACATTGAAGTAGCGGAAGCCGACGACTTGCGAATTGGCTTCGGCCATGTGCTTGCGGACGATTTGATCGAACAGGAACTTCGAGTAGCCATAGACGTTCAACGGCCCCTCGTGTTCGCGCGCTTCCTGAAAAACGCGGCCGCCGCCGTACACGGAAGCGCTGGAGGCGTACAGGTAGGGCACTTCCTGGTCGAGGCAGAAATCGAGCAGGCTCGACGAATAGCGGTAGTTGTTGGCCATCATGTAGCGGCCGTCGGTTTCCATGGTGTCGGAGCAGGCACCTTCGTGAAAGATGGCGTCGATGGTGCCGTCGAACTGGCCGGCCTCGACGAGATCGAGGAACTCCTCCTTGTCCAGGTAGTCGGCGATTTCGCAATCCACCAGATTGCGGAACTTGTCGGCCTTCTTGAGGTTGTCGACGGCGATGACCTCGGTGACGCCGCGCTCGTTGAGCGCCTTGACGATGTTGGCGCCAATGAAGCCACAGGCGCCGGTGACGATGGTGTACATATCAGCTCGCAGTCAGTTCTTGCAGGGTGCATACGGCCGTGCCGAGCTTGCCGACCACCACGCCCGCCGCGCGGTTGGCCAGCCTCATGGCATCCGCCAGGTCGGCGCCGGCAGCCATCATGACCGCCTGCGTGGCAATGACGGTGTCACCGGCACCGCTGACATCATAGACCTCCCGGGCCAGCGCCGGCTCGTGGCTGATCCGATCGGCCGTGAACAGGCTCATGCCTTCCTCCGAGCGCGTCAGCAGCAAGGCGCCGATATCCAGTTCCGCACGCAACCGCTGTGCCCGCTCGCGAAGGTCCTGCTCGTCGCGCCAGCGGCCGACCACCTGCCGCAGTTCGGCCCGGTTGGGCGTGATGACGCTGACGCCGGCATAGCGCGCATAGTCCTCGCCCTTGGGATCGACCAGCACCGGCTTGCCGGCCGCGCGGGCCAGCCGGATCATGTCGCCGATGTGGGTCAGCCCGCCCTTGCCGTAGTCGGAAAGAATGACGACGTCGCAGGCATCGAGGCGCTGCTGGTATTCGGCCAGCTTGGCTTGCAGGACTTCGTGCGCCGGCGCGTTTTCGAAATCGATGCGCAACAGTTGCTGCTGGCGGCCGATGACCCGGAGCTTGACGGTCGTGTCGAGCTGCGGATCCTCGTGCAGGCTGGCGTCGATGTTCGACGAACCCAACAGCCGTTCCAGCGCCCGCCCCGCTTCGTCGACGCCCACCACCGACAGCAGCGCGACACGTGCGCCGAGGGCCGCGCAGTTGCGCGCGACGTTGGCGGCACCGCCGGGCCGTTCCTCGACGCGTTCCACTTTCACCACCGGCACCGGTGCCTCGGGCGAGATGCGTGAAACGTCGCCGAACCAGTAGCGATCGAGCATGACATCGCCGACCACCAGAATGCGGGCCTTCGAGGTATCCGGGATGGGAATCATGGCGTGGACGCTAGGGGGTCAGGTCGAACTCTTCGGTGCGCCTGGGCGGATAGGTTTCCCAGCCGCCGCAGGCCGGACAACGCCAGTGGAACTGACGGGCCTTGAAGCCGCAATTGTCGCACCGGTAACGCGCGACGCGCCGGGTGTGCGCATGAATCAGGTTCTTGACCAGTTCGAGGTCGGCGCGACGCTCCGGCGGGGCCACCAGCACCTGGGCCTCGAGGAGCTTGTCGAGTCCTAGGAGGGTCTGGTTGCGGCGCAGTTCATCGCGTACCAGCCGATAGGCCGCCTCGGGACCGCTTTCCCTCAATTCGGACTGGAAGGCGACATCGAGCAGATCGAGCGAAGCATGCCGCTCGAGGTAGCCGCGCATCAGCTGGCCGCCATGCTCGGAACGCCCCTGCTGGCGCAGGACTGCCATCAGCTTCTCCGCCACAAGCGAAAGGTAGACCGGGTTCTGTTGTTCGACCCGCGTCCACGCTTCGATGGCGTCGTCGAGCCGGCCCTCGCTTTGCGCCAGGTCGCCGAGCAGGATCATGGCGCGCACGCACTTGCGATTGGCGGCCAGCGCCGCGTCGAGATGGGTCCGCACCTCGGCCGGGCGGCCGTGGAGGATCGCCGACGAGGCCAGTTCGCAGTGGAATTCGGCGATGGCTTTCTGCCAAAGGTGATCGGCGTGATCGGGCATCGCTTCGGCGATGCCGATGGCCTTTTGCCACTCCTTTTCCTGCTGGTAGATTTCCAGGAGGGACTTGAGTGCCTCCTCGTCGCGCACGGTACCGCGCAACCTGACGAAGATGTCCTCGGCGCGGTCGAGAAGGCCTGCCTTCAGGTAATCCAGGCCTAGCTCCGCCAGCGCGTGTAGCCGCCGGTCGTCACTCAGTCCTTCGCGGTCGACAAGATTCTGGTGTACCCGGATCGCGCGGTCGGTTTCGCCGCGCCGGCGGAACAGGCTGCCCAGGGCAAAATGCAGCTCGACCGTTTCCGGATCGACCTTGGCCGCCTCGAGAAATGCCTCGATGGCGCGATCCGGCTGCTCGTTAAGAAGGAAATTGAGTCCCTGGAAATAGGAGCGCGGCAGCGCGCGCGATTCGCGCAGCAGATGCTTGAGGTCGATGCGGGCTGCGATCCAGCCCAGCGAGAAGAATACCGGCAGCGCCAGCAGCCACCACAACTCGATGGCGATCACGACGAAGCGCCCTTGGCGTTGTCCCGCGCGGCCGTCGGCGCGCTCGCGCGCAGACGGCCAAGCTCGCGGCCCCGCCGCACGAGTGCGCCTAGGGTTGCCGTGAGGCCGATGACGGCGCCGAGGGCGAACGCGGCGAGGATGACCATCGATAATGGCGCAACCCAGACGCCGTCGAGGTAGAAACGCAACTCGACCGGATCGCTGTTCTTCACCGCAAGTCCAAACAGGGCGATGAACACGATCCCGCGCAGCAGCCACAAAACGACAGTCATGTCGCCTCGCAAAAAAAACGCGGCGCCCGCTCGTCGCGGGGGCCGCCTGGTTCAATCCATGCCGGCCGTCATGAGGTGCGAAGCTCAGCCGGTCGGGCTATCCACCCGCTCGCGCAACTCCTTGCCGGCCTTGAAGTGCGGGACGTACTTGGCCGGCACCTGCACTTTCTCCCCTGACTTCGGATTGCGCCCGGTGCGAGGTGGACGGTAGTTGAGCGCAAAGCTGCCGAAGCCGCGAATCTCGATGCGATCGCCCCGGGACAGCGCCGCAGCCATCGCATCGAGAATGACCTTGACCGCGAGGTCGGCATCCTTGGCCACCAGCTGCGGAAATCGTTCCGCAAGCCGGGCTATCAGCTCGGATTTGGTCATGACAGTCTTGAGCAGTACTCGGCCCGATTACTGCTGGTTCAGCTTGGCCTTGAGCAGGGCACCGAGGTTGGTGGTGCCGCTGCTGGCATTGCTGCTGGCCGCCAGCTTCTGCATCGCCTCGTTCTGCTCGACCTGATCCTTGGCCTTGATCGACAGCGAAAGCGAACGCGACTTGCGATCAACGTTGATGATCAGCGCCTCGACCGCATCGCCTTCCTTGAGCATGGTCCGCAGGTCCTCGATGCGCTCGCGCGCAAATTCCGAAGCCCGCAGGTAGCCCTCGACGTCGCCGCCCAGGTCGATCACGGCGCCACGGGCATCGACGCTCTTGACCCGGCCATTGACGACGCTGTTCTTGTCGTGCGTGGCGACGAAGCTGGTGAAGGGATCGCCATCCATCTGCTTGATGCCCAGCGAAATGCGCTCCTTGTCGACATCGATCGACAGGACCACGGCCTCGACGTCATCGCCCTTCTTGTAGTTCTGCTTGGCCTCGTCGCCGGCGGCCGACCAGGAGAGGTCGGACAAATGCACCAGGCCGTCGATGCCGCCGGGCAGGCCGATGAAGATGCCGAAGTCGGTGATCGACTTGATGGCGCCACGGACCTTGTCGCCCTTCTTGTGGTTCATGGCGAAATCATCCCAGGGATTGGCCATGCACTGCTTCATGCCCAGGGAGATACGGCGACGCTCCTCGTCGATTTCGAGGATCATGACTTCCACTTCGTCGCCCAGTTGCACGACCTTGGACGGGTGGATGTTCTTGTTGGTCCAGTCCATCTCCGAGACGTGCACCAAGCCTTCGATGCCCTGCTCGATCTCGACGAAGGCGCCATAGTCGGTCAGGTTGGTCACCTTGCCGAAGAGGCGCGTGCCCTGCGGGTAACGGCGGGCGATGCCGACCCAGGGATCTTCGCCGAGCTGCTTCATGCCGAGCGAGACGCGGTTCTTCTCCTGGTCGAACTTGAGCACCTTGGCGGTGACTTCGTCGCCGACGTTGAGAACTTCCGAGGGATGACGGACGCGGCGCCAGGCCAGGTCGGTGATGTGCAACAGGCCATCGATGCCGCCGAGGTCCACGAAGGCACCGTAATCGGTGATGTTCTTGACGATGCCCTTGACGATGGTGCCTTCCTGCAGGTTCTCGAGCAGCTTCTGACGCTCTTCGCCCATGCTCGCCTCGAGCACGGCGCGGCGCGACAGCACGACGTTGTTGCGCTTGCGGTCGAGCTTGATGACCTTGAACTCGAGCGTCTTGCCCT
>CAYXZX010000146.1:0-7043 GCA_964469455.1 uncultured Rhodocyclaceae bacterium | reverse complement strand
GCGTGGTGGACTTGCCGGAGCCGGTCGGGCCGGTGACCAGCACGATGCCGCGCGGTTGGTTGGCGATGTCCTTGAAGATCTTCGGCGCGTTGAGCTGCTCGAGCGTCAGCACCTTCGAGGGAATGGTGCGGAACACCGCGCCGGCACCGCGGTTCTGCACGTAGGCATTGACCCGGAAGCGTGCGAGGCTCGGCACCTCGAACGAAAAGTCGCACTCCAGCGTTTCCTCGTAATGCTTGCGCTGGTTGTCGTTCATGATGTCGTACACCATGGCGTGTACGTCCTTGTGCTCCATCGGCGGCAGGTTGATGCGGCGCACGTCGCCGTGCACGCGGATCATCGGCGGCAGTCCCGAGGAAAGATGCAGGTCGGAAGCCTTGTTCTTGACGCTGAAGGCGAGCAGTTCGGTGATGTCCATGAGGGGGCGATTCCGTGGCTTGGCGTTAGGGACGCGAAGGTATGGGCTTGACGATGGCTTGGGTATACTGAGGCCGATATATGACATCAATCGCCGCCAACATGCAAGCTGTAATAGGCCGCATTTCCCGGGCTTGTGCGGCGGTTGGCCGCGACCCGCGCGAAGTCGCGCTGCTGGCGGTCTCCAAGACATGGCCGGCGGCGGCGCTGCGCGAGGCCGCCGCGGCCGGCCAGCGTGCCTTCGGCGAGAACTACGTGCAGGAAGCGCTGGTGAAGATCGGGGCGCTGCGGCCGCTGGGTCTGGAATGGCATTTCATCGGCCCCCTGCAAGGCAACAAGACCCGGGCGGTCGCCGAGAACTTTGCCTGGGTGCACAGCGTGGATCGCCTCAAGATTGCCGAGCGCCTTGCCGCGCAACGGCTGGCAGGCTTGCCACCGCTCAATGTCTGCGTCGAGATCAAGGTGTCAGGCGAGGCGAGCAAGAGTGGGGTCGTTCCCAACGAGGCGCTGGCGCTGTGTCGCGCAGTCGCGGCGCTGCCCGGCCTGCGGTTGCGCGGGCTGATGGCCATCCCGGAGCCGGCGTCGGCCACCGGGCCGGAGTCAGCCGTGGCGCGACGCCGATTCGCCCAGTTGCGCGAACTGCGCGACGAGTTGAACGGTACCGGCCTCGGCATGGACACACTGTCGATGGGCATGTCCCACGACATGGAGGATGCGATCATGGAAGGCGCGACCATCGTGCGCGTCGGCACCGCTATTTTCGGCGAGAGAGTCAAGTCATGAAAATCACGTTCATCGGCGGCGGCAACATGGCCGTGGCCCTGATCGGCGGCCTCAAGAAGAAGGGGTTCTCGGCTGCCGGCATCCAGGTGGTCGAGCCCGACGCGGAAGCACGCGAGCGGCTGACCGAAAGTTTCGGTGTCCGTTGCGCACCGGCGGTCGACGCGGCGGCGCGCCATTGCGAAGCGATCGTACTGGCCGTCAAGCCGCAGCAGATGCGCGAGGCGGTTGCACCCCTGGCCGACGGTCTTACCTCCCAGCTGGTCGTCAGCATCGCCGCCGGGCTGCGCATCGCGGACATGAGCCGCTGGCTGGGCGGTCATGCGAACGTGGTGCGTACCATGCCGAACACGCCGGCGCTGATCGGCAGCGGCGTGACCGGTTTGTGCGCCGCGCCGGGTGTCGATGCCGATGGCCGCGCGACCGCCGAGAAGATCCTGGGCGCGGTCGGCCGGACGGTCTGGATCGAAGACGAAGCGCAAATGGATGCCGTCACCGCCGTTTCCGGCTCCGGGCCGGGTTACGTCTTCTATCTGATGGAGGCCCTGGCCGACGCGGCGGCGGATCTCGGCTTCGCGCCCGAGGTGGCGCGTCTGCTTGCGGTCGAGACGTTTCTCGGCGCCGCGCGCCTTGCCGAAAACAGTCCGGAGCCGCTGTCGCTGCTGCGCGAGCGGGTCACCTCAAAGGGCGGCACGACGGCGGCGGCGTTGCAGTCGTTCGACGACGCCGGTCTGCGCGCCATCATCGCCCGCGGCGTGCGGGCCGCGACGACGCGCGGCCGTGAACTGGGCGACCTGATGGGGAAGAACTGACATGCTGCTCTCGCTGTTCACCCTGATCGTCGGCAGCATTGCCGACCTGCTGGCGCTGGCGCTGCTCGTCCGCTTCGCCATGCAGTGGGCGCCCATGCTGTTCCGCAGCCCGCTGGGCAATTTCATCGCCGCGGTCACCGACTGGGTTGTGCTGCCGGCGCGCAAGCGGGTGCCCGGCTTGTTCGGACTCGACATGGCCAGCCTCATGCTCGCCTGGCTGGCGCAATCGCTCTACATCGGCGTGCTGCTCGCCATTACCGGCCTGCACGGGGGCACGCCGGTTGGCGTGCTGGGCGCCGCCCTGATCGCCGGCTTGGTCGAGACCCTCCGCCTCGGGATCTATCTGGCCATGGCGTTGATCATCGTCTCGGCAGTGTTCTCCTGGCTGAACCCCCATGCCGCCATCGCGCCAGCTGTACACAGGCTCGCGGAACCGCTGCTGCGGCCGTTCAGGCGCGTGATTCCGCTCGTCGGCGGGGTGGACCTGTCGCCGTTGTTCGCCCTGCTGGCCTTGCAGGCCTTGCTGATTGTGCTCGGCTCGGCGCGTGCTTCGCTGCTGCCGTTCCTGATTCCGTGAGCCGGCCGGCGTGGCTGCGCGCGGCGGGTAGCGACGCCGTGCTCACGCTGCACGTTCAACCGGGCGCCAGGAAGACCGAACTCGCCGGCGAGCACGGCGGGGCGCTGAAAGTCAGGCTTGGCGCCCCGCCGGTCGACGGCAAGGCCAACGACTGCCTGATCGCTTTCCTGAGCGAGCGGCTCGGGGTGCCGAAAGCGCGCGTGGTACTCGAAGCCGGCTCAACCTCGCGCCAGAAGCGCGTTCGCGTCCTTGGCATGGAAGCCGGGCTGGTCGAAGCCGCCCTGACTCCCCGCGCTATGCCGATTGCGTGACGATGACGTTCTGCGCCGGCATCGGGGCGGGGAAGCCGGCCGCGCCGAGCGCTTCCTTGATCACCCGGTTCGTGTCGAAATAGACCTGCCAGTAGTGGTCGTTGTGGCAGTAAGGACGCACCGCCAGCACCGGCCCGACCAGGTTGAATTCGAGAATCTCGACATCCACCTTCGGTTCGGCCAGCACGTTGGGAATGGCGGCGATCTTCTCGCGCAGCAGCACCATGGCCGCCTGATGGTCGGCATTGCCGGCGAGCTGGCACTTGAGGTCGACGCGCCGGAACGGGTTGTGCGTGAAGTTCTGGATGGTGTCGCCGAAGACCTTGCCATTGCCGATGACGGTCTGGACGTTGTCCATGGTGTTGATCGTCGTGGTGAACAGGCCCATCTCGGTGACGGTGCCGGTGACGCCGGCGACGGTGACGAAATCGCCGACCTTGATCGGCCGCAGCACGACCAGGAAGGCGCCGGCGGCGAAGTTGGACAGCAACCCGGACCAGGCCATGCCGATGGCGACGCCGGCAGCGGCGATCAGGGCCGCGAACGTGGTGGTCTGGATGCCGAAATAGCCGAGGATGCCGACCACCAGCAGGATGTTGAGCGTGACGGTGATCACCGAGCCGAGGTAGCGCAGCACGGTCGGATCGACCTTCTGGCGTTCCAGCGAATTGCGCACCAGGCTGACCGCGAAGTTGATCAGCCAGCGGCCGATCACCCAGAAGGCGATCGCGGCGAGGATCTTGAGGCCGATGTCGGTGGCGGTGGTGACGAACAGATCCTGGTAACGATTGATGTCCTGCGGGTTCATGGCGTTCTCCGTGGCGGCGGGAAATGGCGGTGCCATATCGTAGCCCCGGCGGGCCGGCACGATTGTTAACTTTTGTGCCCCTGAACGGCGCGGGGATCAGGCCAGCCCGTCGTGGTGGGCGAGGTGGCCGTCGATGAGGGTGTAGCGGACGCGGCCCTTCAGATCGTGGCCGAGAAAGGGCGTGTTCTTGCCCTGGCTTCTTAGTGTTTCGCGGCTGATGCGGACAGTCGCCTCGGGATCGAAAACGCAGATGTCGGCGGCGGCTCCGGGTGCGAGCGTGCCGGCCGGAACGCCGAGAATGCGCGCGGCGTCGGCGGTGACGCGGGCCAGCGCCTTCGTCATCGGCAGTTTCATCTCGGCGGCCCATCGCAGCGTCAGGGGCAGCAGCAGCTCGAGGCCGGTGGCACCGGCTTCGGCATCGGCAAACGGCGCCTGCTTGGTGTCGTCGTCAACCGGTGTGTGGTCCGAGCAGAGCGCGTCGATGCTGCCGTCGGCCAGGCCGGCGCGCAAGGCGTCACGGTCGGCGCTGGAGCGCAGCGGCGGGTCGAGCCGGCAGTGCGGATCGAACCAGCCGATGTCGTTTTCGGAAAGATGCAGGTGATGGGCGGCGACATCGCAGGTCACGGCGATGCCGGCGGCGCGGGCGGCACGGATCATGTCCAGTCCGGCGGCAGACGAGATCCTTTGCAGGTGCAGCTTCGCGCCCGTCTCGCGAGCGAGGTGAAGCAGCGTCGCCAGCGCGATGGTCTCGGCGACGACGGGAATGCCGGTAAGACCGAGCCGGGCAGCCACTTCGCCATCGTGGGCGACGCCGCCCTTGGCGAGGTACGGGTCCTGTGCCTGCAGCCACACCGAGAAGCCGAAGGTGGCGGCGTACTGCATGGCGCGCAGCAGCACCTGGGTGTCGACCACGGCGATGTTGGCCTGGCCGAAGGCGACGCAGCCGGCCTCGGCCAGTTCCGCCATCTCGGTCAGGCGCTGGCCGGCCAGGCCAACGGTCAGGGCGCCGACCGGGTGAACATTGGCGAACTCGGGCAGCCTCGCCCGGTGACGCAACATCTCGACGAGGCCTGGTTCGTCGAGCGGCGGATCGGTATCGGGCGGGCAGGCCAGGGTCGTGATGCCACCGGCGGCGGCGGCGGCCATTTCGGACTCGAGCGTCGCCTTGTATTCGAGCCCCGGCTCGCGCAGTCGCGCCGAGAGGTCGACCAGGCCCGGGCAGACGATGCAGCCGCCTGCGTCGATGGTTCCTTCGGCGGTGAAGCCGGCCGGCGGCGTCTCGCCAAGGCTGACGATGCGGCCGTCGGCGACGAAGACATCGGCGGCCTTGTCGAAGCCGCGGGCGGGATCGACGACGCGGCCGTTCTTGATGCGGATTCTCATGGTCAGGCTCCCGCCAGCATGGCCATCACCGCCATGCGCACGGCGATGCCGAAGGTGACCTGCGGCAGGATCACGGCCTGCCGGCCGTCGGCCACCGCCGAGTCGATCTCGACGCCGCGATTCATCGGCCCGGGGTGCATGACGATGGCGTCGGGCTTGGCGAGCGCGAGCTTCTCAGGCGTCAGGCCATAGGACTTGAAGTACTCCTGCGGACTCGGCAGCAATGCGCCGAGCATGCGCTCATTCTGAAGGCGCAGCATCATGATGACGTCCGTGCCCTTGAGTCCCTCGCGCAGGTCGTGACAAACGCGCAGGCGCCCGGCGCCGATCATGCGTTCGACGCCGGTGGGCAGCAGGGTCTTGGGTGCGACGATGCGAATATCGGGTACGCCGAGGGTCGCCAGCGCGTGCAGTTGCGAACGGGCCACGCGCGAATGCAGCACGTCGCCCACCACGGCGACGGCGAGGCGGGTGAAGTCCTGCTTGTAGTGGCGGATGGTGTACATGTCGAGCAGGCCCTGCGTCGGGTGCGCATGGCGCCCGTCGCCGGCGTTGACGACGTGGATGTGCTCGCGGCCGGTATTGGCGAGATGCTGGGCGATCAGGTAGGGCGCGCCGCTCGAGGCGTGGCGGACGACGAACATGTCGGCCTGCATGGCGGCGAGGTTGTCCACCGTGTCGAGCAGGGTCTCGCCCTTGGCCGTGCTCGAGGTGTTGATGTTGAGGTTGATGACGTCGGCCGACAGCCGCTTGGCGGCGATCTCGAAGGTGGTGCGCGTGCGCGTCGAGTTCTCGAAGAAGAGATTGAACACGCTCTTGCCGCGCAGCAGCGGGACTTTCTTCACTTCCCGCTCGGCGATCTCCATGAAAGGCGAGGCGCGGTCGAGGATGCCGGTGATGATTTCGCGCGGCAGGCCTTCCAGTGTGATCAGGTGGATCAGTTCGCCGTTGGCGTTCAGCTGCGGACTGGGGCGCGGCGCGGCGAGGCTCATTTCTCCGTCACCCTGAAGGCGAGCCCGCCATCCTCGTTGCGGGTCAGCTCCAGCGTCTGGCTGGCCGGCAGGCTGACCGCCTGGGCCGTCCAGCGCGCGGCGATCGGCAATTCGCGACCGCCGCGGTCGACCAGCACGGCCAGGTCGATGCGCGCCGGCCGGCCATAGTCGAACAGCTCGTTCATGGCGGCGCGGATGGTGCGGCCCGTGGCCAGCACGTCGTCGACGATCACGACATGCGCGCCCTCGACGTCGAAGTGCAGTTGCGAGGCCTTGCCGCCGCCGCGTCCACCGCCGAGGTGATGATCGTCGCGATGGTAGGAAACGTCGATACTGCCCACCGGCGCCTTGACGCCAAGCGAGTCCCGCAGCCACTCGGCGATCCAGACGCCGCCGGTGTAAATGCCGACCAGCACGGTATCCGGCGTCACCGCGGGGCGCATGGCCTCCGCCAATTGCCGGAGCAAATCAGTGGCGGGCTTGACCGTGTTCATGGCGATGCGAGTCCAGAAAGGCTTGCAGCAGGACGGCCGCCGCTTCAGCGTCGAGCGTTTCCTTGCGTCGCTGCCAGCCGAGGCCGCGTTGGCGCAGCTGCTCCTCCGCCGCGACCGAGGTCAGGCGCTCGTCGAGCAGCGCCACCGGCAGGCGATAGCGGCCCTCGAGCTGCCGGGCGAAGCGCTTGCAGCGTTCCGTCATGTCGCTGGCCTCGCCGTCGAGCGACAGGGGCAGGCCGACCACCAGCGCGGCCGGCCGCCATTCCTCGACCAGCTTGCCGATGGCGGCGAAACGGGCGTCGTTGGCTTCCGCCGAGATCGTGGTCAAGGGCCTGGCGCTGCCCAGCATCATCTCGCCGACGGCGACACCGATGCGCCGAGTGCCGAAGTCGAAGGCGAGCACGATGCTTTCATGCATGCCCTGCCACTTCGGAGAGGTTGGCGAAGTCGACGCCGAGCAGCTTCATGG
>CAYXZX010000145.1:0-7070 GCA_964469455.1 uncultured Rhodocyclaceae bacterium | reverse complement strand
ACGTCGTGGACGTATTCGAGGACTTGCGTCGAAATGGCCGCGTCAAAGGCGTGATCCTGAAACGGAAGCTGTGCCACTTCGGATTGGCGGAACTCAACCCACGGTAGATGCGCGCAATGCCTTCTGGCCACGGACAACAATGGCTCGCTAATGTCGATGCCGCAAACCATGCCCGACGGTCCGGTTGCTTCGGCGATTGCCGCAGCCAAGAATCCGGGACCCGAGCCGACATCAAGTACCCTCTCGCCGATCCGAGGATTCAGTGCGGCGAGGAATTCGGCGCGCTGTGCGACCACATCGGGCGTCACATAGAGAACGAGCAAGCGCCTGGTGGATTCTTCATCGTAGTGCAACTCAGTCATGTCATAGCCACCGCTCACTTTCCGGGGCTGTCCAACAGTTATTCAGCCGCGTATTTGTCCAGGCTACTGGCAGTAACACGGACCGGCTTGGCATACCACCAAGGTATTGAGTGCATCGGATGCTATCCGAACAGGGTCTCCCGATCAATGGCCAATAAGGCGGACAGGGCATCAACGCCTGCTTCGTGGAAGCCTTCCCTCCGGTCGCTTCTGGACCGAAGCTGCCGCCAATAGGCGTGTTACCACGCCTGACTTTCCGCACCTCTACAGCGATAGCCATCGGCTATCCCGCCGTTCGTAACGTTCAATTGGATTGATCGTAGCCCGGCGCCTAGCATGACTCCTGTCACCACGAGACAAGAGGAGAACGCCATGAGTCGCATCGCCGTCGATCGCATCCGCTTCTATGCCGGGGTCGGCATTGCCGCGTCGGGCGCGGCGCCGTGGCTGACTTTCATTCGCGGCGCGGCCGTTGACGTACCGTAGCGCGTCATTTGCCGGTCTTTCCGTTCAAGATTCCTTCTTGGTCAGCGGCTTCAGTTTCCCGGGCACGATGAAGCCCGGCCACAGGGCGTTGTCGGTATCGAGATGGGCGAGGCTGGTTTCGCGAAGGCGGCGCAGGTCGCGCTGCCGCGTCTTGTCGTTGCGCTTGAGATAGAGGCTCGCATACCAGGGGGCATGGCGAAGCTCGTCGAGCGACAGCGGCTGACCACGGTCGAGCAGTTGGGAGAGGATGGTGTATTGCCGCGCGTTGATCACCCTGCTGTCCAGGGCGCGGCGGATGGTGCTTTCGAACAGCAGCATGCCGATGAGCCGATTGACGCGATCATGCAGGCTGTTGATGGTAAGGCGCATGCCTTCGAGATGGAAGGCGACGAAGGCCTGGTTGGGCGCGGGGTGGTGCTTGTCGGCCGCCTTGCGACATGTGTTGAAGAGTGTGAAATAGGCATCGATATTCGCAAGGTAGTGGCGGGCCAGCGCAAAGGGTGCGTAGCGGTAGCCGGCTGCCTGAAGCAGCGTGGCTTCGACGACGCGGCCGACGCGCCCGTTGCCATCCCAGAAGGGATGAATCAGTTCGTAATACAGATGCACCAGCGGTGCCCGGATCAGCGCCGGCACGCCCGCTGCCACCATTTCGGCATGCCAGTCGATCAAGGCTTCAAGCAGGCGCTCGATGTCCCGGCCGTATTGCGGCGGCTTGTAGCGGCTGCCATGGGTTGAATCGCCGACGTAGGTAATGTGGTCCTTCGGGTTGTCGCGCAATCGGCCGGGCCGATTGTCCGGGTGGGGAATCCTGTGGGTGATCAGGCGATGCGCATCGATGATAACTGCGTGCTCAGAGCCCAGCCGGGTGTGCTCGCCGCCACCAGCGAATGGTCGTAGGCCGCCTTGATGTTGATGGCGCGCTGCTGCTCGACTTCCTGGACCTGTGCCGGGTCCAGGGCCAAGGCAGCCGCGGTTTCGTCCTCGGTGAGTGTGCCGCCCTCGATGGTGTTGGTCCCGAAGACGCTGCTGACCACCACTTCCCGCTCCAGGCGGTTCGCCACCTGGGACAGGGGGCAAGCCACGAAGCGCACGTGGGCATCCTCTACGCGCTGGATCGCCAACGCGAGTTCCGCCCCGACGATGCCCGTCTGGAAGGTAAAGGGGCCGAAACGGTCGGTCTCGATCCGCCGGGCCAATTCCGGAATGGTTAAAGGCGCCATTTGTCTGGAAATGTCCATCCATGGCGTGAAGGCCTCAATCGTTTTCCCGACCTTGTTTCCACCATTCTCGCGACGCCCTCAAGTTCGCGGCCGATACCGCCCCGAAGCAGGCCTCAGGCGGCGTGCCGCCGCCGCTGACTCTTGTCCCCCCGGCGTGGCCTGGGGATCGGCTTCGTCCAGCACCTATCGCTATTCGGCTGGCAAGGCTTCGCCGGTCAGGATGCGGTAGAGCGGCAGGTTGATGTAATAGTTGCTGCGGCCGATCTTGCGCTTGTGCAGGAAGCCGGCCGTCGTCAGCGCTTCGAGGTACTTGGTGGCGGTCAGGCGCGACACCTTCAGATCGTGCTGGACGAACTCGATCCTGGTGTAGGGGTAGGAGAACAGGTTGTTGATCAGGTCCTGACTTTTCCTGAGCTACCCCAGCCGCGCGATGCGCTCGCCCGCCGTCTCGATGCGCCGCTCCAGCGCCGCGATGCACAGCTCGAAGCGGCGGCTGAAATCGCCGCTCACCACCACCCGCGCAAGGTAAGCGCGCGCCAGCGCTTCCGCCTGTCGCCAAGTCGCGTTGGCCACGCCGGCGTCGATGGCGGCATCGCCCAGCGCATCGGGCAGGCCGCCACCGCCGCGCGGCGCGAAGCCCATCGGGGACATGTCGTAGGCCGGCGCGATCTCGCAGGGCGGCCCCTGCTCGGAAAGGAAAGACAGGTTGCCGCCGTGCATGTCGGTATTGCCGATCAGCGTGCCGAAGGCCCACAAGAGCGCGGCCGACTCCGCCGCCTGCGGCACGATCACCCTGGCCGCCACCAGCCGGCGGGCGATGGCCGGCCAGTTGCTGCCGCCCGCGCCGACGAATTCCGCGTCCAGCGCCGAGAGCGAAAACACCGCGCGCCGCCCCAACGCACCCGCGCGGTCGAAGCGCTCCACTTCCAGGAAGCGCTGGCCCGCAGTGTCGATCAGCCGCGTCGTGGCGGCGGGAACGCCCGCTTCGCGCAAAGTCTCCAGCGCCAGATGCTCGGCCAGCAACAGGTCGCGCCAGCGCTCGCCCACCGGCCCGGCATCCGGCTCGCTGAACTTCACCAGCACATGGCGCGGGCCAGCGAGCGTCGCGGCATAGGCGACGAACTTCGGCTGCTCGCCACCCGCCGAAGAGCCCGGCTGTTCGCCGCCGGCTGCCGCGCGCGCCAGCGCGGCGTAGCGCTCCGCCTTCTGCGTTTCGGCGATTGGCGCCGGCAGCGTCGCCGCGAGGAAGCGGTCGCGCGCGACATCGCCCAGCAGCAGGTTGCCCACCATGTCCTCGCCATTGGCGAGCAGCGCCCGCAAGGCGTGCGTGTCCGACCAGTCGGCCAGCCGCGCCGGCAGCCCGAGTGCGCCGCCGTGGCGTGCCGCATAGGCCCGGCCCAGATAGCCCGCCGGCCGCATGTCGAACAACCACCACGGCAGACCTTCGCTGTACCGGGTTTCGCCATCCTCCTGGCGCATCACGAAGCCCTCCGGCCGTACCGGCACCAGCGTCCCGAGCACGCGGATTTTGCCCTCCACGTCGACCCGATAGACCGCAACGTCCGGCAGGCCGCGCAGCCCGTCGCGCAGGGCGTACTGAATGGATCGCGCCGCCCCCAGCCGCACCACCTCGTCGCCCAGCTCGGCCAGCGTGCGCGACAGCGTCGGCTGGCTGATGCCCAGTATTTCAATGAGTTGCCGTGCAGCCAGCGGCCCATTGGCAAGCTGCACTCGAAGCGCGTCGGAGTGACGGGACATGGCGATGAATGCGTATGTGAATAGATATGTGGATATATTAGACGAGGTCTAGAGCCCAGGAAAGCACCATCCCGGCGCCGCGTCTTCCGCGACGGCTCACCCCCGCCTTTTACAGCGTAGATATTGCATTACAGTGCAAATGATCATTTACAAACATGGCATCATGGTGCAATATAAACACTTAGTACTTTGCGCCATGGTGCAAAACCATGAAATCGACCTTCTCCGATCTCAAGCTCCGCCAACTGGATGCCAACCTCGCGCGCTGGCGCAGTGCCGACTTGCCGCCGCGTCCGCCGGCAGGCTGGATCAAGGCTGTCCGCGAAGGCCTGGGCATGGCCGCAACGCATCTGGCCGAACGTCTGGGCGTCACCACGTCCACCGTCACGCGGCTGGAAACCTCCGAGGCCGACGACACCGTCAGCCTGGCGACCTTGCGCCGTGCCGCCGAAGCCCTCGGTTGTGAGTTGCAGTATGCCCTGGTGCCCAGGCAGAGCCTCGCCGACACCCTGGATAACCGCGCCATGGCCCTGGCGCGCCAGCACATGGGCGCGGTCAGCCACACCATGGCGCTGGAAGCACAGGCCACCTCCCGCGAGACCGTCGAAGCGCAAACGCGCGCGCTGGCCGACGAACTCCTCAAGGGCTCGCGCCGCGCCTTGTGGAAAGGAGCGAAAGGGGCGAAATGACCGTCGACCTTGTCTACCCGCCCGACGAAATCGCCGTGCGTTTCCACCACCGTCTGGTCGCCATCCATCCCTTTCCCAACGGCAACGGCCGCCATGCGCGGCTGATGGCCGATCTGCTGGTCGAGCGCCTGGGGCGCCCCCGCTTCACCTGGGGTCGCCAGAGCCTCGTCGATGCCGGCGATACCCGCAAGCGCTACATCGCCGCCCTGCAAGCGGCCGACGCCCGCGACATGACCCCCTTGCAGGCCTTTGCCCGTAGCTGATCCACCATGGCTAAGCGCGATAACCGCGAGTTCGTGCACGACGCCGCGAAACATCCCTCAAACGCCGTCCCGCCACGGCTGACTCTCGAGCCATTTCATTGGCATTGATATTTCCCGACAAGGGACATATCATTAGTTCCCAATACGGGAACTATGCCGCCCAATGCGCATCTTAGGTTTGCTGTTGCTGGATGACTTCAAGAAGTCTCATGCCGATGCGCGTGGGCCCTTGGATGCGTGGCGGTGTGAAGTCGAAGAGGCGAACTGGCAGACGTCCCAAGACATCAAGCAGCGCTATCGCAGTGCAGATTTTCTTGCCGATAACCGCGTGATCTTCAACGTCAAGGGCAACACTTATCGACTGGTCGTAAAGGTTCGGTACCAGAACGGCATGGTCATCGTGGAATGGGTCGGCACCCATGCCGAATACAACAGGAAGCGTTTTTGAAATCGCTCGCGCTTATAGCTCACGCAGCCAGGAGAAGCACATGGACATCAAGGTGATCAAGCAACGGGAAGACTACGGTCGCGCCATGGCGCGCCTCTCCGCGCTTATGGATCTCGACCCCCAACCCGGAAGCGAGCAGGAAAACGAACTGGAGCTGCTCGCGCTGGTGATCGAGGACTACGAACGCAAGATCGTGGCTCCCGCCACGCCCGATCCGGTGGACGCCATCCTCTTCCGCATGGATCAAGCCGGGCTGACGCGAAAGGACCTGATCCCTCATATCGGTTCCGCTTCCAAGGTATCGGAGGTCTTGTCGCGCAAGCGCCCCCTGTCCCTGGCGATGATCCGCAAGCTGCACGGCAAGCTCGGCATACCTGCGAGCTCACTGATCGGCGCGGAACAGGAAGCCGACGCCAGACTGGCATCGACGCCGGACATGGACTACGCCCGTTTCCCGCTCAAAGAGATGAGTGATCGGGGCTGCTTCGGTTCGACCAAGGCCGATGCACGTTGGCTCAAGGACCATGCCGAGGAATTGATTGGCGGATTCCTCAAGGGCATTTCGCCAGCCAAACTCAAGCCCGCGATGTTGCGCGCCCCCTTGCACCAGCGGGGAAGGCGCGAAGCGGACGGCCACGCCCTGCTTGCATGGCGTTTGTGCGTGCTGAAGAAGGCCCGGGCCATCGAACTGCCGCATGCCTACGAAAAAGGGGTGGTCACCAGCCAATGGCTCCAGAATCTGGCCAAGTTGTCCGCCCTGAGCGAAGGCCCAAAACTGGCGCGGGAGTATCTGGCGAATGCCGGCATTCCGCTGGTCATCGAGCCGCACTTCAAGGGCACCTACCTGGACGGCGCCGCCATGTGGGACGAGGGCCGTCCCATCGTCGCGCTCACCCTGCGGCACGACCGGCTGGACAATTTCTGGTTTGCCCTGCTGCACGAACTCGCCCACGTCGCAAGGCACCTGGACGAAGCGCATCCGATATTCGCCGACGATCTGGACAGTCCCGATGAGCAGGACAAGAAGGAGCGCGAGGCCGACGACATGGCCACCAACGCCTTGATCCCGCCAACAACCTGGGCCAAGGCCGCCGTCAGGACCAGTCATACGGCCCAGGACGCGCAGGCATTCGCGCGGCAGCTTGGCATCGACGTTGCCATTGTCGCCGGCCGGTTGCGGCACGAAACCCAGGACTTTCGCCTGCTCGCCCGTCGGCTCGGCCACGGCGAACCCAGCCGGCAGCTTGCCTGAGTGCGCGCTCGAAACGACCGTCGCCAAGGACTACTGCATCAACGGCAACGTCCTCAAGTTCGTGCCCGATACCGCCGTGGAGTAGGTTTCAGGTGGCAATGTCGCCACTGCAGACTTTCGCAGCGGATGTGCGTGGCAAGAAGAAAGTATCGCTACAGTGGTTTTAGGACTATGTTTTGCCGGTGCCACCTTAGCGCGTCGATGTTGGGGGTAAGCGCGCTAGTCGTCGGCAATCGAACGGGTTGCCCACTCATATTCTTCAAGGATTGATTTTCTGAAATTGAGCTGACATGGGTAGGGACAACAATCTTGAAGTCATCTGAGATTCCGAAAAGGCCACCATCAAATGCCCAGTGATGCCTTTTACAAAGGGCAAGTCCGTTTCTCGCGTCGTCTGATTCATATCAAGAACGTGGTTGCGCACGCCAACCGTGATGCCTAGGCCCGGATTTGCTGTAGCTCCCAGTCGCCGTAGTACATACCTTCGAAGTAAATCATGTCACTTACAAGTCCCATAGGGCTTGGTGGGCTATCGTTTGCATACAGTGACGGCAACTCGCTTCCATCAGAGAAGCCAATACCAAGACCTTTC
>CAYXZX010000144.1:0-7226 GCA_964469455.1 uncultured Rhodocyclaceae bacterium | reverse complement strand
TCATGTGCGTGCTGCATGCCGGCGGCAAGTTCAACCAGAATTCCTACAAGGTCTCGGGCGGCCTCCATGGCGTCGGTGTTTCCTGCGTCAATGCCTTGTCGAAATGGCTGCGGCTGACCATCAGGCGCGATGGCAAGAAGTATCACATGGAGTTTCAGCGCGGCCATGCCGTCGATCGCATCGTCGAGATCCAGAATGGCGTCGAGGTATCGCCGCTCAGAATCATTGGTGACACGCAGAACACCGGCACCGAGGTGCATTTTCTCGCCGACGAGGATATCTTCGGCACCATCGAGTTTCACTACGACATTCTCGCCAAGCGCCTGCGCGAGCTCTCCTTCCTCAACAACGGGGTCAAGATCCGCCTGGTCGACCAGCGCACGGGCAAGGAAGAGGACTTCGCGTTCTCGGGCGGCGTCAAGGGTTTCGTCGAGTACATCAACCGCAGCAAGACCGTGCTGCATCCCAATATCTTCTATTCCAACGGTGAATCCGTACTGCCGGGCGGCGGCAGCATCGGCGTCGAAGTGGCGATGCAGTGGAACGATTCCTACGCCGAGCAGGTGCTCTGCTTCACCAACAACATTCCCCAGGCCGACGGCGGCACGCACCTCACCGGGTTGCGCCAGGCGATGACGCGCGTCATCAACAAGTACATCGAGGAAAACGAGATCGCCAAGAAGGCCAAGGTCGATATCTCCGGCGACGACATGCGCGAAGGCCTGGCCTGCGTGCTGTCCGTGAAGATGCCCGATCCCAAGTTCGCTTCGCAGACAAAGATGAAACTGGTTTCGTCCGAGGCCTTGCCGGCGGTGCAGGAAGTGGTGGCGCAGAAACTCGCCGAATTCCTGCTCGAGAAGCCGATCGATGCCAAGACCATCACCGGCAAGATCGTCGAAGCGGCCCGGGCCCGGGAAGCGGCGCGCAAGGCCCGCGAAATGACCCGGCGCAAGGGGGTGCTCGACAACATCGGCCTGCCGGGCAAACTGGCCGACTGTCAGGAAAAGGACCCGGCGCTGTGCGAGCTTTATATCGTCGAGGGCGACTCGGCGGGCGGCTCTGCCAAACAGGGCCGCGACCGCAAGTTCCAGGCGATCCTGCCACTGCGGGGCAAGGTCCTCAACGTCGAGAAGGCGCGGTTGGACAAGGTCATTTCCTCCGAGCAGATCATCACCTTGCTCACGGCGCTCGGCTGCGGCATCGGCGATGATTACAAGCAGGACAAGCTCCGCTACCACCGCATCATCATCATGACCGACGCCGATGTCGATGGCGCCCATATCCGTACCCTGCTGCTGACGTTCTTCTATCGCCAGATGCCGCAACTGGTCGAAGGCGGGCACGTCTATATCGCCCAGCCACCGCTCTACAAGATCAAGCACGGCAAGAGCGAGCTTTACATCAAGGACGACCACGCGCTCAACCAGCACCTGCTCAACGTCGCGCTCGACGGCGCAGCGCTGGTGCCGAAAGTCGGCGCGGCGGCCATAGAAGGCGAGGCGCTGGGCGAACTGGCGCGCGCCTATCTGCTGTCGGAAGCCGTCATCAAGCGCCTGGCGGATTTCATCGATCCCGGTGCGCTGCATGCCATGCTCGCCCATGACATTGCCATCGATCTTGCCAGCGAGGCTGCAGCCTTCGACGCCGCCAGCCGATTGGCGAGGCATGTGCCGGCAAGCGTCCGCGTGGCCGCCGAGCACGATGCCAGGAAGGATGGCTGGCGGTTGCGTGTCGAGAAGATGCGTCACGGCAACCTGCGCGTCGGTTACATCGACGACGACTTTCTCCACTCCGGCGACTATGCGCAGATCCGCAAGACCGCGCAGATGATTGCCGGCCTGGTGGAGTCAGGCGCGGCGATACGCCGGGGCGAGAAGTCGCAAGGCGTGGCGAGCTTTGCCGAGGCCATGGCCTGGCTGCTGAACGAGGTCGAGCGCGGCCTCTCAAAGCAGCGCTACAAGGGCCTGGGCGAAATGAATCCCGATCAGTTGTGGGAGACCACCATGGATCCGGCGGTGCGTCGTCTGCTCAAGGTACAGATCGAGGATGCGATCACCGCGGACGAGATCTTCACCACCTTGATGGGCGACAATGTCGAGCCGCGTCGGGCCTTCATCGAGTCCAACGCCCTCTATGCCCGCAACATCGACGTTTGATCGTCCCTAGCCAGGCGTCCAGAGCATTCGAACATGAACGAGCCAACGACCCAGTCCGACGGGCTGATGGCGGAGATGGCGGATCTGATCGTCGCCTGCCTCAATCTCGATATTGCCGCCAGCGAGATCGAACCTGACGGACCCTTGTTCGGCGAAGGTCTGGGTCTGGATTCGATCGACATCCTGGAAGTGGCGCTGGCCGTGTCCAAGCGGTACGGCTTCCAGCTTCGCTCCGACGATGACGACAACGTGCGCATCTTCGCCTCGTTGCGCAGCCTCGCCAGCCACGTCGCCAAGCACCGGACCAAGTAGGCGCGCCATGGCGGCAGGCCGCAAGGAATGGCTCGGCTGGCTGCTGTCCGGGATTATCGTGGCCGCTTCGGCCCTGGCGTTCCACTACGCGGTCGGCGTCGCCCGGGTCGGCGCCTGGGTTGACCGCCTCGTGCTCGCGCAGCACGTGGGGATCAATGCCGGGCTCGGGTTCGTGTTCGGCCGTTCACTCGTGGCCGGGCGTCGACCGCTGGTGACGGCTTTCGCCAGTCTCCTGCACGAGCGCATGACGCCCGCCCTGCTCGTCTATACGCGCCGGGTGACGGTGGCGTGGACAGCGTTCTTCCTGGCAATGGTGACACTGTCGTTGGTGCTGTTCTTCTTCGCGCCGATCGAAGTCTGGTCATTCTTCGCCAACCTGCTGTCGCTGCCGCTGGTGGCCCTGATGTTCGTCGTCGAGTATGCGGCGCGCAAGCGCGTGCTGCCGGAAGGCGAGCGGGCCGGCTTTTTCGCCGCCGTGCAGGCCTATCGGTCCCATCGCGCGGGGATGAAGCCATGAATCCGCGGCGGCACGGCCTGATGACCGCGCATGCCAGACCGGACGACATCGTCGCCTGGCGAGCCACGGGCGCCGTCACGCGCAACCAGTTCATGGGCGAGGTCATCACCCTGGCCCGGTCATTGCCGGCGGGCAACTGCGTCCTCAATGTCTGTGAGGACCGGTACCGGTTCATGGTCGGCCTGGCGGCGGCGCTGGTTGCCGGCAAGGTCAGCCTGCTGCCCGCTTCGCTGTCGGCGGAGACGGTCCGGCAGCTCGGTGCAACGTATCCCGGTCTCTTCTGCCTGCACGATGGCAAGGGCGCGATCGCCGACCTGCCCCAGCTGCGCTACCCGGAACTGCCATCGGTCGTCAATACGATCGCGGTACCGGAAATCGAGGCGGACCGCATTGCCGTCATCCTGTTCACCTCGGGCTCCACCGGGGCGCCGGTGGCGCAACCGAAGACCTGGGGCGCACTGGTCCGGAACGGCCGCGCGGAAGCCGCACGGCTGGGGCTTCTCGAGGAAGGCGGCGCTCCGTTCGCTGTCGTCGGCACGGTGCCGGCGCAACACAGCTACGGGCTCGAATCGACCATCCTGCTGACCTTGCATGGGCGGTGCTCGCTCTGGCACGGACGGCCTTTCTATCCGGCCGACATCGCCGATGCCCTGGCCGCCGTGCCCAGGCCGCGGCTGCTGGTCAGCACGCCGTTTCACTTGCGCGCCCTGCTCGACGCGCAAGTCGGCCTGCCAGCCACCGACATGATGCTCTCGGCCACGGCGCCGCTTTCGGAAGGCCTGGCGGGTGAGGCGGAAGTCAGGCTTGGCGGCACGCTGATCGAGATCTATGGCTGCACGGAAGCCGGCCAGCTCGCCAGCCGCCGTACCGCCATCACGCCGCGCTGGACCCCGCTGTCCGACATCCGGCTCGACCAGCAGGACGGCATCACGTTCGCATCGGGCGGCCACGTCGAAGGGCGGCAGCGACTCGGCGACGTCATCGAACTCGGCGAAGATGGCACTTTCCTGCTGCACGGCCGCCATGCCGACATGGTCAACATTGCCGGCAAGCGCACCTCGCTCGCGTATCTGAACCACCAGCTCGCCGCCGTCGCCGGCGTCGAGGACGGCTGCTTCTTCATGCCCGACGACGGCGAAGACGAAAGCATCACGCGCCTTGCCGCCTTCGTCGTCGCGCCGAGCCTGACGCCGCGCCGGCTGCTCGATGCCCTGCGCGGCCGCCTCGATCCGATCTTCCTGCCGCGGCCGCTGGTCTTCCTCGACAAGCTGCCGCGCAACGACACCGGCAAGCTGCCCCGCACCGACTTGCAGGCACTGCTGGACCGGCACGCGAAAGGCGCGGCGTGAATACCGCGACCTGGCGGGTTCCGTTCGACCTGCCGGCCTTCGCCGGCCATTTCCCCGGCCGGCCGATCGTGCCCGGCGTGGTGCTGCTCGACCGCCTGCTGTCGGCCGTGGCGGTCCCTTGCGATATCGCCAGCGCCAAGTTCCTGAGTCCGGTCGGTCCCGGCGAAACCCTCGAGTTCACATGGCAGGCGCAGGCATCCGGTGCCCTTCGTTTCGACATCCATGCCGCCGGTCGCAAAGTGGCCTCCGGCCAGTTGTCGCCGCGAGGTCCGCGCGCGCCATGACCGCCAGCGAGGACAATGGCGCCGCCGGCTGGAGGCGGCAGTCCGAGCGCAGCAATCTGTCCGTCCTGCGCCTGATGGTGTGGATATCGCTGCGCCTCGGCCGACCCGCGGGCCGTCTGTTCCTGCATGCAGCGGTCGCCTATTTCCTAGCCTTCTCGCCGCGCGGCCGGCGGGCCAGCGGCGACTATCTGGCACGCGTGTTCGGGCGCCCGCCGAGGCTGGGCGAGCGCTACCGGCACCTGCTCACCTTCGCCAGCGCGATCCACGACCGCGTGTACCTGCTCAACGACCGCTTCGACCTGTTCGACATCGAGGTCGTCGGCGAGAACGTCATCGGCGCGGCCATGGCCGGCGGTCGGGGCGTGCTGCTGATGGGCGCGCACCTGGGCAGCTTCGAAGTGATGCGCGCACTCGGCCGCCAGCGGACCGGGCGCGGCATCAGCATGCTGATGTACGAGGAAAACGCCCGCAAGATCAACGCCACGCTGGCTGCCATCAACCCGGCGGCGGTGCAGGACATCATTCCGCTCGGCCGCATGGAATCGATGCTGGTCGCCAAGGAAAAGCTCGATGCCGGCCACCTGGTCGGCATGCTCGCCGATCGCGGCCTGGGCGGCGATCCGGAGCGCAAGCTCGATTTCCTGGGCGTCGCCGCGCCGTTTCCGCTCGGCCCCTTTCGCGTCGCCGCCATGCTGCGCCGGCCGGTGCTGTTCATGACCGGCCTCTACCTGGGCGACAACCGCTACCGCATCCATTTCGAGCCGCTGGCGGACTTTTCGTCGGTCGAACGCGCCGGCCGCGATGCCGCCATCGCCGAGGCACAGCGCGCCTACGTCGACCGGCTCGAGCAGCATTGCCGCGCGGCACCGTACAACTGGTTCAACTTCTTTGACTTCTGGCGGCCGGCATGAGGAAGCTCGGCGTGCTGCCATGGCTGACTTTGCTGGCGCTGCCGGCGCAGGCGGCCTGGGACGTCGACGCGCTGATGAAGAGCCTCGCCAGACACGAAGGAGGTCGCGCACGCTTCGTCGAAACCAAGACCATTGCCTTGCTCGACAAGCCGGTGGTTTCTTCGGGCGAGCTGCGCTATCAGCCGCCGGCGCGCCTCGAGAAACGCACGCTCAGGCCGAAGCCGGAATTGCTGGTGCTCGACGGCGACGCGCTGCTGCTCGAGCGCGGCAAGCAGAAGTTCCAGCTCCGCCTGGCGGAACAGCCCGAGGCGCTCGCCTTCGTCGATAGCCTGCGCGGCACGCTGTCGGGCGACCGGGCGACGCTGGAAAGGAATTACAAGCTGCGCCTGGATGGCAACGAGCAGCGCTGGACGCTCGACCTCCTGCCCAGCGACCAGCGCATCGCCGCCTTCGTGCTGCGCATCACGTTCGGCGGCTCGAAGAACCAGGTGGAGTGGATCCGCTACCTGCAGGCCGACGGCGACAGCTCGACCATGACCATCGAGCCGGTGGAGGGCAAGTGAGCCCATCGGGTCGCCGCGCCGTGGCGGTCTGGCTGGCGGGTCTGGCCGCCTGCCTGGCCGTTATTGCCCTGACGCGCTTCACGGCCGACATGTCGGCCTTCATGCCGCAACGACCGTCCGCAACACAGCAACTGCTGGTCGAGCAGTTGCGCGAAGGGGCGCTTTCGCGCCTGTTGCTGATCGGCCTCGAAGGCGGCGAGCCGGCCATCCGCGCCGAACTGTCGAAACAGCTGGCCGGGCGGCTGGCGGCGAGTCCCGAATTCGCCGGCGTGCAGAACGGCGACGCGGCGGCGCTGGCCAGGGACCGCGACCTGCTGTTCACCCATCGTTATCTGCTCAGCCCGGCGGTGACGCCCGGGCGCTTCAGTGTCGACGGCTTGCGGCAGGCCATCTCGGACAGCATCGACCTGCTCGCCTCGCCAGCCGGCCTGATGATCAAGAGCCTGCTGCCGCGCGACCCGACCGGCGAGATGATGGAACTCGCCGGCGCCCTGGGCGCCGAGCGCGGCCCGGCCAGTGCGCATGGCGTCTGGATGTCGCGCGATGGCCGGCGCGCGCTGCTGATGGCGCAGACCGCCGCCTCGGGGTCCGACACCGACGGCCAGGAGCAGGCGCTGGCGCGGCTGCAGGCCACCTTCGCCGAAGCCCGTGCGCGGCGGCCAGAAGCCGGTGATACGCGCCTGCTGGTCTCGGGCACGCCGGTGTTCTCGGTGGATGCCCGCCGCACCATCCGGGGCGAAGTCGAGCGCCTGGCCATCATCAGCGGCGTCGGCATCGTCGCGGTGCTCATGCTGGTCTTTCGCTCCTTGCCGGCGCTGGCGCTCGGACTGCTGCCCGTGATCTCCGGCGCGCTGGCCGGCATTGCCGCCGTCAGCCTCGGCTTCGGGCACGTGCACGGCCTCACCATCGGCTTCGGCACCACGCTGATCGGCGAGGCCGTCGACTACAGCATCTACTACTTCGTGCAATCGCAGCATGGCGACGAGGACAGCCCGGGCAGCGACGCCGATTGGCGCGCACGCTTCTGGCCGACCATCCGCCTCGGCGTCCTGACCTCGCTGTTCGGATTCGCCTCGCTGCTCTTTTCGGGTTTTCCGGGTCTGGCCCAGCTCGGCCTCTACTCCATGTCCGGCC
>CAYXZX010000143.1:0-7231 GCA_964469455.1 uncultured Rhodocyclaceae bacterium | reverse complement strand
CTTCCCCCTCTCCTTCTCCACCTGGCTAAGGTCCACACCTCCACCGCAACTACATAACAATAGGCCAAGGAGTGGCGGCAGCAAGATTTTGAGCAAGGCGCTGCTGTGCCGTGAAACGCCACTGTCGATATTTGCGACGCCTCCTGCGGTACAACGGGGTAGCGCAATTGCTGTTCGAGTATCCCTCCAACTTTTCGCTGGCTGATCCGGCGTAACCAGGAGCATTCTTGTGCGCATCTCGTTATTGAGTATGAATTGAGGGCGGCCGCAAACGGATGTTGGCGACACTTGCTTGCTTGATGTCCGCAAGCCTCGTGCCAGCATGGGCGGTGCAATGCAGCAATTTTCTACCGCAAGAAAGCGGCTACCCAAGTAGTGACCAAGCCCACAAAGGCGTCTGCCATTTACGAAGCGCACAACAATCGAGAACCGTTCCCGGTAGATCGAATGGATCAGGGAGATTATTGGATTGCCAATGATTGATGATTTGATCAAATTTCTCGGTCAAGAAACCCTAATTTGACCAACCAAGCAATATCGAGAAGCCAGATGGCGAGCCTCGGCTGAACCTTCGAGACTCCGGCGTGTGCAACTCTCAGCGCTAGCGGAGCGCCACTCGGTGACTCATAGGTCGAGCTGTTCGCGATGCCCGAATCCGAGTCGGTTGTCGATCAAGCAAATCGAACGCGGCGACAAGGCGTACCATCGTATTCGATCGAGCGCGCGAACGATGGTGGCAGGAGCCTTTGCGGCCAGGCCGACGATTGGAAAACGCGAGCCATATAGGCTGCGCACGATAGCTTCATCCTTCGTGGGGACGGGTTCGGCACGGCCCCGCAGTTGAAGTCCGCGGATTCCTGGCCAATCGTTGTAGTCGCGCTGGATCGTGACCGCAACGTCAGCGCCAGAGGCAATGTTGAGGCTGTGGCGGCTGGTCGGGGAGGAGAGGAAATACAGCGTCAGGTCATCGTGAGCGTAAAAGACTGCTGCTGCCCATGGGCCCTCGGGGCCAATCGTGGCAACTGTCATGACGTGGTGATCAGCTAGTTGCTCGAGCACGCGCTCGCGCAGCGACATGTTCAAGAGAACACGCCGATCTCGGTATCGGCTTCCATTTCAGCGGCGCGCAGCCGCTTCAGGCGATAGGCCAGTTGCGCCCGGGTGATGCCGAGAAAACGCGCCGCGGCCGACAAGTTCCCATGCGCCTTGTCCACCGCCGCATTAAGCAGCATGGCTTCCACTTGGTCGAGTGTCATGCTGCCGTTGAACACAGCCTCGCAGAGGTCCTCGTTGCTTTCCCAGTGACTGCCAGTGATGCCTCCGTCGCTGGTCAGGCCAAACTCGAACTCGCGCGGTTGATCACTGCTTTCGCAGTGAGCCAGAAAAAGATGATTCACCTCTACCTGCCCGCTATTGGGCGCCAGTATTACTCCCCGCTCAACCATGTTTTGCAACTCGCGGATGTTGCCTGGCCATCGATAGGCGAGCAGAGCGCGTTTCGCTTTGTCCGTGAAGCCACGCAGCTTCTTGCCATTGATTGCCGAGTACTTGGCCAGAAAGTGCTTTGCCAATACCGGAATGTCCTGCTTGCGCTCACGCAACGGCGGAATACGGACCTGGTAGGCATTGAGACGGTAGTAAAGATCCGAACGAAATCGTCCTTCCCGTACCAGATTTTGGAGGCCGGCATTGGTGGCGGCGACTAGGCGGACGTTGATCCTGCGCGACTTGTGGTCCCCGAGGCGCTCCACTTCACCTTCCTGCAAGACACGCAGCAGCTTTGCCTGGGCAGCCAATGGCAGGTCACCGATTTCATCAAGAAACAATGTCCCGCCGTTCGCACGCTCGAACCTTCCTGGGCGGGTGTGCTGCGCGCCCGTGAACGCCCCCTTTTCGACCCCAAAAAGCTCGGACTCGACCAAGTCATGCGGGATTGCGGCACAGTTAACAGCGACAAAAGGGAGATCCCGGCGTGGCCCCATTTCATGGAGACTCCTGGCGAATACTTCCTTGCCCACTCCTGTTTCGCCAAGCAACAAGACGGTGATGTTGCTGCCGGCAGCCTGTTTCAGAAGTTCAAAGGCTGCGGTGAAACCCGGTGATACTCCTCGTACGTCATCGTGCCGCTGTTCGCGGTCACCTATGGTCGAACGCAGTTGGACGACTTCTGTCTGGAGATCGATGAGTTGCTCGGCGATCGATTCCGGGCTGAAATACTTGGCGTGCTCGGCAGCGTCAGGCCATTCGTCGATCGGTTTGCCGACGATGCGGCAATTGTTGTTCCCCATGCCCGTGCATTCAATTTCCTTGTAGAGGATCTTGCGACCCATGAAGGCGGAGGTGTATCCACAGGCGTAACCAATCTGCGTCCAGCAAACGGGCTCGGAGTGCAGGCCGTAATAGTGACGGTGCCATTGACCTTCCCATGAGTCTTCCCAAAGAAACTCACCAAAGAAATGGCCGGCCGAGCGATCAAGTTCCAGCTTGATGGGGGTTACGTGAACAATGCCTTCGAGGGTGTGCAGTTGTGGACCCGTCATAAAGGCATCGATGTCGCTGAGGTCGGCGAATCTTTCCCGAGCGATCTGGGCATCCCGCATTCCAGACGCGAACCCCATCCGGGTGAGCAGGCCACGAGCCCGTTCCATTCCCAGCGTATCGATAAGTTCCTTGCGCAGCAGCGCCTGAGCTTCGGCGTGGACGAGGAGCATGCGATGCTCGTCCAGCCAGATCTGGCCGCTTTCGGCACCGAAACGCAGACGCCCGCGCAGGCTCTCGGTCTTCCAGCGCAACGTTTCGCGGAGGGCCAATTTTTTCTCGTCAGCCTTCGTCATGCAATGCACACCATGCTTGATCAAAGCGGGATTGATAACTGCTGAAGCGAGCAAAGTCAACACGCCAATGCGTGATTTTCGTTCGCCATCATGCTGCCCGAAGATCGCTGCGCGAACGCCCTTGTTCTGTTGATCAAATTGCGTCGCGGTCGTAGGGAAAGTTGATCAATACAACAACACGGGTTTTGCCCCTGATGCTGGCCAGTGATCTACGCCAACGCATTGCAGCTGCCTTGATTGCTGCGATCGCACAGGCACTCGTTCGATCCGATAGCCTTGATTGATGAAGGCGGCAATGCTCCCTCGGGATCGTTTCTGCTGTCTTGCAACAATAGTGTTGGCATGAGCTTTGCAGAATACCGAAATAGAACAACTCCGTTTCTTTTCTTCGTCAACCGTGACGAACGACATTTGCAAGGAGGAGGCAGGCGATGCAATTCCCGAATCCGCATGACGTGAAGGCCGCGACCATTCCAGGTACAGAGGGTTGGGAGCGCATGTATCCCTACCAATACCAGTTCGTCACCGATGATCCCGAGCGCAATCGCTACGAGAAGGAGACATTCTGGTTCTACGATGGACTGCATTACCCCGAGCCGCTGTATCCATTCGATACGATCTGGGACGAGGCGTGGTACCTGGCATTGTCGCAATTCAACAACCGCATATTCCAGGTTCCGCCCGTGCGGGGCGTTGATCACCGGATCATCAATGGCTACGTCTACATCTCGCCGGTGCCGGTGCAGAACCCGGAGGAGATCGGAGCGCGTGTTCCCAATTTCATGGAGCGGGCGGGCTACTACTACAAGAACTGGGATGAACTCGAGGCGAAGTGGAAGGTAAAGATGGAGGCGACGATTGCCGAGCTCGAGGCGTTGGAAATTCCCCGCCTGCCCGACGTCGAGGACATAGCGGTTGTCACCGGCGGCATTGGCGAGTCGCGAGGCTATCATCTGATCAAGAACTACGACGATTTGATCAACCTCGGCATCAAGTGCTGGCAGTATCACTTCGAGTTCCTGAACCTGGGCTACGCAGCCTACGTCTTCTTCATGGACTTCGCCCAGAAGTTGTTCCCGAGCATTCCCCTCCAGCGGGTGACGCAGATGATTTCTGGCATCGACGTCATCATGTACAAGCCGGACGACGAACTGAAGGGACTTGCGAAGAAGGCGATCCTGCTCGGGGTGGATGAGGCGGTCACCGCGCATCGGGAGTGGGAAGATGTCAAGGCCGCGGTCGCCGGATTGCCCAAGGGCGAAGAGTGGTTGGCGGCGTTCGAGAAGGCGCGTTATCCCTGGTTCAACATCTCGTCCGGAACAGGCTGGTTTCACACCGATCGGAGCTGGAATGACAGCCTTGGCATTCCGCTCTCGGGCATACAAACCTACATCAACAAGATTCGCGCCGGCGCAGAAATCGACCGACCCATGGAGCAGGTTCGCGCCGAACGCGATCGCATCACGGCCGAATATCGCGAGTTGATCACCAATGACGCGGAACGCAAGCAGTTTGATGAGTTGCTCGACTGCGCAAAGACGGTGTTTCCATATGTGGAAAATCATCTGTTTTACGTGGAGCACTGGTTCCACTCAGTCTTCTGGAACAAGATGCGGCAGGTGGCGGCCGTCATGAAGGAGCATGGCATCCTCAATGAGGTCGAGGATGTCTGGTATCTGCGTCGGGATGAAATCAAGCAGGCGCTATGGGACATGGTGACTGCGTGGGCGACGGGTGTTAAGCCTCGCGGCACGAAGACCTGGCCGGCCGAGATCGAATGGCGCAAGGGTGTGATGCGGAAATTCCGCGAATGGAAGGCGCCACCGGCCATTGGCGTCGCTCCGGAGGTTATTCAGGAACCGTTCACCATTGTTCTATGGGGTGTGACCAACAAGTCCTTGTCCGACTGGGCGTCGGTACAGGACGTTGGCGATCCCGACAGCATTACCGAGATGAAGGGGTTTGCCGCCAGCCCTGGCATTGTCGAAGGCAAGGCTCGGGTCTGCTTCAGCGCGGAGGAGATTCGCGATCTGAGGGAGGACGAAATCCTGGTTGCACCGACCACGTCTCCTTCCTGGGCGCCTGCGTTCGCGAAGATCAAGGCCTGCATCACCGACGTCGGAGGGGTGATGAGCCATGCCGCGATCGTGTGCCGCGAATACGGCATGCCGGCGGTGGTAGGTACTGGCTACTCTACCAAGGTCATCAAGACCGGGATGATGCTGCGCGTTGATGGCTCGTCGGGGCACATCACGATTGCCCGCTGAAGCATTGAGGTTGGGAGAAACTGGATGATTAGCGTCGCGCCCGCTACGGCGGCGGGGATGAAGAATAGGGCTCCCTTGGTCAGTTGGTTCGAGGAATGCACCAAGGATTCCATTGCCCTGGTGGGTGGCAAGTGCGCTTCGCTCGGTGAACTGATCAGTTCGGGCGTACGGGTGCCGCCGGGCTTTGCGTTGACCACGGCTGGTTTCGAAGATTTCATGCGGGAGGCGGGCATTCAAGCCGAAATCGCCGGCCTGCTGCAGGGGCTCGATCATGACGATCTCGACCGGCTTGAGAATGCCTCTCGCGCCATCAGGGAAATGATCGAATCCCGACCCATGTCGGTCGAACTGGAGGATCTCATCGGCGAGGCGTATCGCAAGCTGTCAGTGCGCTGTTGCCAGGCCTCGGTACCAGTCGCCGTGCGGTCCAGTGCCACAGCCGAGGATTTGCCGGGTGCGAGTTTTGCCGGGCAACAGGACACGTTCCTTTGGATACGCGGCTTCGACGACGTCATTCATCACGTGCGTCGCTGCATTTCGAGCTTGTACACGGCAAGAGCAATCGCGTATCGCCTGAAGATGGGTTTCCCGCATGAGCAGGTGGCGATCAGTGTCGGCGTGCAGAAGATGGCGAATGCCTACGCAGCCGGGGTAATGTTTACCGTTCACCCCGCGACAGGTGATCGTTCGGTGATCGTCATAGACGCCAACTTCGGCTTCGGCGAGTCCGTCGTTTCGGGCGAGGTGACTCCGGACCACTTCGTGGTGAACAAGGTGACGCTGGATATCCTCGAGCGGACGATTTCAACCAAACTGATGTGTTACACGGTGGACTTGAAGATCCAGAAGTCGGTGGCGACCGATGTTCCGTTCGAGCGGCAGTCGATTCAGTGCCTGATCGATGACGAGATTACCGAACTCGCCTGGATGGCAAAGAAGATCGAAAAGCACTACGGCCGGCCGATGGACATTGAATGGGCCGTGGACAAGGCATTGCCGGCTGGCGGCAACATCTACATCCTCCAGGCACGGCCAGAAACGATCTGGAGCAATCGCCAGCAGGCCGCGACAGTCACGGCAAGCTCTTCGGCCATGGACTACATTGTGTCCAGTCTGCTGGCCGGCAAGCGGCTGTCCTGAAAGGAAAGAACCATGCTGGTACGCAACTGGATGCAACAGAACCCCATCGTGATCGGCAGCGACACTCTGGTCCATGAGGCCAAGCAGATCATCACCGACAAGAATCTTCACGGACTGCCGGTTGTGGATGATGGCAGACTGCGCGGCCTCATTACGCGCGCGATCTGCCTGCGCGCCGCGCACTATGTACTGAGGACACAGAATTCCGACGAGCTCAACTACTTCTCGACCTGCGTCAAGGTCAAGGACTTGATGGTGCGCAATCCCGTCACTATTGAGGCGTCCGACACCATGGAGCACTGTCTGGAGGTAGGCAGCCAACACGGCGTGGCTCAGTTGCCGGTAATGGAGGATGGGCGCGTTGTTGGCATCATCTCGGCGAACGAAATGTTTGCGCTGGCATCCCACTTTCTAAGTGCATGGGAGAAGCGTAGCGGCATTACGCTGGCGCCGATGGATCTGAAGCCGGGCGTGATTGGCCAGATCACCGACATCGTCGAGGCAGCCGGCGCCGAATTACAGGCGATCTATCCCATCGGCAAGCCGACCGACATCAATCCGCAGACGCATCCCCTCAAGCGCGTGGTGATCAGGTTTCATTGCGATGATGTTGCGCAAGTCGTCGCTGCGGTCGAGCGCGCCGGCTTTCCGGTGATCGAGGCGGTACAGGCTTCGCGCCCCGGCGCCAAGACAGACAACGTGAAGCATTAACCCTGGAAGGAGTTGCATCGATGGACTTGCGATACTTCATCAACCAATGCGCTGAGGCCAACGAACTGAGGCGAATCAAGGCTGAAGTCGACTGGAACCTTGAGATCTCCCACGTCTCCAAACTGACCGAGGAGAAGAAAGGCCCGGCGCTGCTGTTCGAGAAAGTCAGTGGCTACGACACGCCGGTATTCACGGGTGCCTTTGCCACCACCAAGCGTCTCGCGATCATGCTCGGCCTGCCGCACCACCTGTCGATGTGCGAGTCGGCGCAGGCGTGGA
>CAYXZX010000142.1:0-7289 GCA_964469455.1 uncultured Rhodocyclaceae bacterium | reverse complement strand
CGACGCCTGGAGCCGCCCCGACATCCCGCTGCACGGCCTGGCCATGCTGAAGAACCCGCGCGACGGCATCACGCCCGAGAAGCCGGGCGAGCGCGGCCCGATCAAGCTGATCGACGACCTCAAGAAGAAGGGCCATCCGGTCGCGTACGTCGGCGATGTGGTCGGCACCGGTTCCTCGCGCAAGTCCGCCACCAACTCCGTGCTGTGGTGGACCGGCGACGACATTCCGTTCGTGCCGAACAAGCGCTTCGGCGGCTACTGCCTGGGCGGCAAGATCGCGCCGATCTTCTTCAACACGCAGGAAGATGCCGGCGCCTTGCCGATCGAGTGCGACGTCGCCCAGATGGCCATGGGCGACGTGGTCGACATCTACCCTTACGACAAGAAGGTCGAGAAGAACGGGCAAGTCATTGCCAAGTTCGACTACAAGTCGGAAGTGCTGCTCGACGAAGTGCGCGCCGGCGGCCGCATCAATCTGATCATCGGCCGCGGCCTGACCGGCAAGGCGCGCGAGTTCCTCGGCCTGCCGCCCTCCACCCTGTTCCGCCTGCCGCAGAACCCGGCCGACACCGGCAAGGGCTACACGCTGGCGCAGAAGATGGTCGGCCGGGCGTGTGGGTTACCCGAAGGCCAAGGCATCCGCCCGGGCACCTACTGCGAACCGAGGATGACCTCGGTCGGCAGCCAGGACACCACCGGCCCGATGACCCGCGACGAACTCAAGGACCTCGCCTGCCTCGGCTTCTCGGCTGACCTGGTGATGCAATCGTTTTGCCACACCGCCGCCTATCCGAAGCTGGTCGACGTCAAGACCCATCGCACGCTGCCGAGCTTCATCACCGCGCGCGGCGGCATCTCGCTGCGGCCGGGCGATGGCGTCATCCACTCGTGGCTCAACCGCTTCCTGCTGCCAGACACCGTCGGCACCGGCGGCGACTCTCACACCCGCTTCCCGATCGGCATCTCCTTCCCCGCCGGCTCCGGCCTGGTCGCCTTCGCTGCCGCCACGGGCGTGATGCCGCTCGATATGCCGGAATCTGTACTGGTGCGCTTCAAGGGCAAGTTGCAACCCGGCATCACGCTGCGCGACATGGTCAATGCCATCCCCTACCAAGCCATCAAGCAGGGCCTGCTCACCGTCGAGAAGAAAGGCAAGAAGAACATCTTCTCCGGCCGCATCCTGGAAATCGAAGGCCTGCCCGACCTCAAGGTGGAACAGGCGTTCGAACTGACCGACGCTTCCGCCGAGCGATCCGCCGCCGGCTGCACGGTGCGCCTGAACAGGGAACCGATCATCGAGTACCTGAAGTCGAACATCACGCTGATGAAGTGGATGATCGCCGAGGGCTACGAGGACAAGCGCACGCTGGGCCGCCGCATCAAGGCCATGGAGGACTGGATCGCCAATCCGAAGCTGCTCGAACCGGATGCCGACGCCGAGTACGCCGCCGTCATCGACATCGACATGAACGAAATCAAGGAGCCGCTGCTGGCCTGCCCGAACGACCCGGACGACGTCAAACTCCTGTCCACCGTCCAGGGCGACAAGATCGACGAAGTGTTCATCGGCTCGTGCATGACCAACATCGGCCACTTCCGCGCCGCCGGCAAGGTGCTCGACGGCAAGAGCGACATTCCCACCCGCCTGTGGATCGCACCGCCGACCAAGATGGACGCCATGATGCTCAACGAGGAAGGCTATTACTCGGTGCTCGGCAAGTCCGGTGCGCGCATGGAGATGCCCGGCTGCTCGCTGTGCATGGGCAATCAGGCGCAGGTCCGCAAGGGCAGCACGGCGGTATCCACCTCGACCCGCAACTTCCCGAACCGCCTCGGCATCGACACCCGCGTGTATCTCAGTTCCGCCGAACTGGCCGCGGTCGCCGCCCTGCTCGGCAAGCTGCCGACCGTCGCCGAGTACATGGACATGGTGAAGACGCTGGAGGCGAAGTCGGCCGACGTTTACCGCTACATGAACTTCAACCAGATCCCCGACTTCCAGGAGGTCGCGGACACCGTGACGGTCTAATCCATCCGACTAAAGTCAGCCGTGGCGGGCCGCCGCCGCGGCTGATTTTTCGGGGCCGGGCCAAACTCGCTGCCCGCCCGCCGGGGGACGAATCGCCGGTTTCAAAGCGTCCTTCAACGCGGCCGACGCTGCCGCGCTGAGGTGATGGGCATCGCGGTAAAGCGGTACGCCTTGGTCATCAGCTCGGCAGATTCCCTCTTGGCACAGTTGAATAGACAGGTCGAGCAACGGTATGTCGTCGCGCGCGCGCGCCGCGACGAGCAGACGGTGGAAAGGTTCCACGGTGGCCAGGTGGCCGCTGCGATCCGGCATCGCCGGCATGGCAAACCCAAACAAGCGCGAGCGCGCCATGAGCGATGGAATTTCCCAACCGATACGCGGAACCTGATCGATGACCACAACCCGGAAGCCCTTGCCCGTCAGGTCGTCGAGCAGTTGAACGTAGTCGCGCGAAAAACTGTCCTTGAGGGTTGCGTCGAGATAGCGGGTCCAATAGCCGGCCAGAACCACGGTCTTGATTGATGGCTGCCCCTGCAGGTAACGCAGCACCGCATGATTGAACTCTGTGCAATTCTTGCGGTAAAGATGCGCATCGTTCCGGGTCAGCACCGGCGGACATGCCGATCTGCCAAGAAAGCGCCCCGCTCCGCCCAGTTCCTTGGCGGCAAGATCCACGCCATGCGCCAACGCGAGGGCGTAAGAGTCTCCCCACAAAAGGAATTCCGGTTCGCCACCCGCGCCGATCGCGCAGACGGCCCCCTCGCCATTCACCTGGTCTGGTTTTAAGCCGAAGCAAGGTTTTCGAAAGGGGATTTCCTCCTTCGCGACCGCGGCGATCTCCAGGATGTCGCGAGGAAATCGACCAGGCGCACCGCGCGAAAGCTCGCCGGGCAACGCCAGCAGGCTCATGGCGGCCAGGGCCAACGATGCAGCGGTGAACAGGGCGGCGCGCCGGGTGCGCCCCCGCCCGCGGCGGAACGGCCGTTCCACGAAGCGCCAGGAAAGCGTGGCGAGGACAATCGCCGCGACCAACAGACCGGCATCGAGCGGCAGCGAGGATTGCCCGGGCGCCAGCGCGTAACGGACGAACACGAACAGCGGCCAGTGCCATAGGTAGAGCGAGTAGGAGATCAAGCCGAAGAACACCAACGTCTTCCCGCCCAGCCGTCGGCCGATCCAGGCGGCACCGCCGCTGCCTGCGTGGATGGCCAGCGCGGCGCCCAGGACAGGCGAAATCGCCGAGAAACCGGGGAAAGTGGTGTTCTTGTCGTACAGAAAGACACTACCGGCAATCAGCGCCAAGCCAGTGCCGGCCAGAATGTTCCTGACCCTGGCCGAAGTCGGCGCGGGGATCGCACCGATCGAGAGTATCGCGCCGGTAAGCAGCTCCCACGCGCGGTAGTGCGGCAGGTAGAAGGAGGACTCCGGCCGATCGCCCAACGCCAACTCCGACAGGCCCAGCGAGACCAGCAGCGAAACGGCCAATAGCCAGGGCAACCATCGCGGTCGGTAACGGCAAATCAGGACAAGCAAGGGCGGAAACACGATATAGAACTGCTCCTCCACTGCCAGCGACCAGGTGTGCAGGAGCGGCAACGACTCGACCGGGTCGGAGAAGTAGTCCGTCTTCTTCCAGAAAAACAGATTCGCGACAAACAGGGCGGTGGCCGCCATCGCTTCGGAATGCAGGCGGAAGTCGTTGGGCAACAGGAACAGCCAGGCGACGACGAATGAAGCCGCCGCGACCGTGAACAGCGCGGGCAGAAGCCGCCGGATCCGTCTTTCGTAGAAACGGCCCAGCGAAAAGTCGTCGGCGCGAATCTCGCGAAGGACGATGCTGGTAATGAGGTAGCCGGAAATGACGAAGAAAACGTCGACGCCGATATAACCGCCCGGAGCAAGACGCGGGTCGAGATGGAACAGCACGACGGCCAGAACCGCGATGGCGCGCAGCCCATCGATGTCGGGGCGATACTTCAACGCGTGGTTCAAGGGCGGGCTTGCCTCGTGGTTCAGGAATTTGTGGCAGCGATCGGCGCCTTCTCGAGGCTGGGCCATCGCGAAATCATGCGGTGAGGCGATTGTAGCTTGTCGCAAATAGTGCGACTTCCCCAGCCGACTCGGCGTCCACACCCATGCTCACCAGGTCTCGACGGAGCGCGCGAGCATGATGGCCGTCCGCTGAAAGTCAGCCGTGGCGTGCCGCCACACCAGCCTATAATCGATCGCCAAGCAGCAATTCCCCATGCCAGATACCCGAGAACGTCCGCACGTGAGCCAGTCGATCGAACAACAAATGGAGGCGGCGCGGACCGAGTTGCTCTATCGGAATGGTCACTCATCCAACCCGATGGTGCTCGCTTCCATTCTGCTCCTGGCGGCGCTCCTTGCGGGTTCGATTCCCGGAGCTTACCTGGTAGGTTGGCTTGCCATCATGGCGCTGGGCATTGCCGCGCGTGTCGCGCTAATCGTGTGGCGGCGGCGCTCGCCCCGGCAAACCAGCGCGAAAGTCTGGGCCTTGCGTTACACCATTGCCACCGGCTGGCTGGGCCTCGGTTGGGCAACGTTGGCCATGACGCCGATCTACGATCTATGGACCGATATCGTCCGACTGGTTGCGGTGCTTGGCGTCACGGCGCTGGCCATTCCAGTGCTGGTATCCCATCGAAGCGCCACATACGCCTACACCGTGCCGGGAATCACTGGCATCGCGCTCGCTTCGTTGCTTGCCGGAGATCGTGAACATCTCGTGCTGTTCGTGCTGGCCACCCTGTTCGGCCTTCTGTTGCTCCGCGCCGGCATCAACTTCCATCGCCAGTTGCTGACCAGCCTGCGTCTGGGTTTCGAGAACGAGGCGCTCGCCGCCGACCTGAAACTACAGAAGGAAACGACAGAAGCCTTGAACCGCGACCTCGAAGCGCATCGCGCCAACCTCGAAAATGAAGTCGCGGAGCGCACCGCCGAACTGAGGCGGGCCAAGGAGGCGGCCGAGGCCGGCAACCGCGCCAAGAGCAATTTCCTGGCGGTGATGAGCCACGAGATGCGCACGCCGCTAAACGGGGTCATCGGCATGTCCGAACTGTTGATGACCACCGGCCTTGATGATCGCCAGACCCGCTTTGCCAAGACCAGCCTACAGTCGGGCGCGGAGATGCTTCGCCTGGTCGACGACATCCTCGATTTCACCAAGTTGGAAGCGGACCAATTGGAGATCGCCGACGCCGAAGTCGTGGTGCGCGACCTGGTCCGTGATTCAATAGACAAAGCCATGCCCGCAGCCACGGCGAAGCGACTGGCGCTGTCTTATCGAGTGTCTGACGACGTTGATGCCGCGGTGCGTACCGATCCGCAGCGGCTCCGGCAGATCCTGCGCCATCTGCTCGGCAACGCCATCAAGTTTACCGACCAGGGCGCCATCCACCTTGCCGTGCGTCGATCGCCCGCCGATCCAGCCGGAAACACGCTGGAGTTCGCCATCAGCGATACCGGTGTCGGCATCGATCCGGCGTCGTGTCCGAGAATATTCGATGCTTTCACCCAGGAAGACAGTTCGACGACGCGTCGCTTCGGCGGCACCGGCCTCGGATTGGCGATCAGCCGCCGACTGGTCGAAAGAATGGGCGGTCACATGGAAGTGGAAAGCCAGAAGGGCATGGGCTCCGTCTTCCGTTTCACGGTGCCGGTCGGCACCGCTCCGGCGCCACGCCACACCTGACTCTTGCCGATACCCACCCCGCCCGGGCGACAAGGCCACGGTCATCGCGCGTATCCTGTTTGATAAAATAGCCGCATTCCCTCAAACGGACGGCATGCGTGCCGTCACACCTGTTCCAGCCATGAGCAACGACGACACCTTCGATCCCTACGCCTGCCCCGCCACCAAGGCGCCCGTGAACGACGACTGGGCAGCCCGGCGCGACGCCGCCGAAGCTGCGCGTCAGCTGATTGCCAAACTGGTGGCCACCACCAGCGACGCCGCCACCCTTCGCGCGGTCGCCGACAGTATCCGGGCGCAAACCGACCGGCTGGCCGAAGTGCCCAACCTCCTCGGTCGCCTCGCTTTCGAGGCGCACGAGGATGGCCGTCACGGCACCCCGGGCCGGCTGGGCTACGAGCTCAACCCCATCGATGGCAAGTGCAACCCCATCTCGCCAGCGTTCAACACCTGGATCGAAGGTGATGTCGCTTACGGCCGGACGACACTGGGCTGGCAGTATGAAGGTCCCCCGAACTGCGTCCATGGCGGTTTCGTGTGCGCCCTGTTCGACCAGTTTCTCGGCATCGCCCAGCGCCTGACCGGCCAGCCGGGCGTCACCGGCACCATCTCGGTCCGGCTGCAGCGACCGACGCCGCTATGCACCGAGCTGGAATTGACCGGCCGCGTCAAGGAGGTCAAGGGGCGCAAGAACTACCTGGTCGGCGAGATCCGGGCCAACGGCGCGGTAACCGCCACCTGCGAAGCGCTGTTCATTCACGTCAGCCGCGACCGCTTCAGGCAATTGCTGGCCGGCGGCTGACGGACCGTCAGACACGGCGATTTCCGCATCGACGAATACGATGACCGCAAGCAAGGCTTCCGTCGCAGAACCCAAGGCTGATCCAAGCATCCTGACGGCCGGGGTGTGGCTGGCGATCATCGGCGCCGGTATCCTCATGGCGCTCGGTCGGTCAATGCACTACCTGCTCTTCCATACGATCGCCGAGTTGGTCGCCATCGCCGTCAGCATTTCGATATTCACCCTGGCCTGGGCGACGCGCCAGCACCTGCGCAACGGCTATCTGGTCATCCTCGGGGCGGCCTACATCACGGTCGCCACCGTCGACATCTTTCATACCCTGACCTTCAAGGGCATGAACCTGCTGCCGGACGTCACCACCAACCACCCGACGCAGTTCTGGTTATCCGCGCGTTTCATCGAGGCGGTGGCGCTGTGCCTGGCACCGCTGTTCGTCCGCCGCCAGCCCAACTTCTCGGTGGCTGCGCTGGCATTCGCCGTGCCCGGCGCGCTCCTCGGGATCGCGGTGTTCGCCGATGTGCTGCCGACCACGCACGTCGAGGGCGTGGGCCTCACCTCGTTCAAGATCGTCAGCGAATTCGTCATCATTGCCGTGCTGATCGCCGCACTGGTCATGCTGACCAAGATTCGCGCCGAATTCCCGCGCCAGGTTCACCAGTTGTTGAGCGCTTCCATCCTGCTGGCCATTGCCACCGAGTTCTGCTTCATTCATTACGTCGGCTTTTACGATTTCGTCAACGAAC
>CAYXZX010000141.1:0-7316 GCA_964469455.1 uncultured Rhodocyclaceae bacterium | reverse complement strand
GGACAATACCCTTTCACGGTATGAACCGGGGTTCGAATCCCCGTGGGGACGCCAGATTCTGCAAGAAGTATCGACGAAACAAGGCCTTGAGAAATCAAGGCTTTTTTCGTTTACGGCTGCACCACAACTTGCACCACGTTTGTACCACAAACTGCACCACACGCAGCCCCGTGCGAATGACAAGGTGGAGTTGCCAAAGCGGTAGCAAGGCCTGCGGCGCGACGACCTTTCGAACCTTCGGAGAGCAATACCCTATCGAGCCACTGATCGATGGCATGAAACGCTATCAGCTTTCTTTCATGGATTTCACAAGTGTAACGGTCATCGGTTACTCACCTGCGTGGTGCCTTGAGTTCTCGAGCGCATCCCGAGTCCGCGGGCTAGTAGTCCTGACTGGGAGCGTGCCGGAGTCGACCACGGAGGATTACCAATGCCGTGTTGGCGGAAGTGACTCCTTGGCAGGTGCGTCCACTGGATCCGATGTACCCGAGGTGTGCTTCGATTGTCTGCGAGTCAAGACTCGCGAGGACGCGGTGGTGCGCAATAAGGCCATCTACGCGCCATGGGCATCCTGCCCGACGGCACATGCGAGATTCTCTGGCTGTGGATCGACAACGCCGAAGGCACTACGTTCTGGAACCAGATCTTCAACAATCTCCAGACCCTCGGCATGGTCGGCATCCTGATTGCCGTGGCGGATGGCCTGAAGGGCGTGGCAGGCCGAGGCGCCGGCGCGCTGACCGTTACTACCGCGTTACTGGCACGGGAGTGCTCGAATGCTTGTGAGTGGAAGTTGACCGACCCACCATCAGGTGGTACTGGCGGCAACGACTGGCTCGTGGAACTCGAGCCAGGCGCCCTCGGGAGAACGCACCGCCATTAGGGTCACTTCGCCATGCGGTGCCAGCCAGACCCGCGTCGGTTCCATGGCGATGGCGACGCCCTGGCCGCGCAAGTGTGCCGTCAAGGCCGGCATGCCCCTCACCGGCAGGCGCAGCGCGGCCATGCCATGGTGGGGCGGACCGGAGGGCGTGCTGACATCCAGTCCGGCGGCACCACGGATCGCCACCAGTTCGATCGACCCGGCCATGGCTCCGCCAGGATGAACGATGCGGATCGACAGGCTGGCGCCGCCCGCCGGCAGGGATGGTAGGCCCAGCACGTTCGGCCGGCCGGCGGGATAGGCGGGCGCGTCGTGATCGACGGTGAGTCGGAAGCCGAGAACGTCGCGGTAGAAGGTCAAGGCGGCATCCATGTCGCGCACGATCTGGCTGGAATTGAAGACCTGGCTGAAATGCCGGAGATGGTCGAAATCGGCCAGCGGCGGCGCCACGCGTTCGATCAGCGCCAGCCGAACATTGTCCGGGCCGCGGACGATCCACTCGCGGACGCGCACGGCGCCGAAGTCCCAGGTCACGGGCGGCGAGGCGCCGTGCCACTGCAATTCGCGCAAGGCGGCGGCCTTGGCCGCGATGTCGAGCACGCGCACGTTGAGATCGAAGATGCCGCCGTGGTCCCAACACTGGTCGTCGGCGCGCAGGTCGTCCTGCTGGCCGGCGCCGCCGAGCTGGACCAGGCGGACGCGACCGGTGCCGACGTCCGGATGCGACAGCAGCCACTCCTCGCCGGCGGCGCCGGCTGGCAGCGCCCAGGCCGCGAGCAGGCGGGGATCGACCACGCCACGATGCGCCACCGTGAAGCCGCCGACATCCAGCCAGCAGGCCAGGTGAGGCTCCGGCCGGCGCACGATGATCACGGCTTCGTCGAAACCCTCGATGGTAAAGCCGCGCTGTGCGTCGGTCATGGCTTGGTCACCTCGCTCTTCAGATAGGCGATCAGTGCCTCGATGTCGGCCTCGCCCAGTTCATTGACATAGGCCATGGCGGTGCCGGGCACCAGTTCGCTCGGCGCCGCGATCCAGCGACGCAGTGTGGCGTCGTCCCAGCGCAGCCCGGCCCGGCGCAGTGCGTTGGTGTAGGCGAAATCCTTGGCCTGGGCGGCGGCGGCGCCGATTGCGCCGCGCAGGTTGGGTCCGACCTTGTCGGGCTCGCCGGCCTTCAGGCCGTGGCAGGCGGCGCAGCGCAGGAAGGCGATGCGGCCCTTCAGTAGCTGTCCGGTCTCGGCCGCGACAGCCGGGCTGATCGCCAGTGCGGCGAGCAAACCGGCCAGCGGCGCGGAAAGAGAGGAAGAAATGCTTGGCATGGTTCAGGAGGCCGTGTTGCCGACCAGGGCGCCCGGGTTCATCAGGTTCATGGGATCGAGGTGCCGTTTGATGGCGCGCACCAGTTCGGCGTAGGACGGGTCGACATTGGCCAGGTAGGGATAGGCGCGACCGATCTGGAAATTCACGGCGCCGTGACGGGCCATGATGCGCGCGGATTCCCGCCATAGCTCGTGCGCCAGGCCGCGACGGTCTTCGCGCGGCGACCGGTCGCGCCAAGCCGCTGGTGGGCTGGTGAGTTCGGTGGCGTCGATATGCAGGTCGGTCACCTCGTCGATCCAGTAGAAACACGGCTCGAACAGCACGCCGTTGGGCACGTTGGTGGTGAGCGGCGAATAGAGCAGGCCCAGGCGATCGATGTCGGCCCGGCGCGCCGCGATCATGGCTTCGACTTCGCCGACGGCTCCGACGACGCGGCCGAGCGGCAGGATGCCATGCACCGGCACCCAGCGCTGACCGTCGACGCCCAGGGCCGAGCGCAGCGGGGGAAACGGGCGGCCGCGCAAGCCCTTCGGCACGATCGGCGGCAGCACCCGGCCGCCGTTGGCGCGGGCCAGGGCCTCGATCTTGTCAAGCTGACGGGCGACGTGCGCGTCGTCGTCGCCTTCGACCGTCAGATGCAGGGAGTAGGCCGCGTTCTCCAGGTCGCCGGTGCCGGCCAGGGCCATGCCGGCGACATCCTTGAGGCCGGCCAGCAAGGATTTGCCCGACTTGAGGACGCCGGCGGCGGTCTTGGCCGCTTCGCCGAGCTGCTTGCCCGTTTGGGCGGAATTGCGCGCCTTGTAGGCATCGATGCCGAAGGCTTCGGCACCGAGGCCGCAACGCGATAGGTCGGCCTGTGTACGCAGCATGGCGGCGAAGTCGTCGAAGGCGTAGGAACCAAAGCCGACGGCATCTGGCTGCGGGATCAGGCGGAAACTCGCCGATACCTTGATGCCGAGTGCGCCGGCATCACCCACCAGTAGGCCGGTCAGGTCAGGGCCACCCCAGCGAACGAAAGGCAGGCTGTCGCGTCGGGCGGCAGCGCCGGTCCGCAGGAGTTCACCGTTGGCGAGCACCGCGTCGATGCCAAGCACCGATTCGGCCGCGCTGCCATGACGTACCGAACCGAAGAAGACGCTATTCTGCGAGAGCGTGCCGCCGATAGTCGCACGCTTGCCCGACAAGGGTCCCCAATAGGGCGTCCTAAGACCCTTGGCGGCCAACGCTTCGTGCAGCGCGATCCAGGTGCAGCCGGCTTCGACGGTGACCTGGCGGTTTTCCTCGTCGATCGCCAGTACCCGGTTCATTTTGCGCGTGTCGAACAGGACGGCGCTTTCGTCGTCGGCGACATAGCCGCCGGTATAGGACATGCCGCCGCCGCGCGGCACGACCGGGTGGCCGGCGGCCGTGGCCAACCGCACGGCCGTGGCAACGTCCTGGACGTTACGCGGCACCACCACGCAGGCCGGCGGCTTACCGCTCCAGAACAGATCGTGGGAAAAATATCGACGCGTCGTGTCGTCGTCCAGCACCTGCTCGGCGCCAAGGGCGCCGCGCAAGGCGGCCATCAGTTCGCTGTGCTTCATGTGCTTCCTCGACTGACATGGAAAGGTGTTGGCGGCGCCGCCGGCTTCAGCCATTCGATCCATTCGCCGGCGGGGCCGCGCGCGATGGCGATGCCGCTGGCCGGCCAGCCGGCGCGGGGACGAATGTCGCGCCAGGCGCCGCCGTCGTCCGGAGGCCGGGCCTGGTCGGCCACGAAGCTGACCATGGCGAGGCCGGATGGCAGGGTGTGCGGGTCGTCGTCCGGAGCAAGTTCGGGAACTTCATCGATTTCGATGAGGCTTGCGCCATCCAGTTGCACGGTGGCCACGGGTCGGGCGCGCTCTGGGTCGACCGCCAGCGCCGCGTTGAGAGCCGAGACGCGCGTTTCGAAGCGCAGACCGGCGCTGCCGGCCAGCCGCTCGTAGTCGGCCAACGTCGGGTCACGGGCCGCCGCCGCCAATACCGGAATGAACAGCCGTTCGGCGGTTCGCCGCGCCGGGGCCGGTAACCGGAACGGCGGCACCTGGGCCCGTACCTCGGTGAGATAGAGAACCTCGCCCGCCGGCCCCACCGCCTGCATGGCCCAGATGTCGTCGCTGACGGCAAGGGGGCGCGGTTCGCCGCGAATTTGAAATGGCGAAGCGGATAGCGTCCGGCCCAATGCCCGCACGTCGGCCACCAGCACCTCCATGGCCAGCCAGCCCAGTCGGCCCAGCGGCGCCGGTGGCGGTGCATGGGGTATCTCCAGCAAGCGCAGCCAGTGCGTGGCCGGATCGGCGGCATCGGCGCCCAGGGTGACGATTCGCCGACCGGCGAGTCCGGGTTGCCCCCAGGCTTCGGCGATCTCCGCGGCGAGCGTGCAATCCTCGACCACCGTCATGTCGAGGTGATCGCGGTAGGCGCGAACCACGGCGTTCACCGAGGCGCAAACCACGGTTCCGCACAGAACGGGGCCAAAGCGGGGCTGCGGCGACACGGCCATCGTGTTACTGACGGTCGAAACGGCGGTAACGTCCCAGCGGCAGCAACAGCAGGGCCCCGGCCAGGAACATGACCGCGGCAATGCGCAACGCCGACTGGTAGTTGCCGGCCTGGTCGAAGGCCTTGCCGAACATCACGGGGCCAAGGCCGGCGCCAACGGCGAAAAAGCCATATAGCGTGCCGTAAATCGCGCCATAGCTCTTCATGCCGAAATAGCGGGCGACGAGGAAGGCCATCAGATCGTACTCGACGCCGGCGGCGAAGCCGATCATGAAGATCGCCAGCCGCGTCGAATCGTTGTCCAGGCCGCCGCCGGCCAGATACCAGCAGGCGATCGCCGGCACGCTGAGCATGACGAAGGCGACGCCGGGAGCCCAGTAACGATCGATCAGCCAGCCCCCCAGGAGCCGCCCGACGATGACCGACAGACCGATCGTGGCGGCGAGGCTGACCACGTCGGCGGGGCCGAAGCCTGCCGTTCGCAGGATGTTCTCCATGTTGGGAATGGGACCGCCGACGGCATAGGAGATCAACACGAAGGCGGCGGCCAGCAGCCAGAAGCGCCACTCCTTCAGCGTCTCGACGAAAGTCAGCCCTGGCGTACCGGCGCTGCGGGCACGGTTGGCGACCTGCCGCGCCTCCCGAGAGCGTCCCGTGTCGCCGATATCGTGGAAGGCGAAATAGGCGATCGGGAAGGCCACCAGCAGCGGCAACGCGCCGATGGCGAGATAGGCGCCCCGCCAGCCGAAGTTCGCGATCAGCCATGCCGTGAGCGGCTTGATGGCGAAGCCAAACAGTCCCGTTCCGAGCAAGGCGAGGCCGAGGGCCAGACCCTTGCGAACCTCGAAGCGGTTGTTGACCGCGCTGGTCCAGGTGACGGGCAGGGTGCCGGCACCAAGCACCGCCATCAGGGCCCAACTCAGGTAGAACAATTGAATGTTGCCATTGCCGAAGGCAAAGCTCATGAACGCCAGCGAGAACAGCACTATCGAGGTCAAGGCAACACGACGCACGCCATGACGGTCGGCCAGCCAGCCGACCGCCGGGCTGGCGATGAGTACGCCGAATACCATGATCGGCAGGCCGACCATGATGTCGCCGAACTTCCAGCCGAATTCCTTCGCCAGTTCTGGCGCCAGCATGCCGATGCTGTAGAAGGGGACAGGTGATAGCCCGAGGCCGATGCCGAACAGCGCCGCCATCACCACCGGCCAGCCGGTCCTGAATTCGCCGAAGCCGACCGATTTCAGTTCGTTGCTATCCATGCGTTTCCCCTAAGGCTTGTTGTTGGTCGCCGTTCCCGCCGGAGGGCCGAGAATCTTGTTCAATTCGATGTAATTGCCATCGGCATCCCATACCGCACTGAATAGGACGGGGATGACGCCGCCTCCGCCTGCGGGATATTCGATGCGCTTGGGCCCGATATCGACGGTCACGTAGGGGGTGGCGACAATCCGTGGCCAGCGCTCTTCGAGATTGCCGACGTTGACCACCAGAATGGTATCGCCCGCAGTGGGACGTGCCGGCTTCGATGGTGGGGGCGTTGGTTGATCCAGACGTTGCATCAACCCCAGAGCGCCGATGTAAGTGTCGTTGGCGCGAAGCAGGACCAGTCGGACGCGGGATGGCGGCAGCTTGCCTTCCTTGTCGCCGCCGGTGGCGATAATCTGGTCGTAGATCACGGTCAACCCAAGGGCATCACGATACAGCGCTAGCGATTTTTCGATATCCCGGACAACGAAGGTGGTGCGGCGGATATCCACGGGAATGCGTTGCTCATTTGGAACCGGTTCGGCTCCGGCCGCGATCGAGGTCAGAAGGCAGACAAGTAATAGCCAGCGGATGGCGCTATTCACCGTTGTGTTCCGCGTCGACCATCGATGCGCCCTTACGTAACCGGAGGAGAGAGAGCGTTGCTTCGGTCGTCATCACGTCGCCGATCTTGAGCGCGATGTCGCGCAGGTTGTAGTCGTGGGCGAGGCGGTCGCGGTCGTCACAGGCGTCGGCGACCACCACGATGCGGAAGTCGCATTGCAGGGCGTCAACCGCAGTCGCGCGCACGCAACCGCTGGTGGAAAAGCCGCAGACCACGACGGAATCAACCGCCTGACCGCGCAGAAGTCTGCGCAAGGGACTATCGAAAAATGCGCTGGGCACGGTCTTGCGCAAGATCGTTTCACCCGCACGGGGGGCGACGCGCGGGTCGATCGCGGCCCAGCGGCCATTGGCGGCGAGTTCATCGAGCACCGGCAGCTTCAAGCGGAAGATGCGGGCTTCATCAGGTGAGGCATAGGCATTGACGGTATAAACGATAGGCGCGCCGAGCCCGCGGAAACTTTCCAGGAGCAAGGCGACGTTGCGCAGCGCCGCCGAACCGTCCAGACCAAGGGGCGATGCCGGGTCTGTAAAGCCAAGGGTCGCGTCGATGACCAGAAGCGCCGGGTGCCGGCCAAGACCGACGGAACTGTTGGGCAGGGTGGTCATGGCGCCGGCTTCAGTCGCCGGCCTTCCGCCCGGCATTCGCCAGCCGGCGTGCATCTTCCGCGCGCAGCCACTGGGAGGTCCTGCCGCCCAGCGAGGCTCCGGT
>CAYXZX010000140.1:0-7380 GCA_964469455.1 uncultured Rhodocyclaceae bacterium | reverse complement strand
CACTCCCTCCAGCCCAACAAACACCTACACCTATCGGCTGTTCGATTGTTAAAGATCGCGCTGCTAAGCAGCAAAGAGGGGCGCATTATACGGAGAGAAAAACCGCCGTCAACGCCCCCATGCGAAAATTTTTTCAGGTCACTGACACGCGCGCGAACTTGCGCTTGCCGACCTGCAGCACGACCGTTTCGCCGGCCCTGAACGCAAGGTTCTTGTCGGCCACCTTCTCGCCATCGGCGCGCACGCCGCCGCCCTCGATCATGCGCAGCGCTTCCGAGGTGCTCGCGACCAGGCCGGCCGCCTTCAGCACCTGCGCCACCGGCCCGGCCGGCACGCCGACTTCGGGCATTTCGTCGGGCAGGGCGCCACGCTGGAAGCGGGCCTCAAAGTCGGCCAGTGCTTCCTCGGCAGCCTTTTGCGAGTGGAAACGGGCGACGATCTCCTGCGCCAACAGCACCTTGACGTCGCGCGGATTGCGGCCGCCGGCCACGTCCTGCTTCAACCTCGCGATCTCTTCGTTGCCGCGGAAGGACAGCAGGTCATAGTAGCGCCACATCAAGTCGTCGGACACCGACATCAGCTTGCCGAAGATTTCCTTGGGCGATTCGGCGATGCCGACGTAATTGCCGAGCGACTTGGACATCTTGTTCACGCCGTCCAGGCCTTCGAGCAACGGCATCATCAGCACGCACTGCGGCGATTGACCGTAATGCTTCTGTAGTTCACGACCGACCAGCAGGTTGAACTTCTGGTCGGTGCCACCAAGTTCGACGTCGGCCTTCATGGCCACCGAGTCGTAGCCCTGGCAGAGCGGGTAGAGGAATTCGTGGATGGCGATCGGCTGGCCGCCGGCGTAGCGCTTCGAGAAGTCGTCGCGCTCGAGCATGCGGGCCACCGTGTGCAGCGCCGCCAGTTTGATCATGCCCGCCGCACCCATGGACTCGAACCAAGTGGAGTTGAAGCAGACTTCGGTCCTGTCCGGATCGAGGATCTTGAACACCTGCTGGCGGTAAGTCTGGGCGTTTTCGAGGATCTGCTCGCGCGACAGCGGCGGCCGGGTAGCGTTCTTGCCGGTCGGGTCACCAATCATGCCGGTGAAGTCGCCGATCAGGAACATGATGTGGTGCCCCAGGTCCTGGAAGTGGCGCAGCTTGTTGATCAGCACCGTATGGCCGAGGTGGAGGTCGGGCGCGGTCGGATCGAAGCCTGCCTTGATCCGCAAGGGTCGGCCGCTCTTCAGCTTGTCGACCAGTTCCGTCTCGATCAGCAGTTCGTCGGCGCCCCGCTTGATGAGGGCGAGTTGGGATTCGATATCGACCATGGAATTGCCTGTTCGTTTGATCCGGCGGATTTGACGGCCCGAGGTTTTTTGATACACTCGCCCGGCTTTCAAATCGAGCCAAGTCCTTAGTGCAAAACGAAAAGAGTCGGATTCTAGCGCAACTGCCACGCCGTCGCGACGCGAAGCCTGGCCACTTCTGGGCCGCAGCGGGTGTAGCCGGTCTGTCTCTTTTCAGCATGGTCGCCGCCTTCGGTACGGCGCCGAGCACGGCGGACATCGCCGGATTTCAGCATTCGGTTGTAGAGCAGTTGGCATCGCCGGCAGTTGCCGCCGAGGATATCGCCGACGATGTTTTCGTCCAGGAAACCCGCATCCAGAAGGGCGACACGGTTGCCAGCCTGATGACGCGGCTCGGCATGGACGACGAACAGGCACTGGCCTTTCTGCGCAGCGACACCACGGCGGCCACCATCTTTCGCCAGATGAGCCCAGGCAAGCCGGTCACGGCGAAAGTCAGTAGCGACGGCACGCTGGTTTCACTGATCTTCCCGCTCAACGGCGGCAAGGACCAGGCATTGGTGGTCGAACAGGACGGCGACCACGGATTGCGGGCCAGCGAGCAGGCGCTTCGGCTGGAAACCCATGTGGTCATCAGGTCCGCCGAGGTCCGCCACTCGTTGTTCGGCGCCACCGATGCCGCCGGTATTCCCGACAGCGTCGCCACGCAACTGGCGGACATCTTCGGCGGCGATATCGACTTTCACCGCGACCTGCGCAAGGGCGACCGATTCTCCGTCATCTACGAGTCGATCAATCATCTTGGCAAGATGGTGCGCACCGGCCGCATCCTTGCCGCCGAGTTCATCAACGACGGCCGTGCCTACCGCGCCGTCTGGTTCGGCAGCGCGGATGGCCAGGGCGGCTACTACACGGCCGACGGCAAGAGCATCCGCAAGGCCTTCCTGCGCTCGCCGCTGGAATTCTCGCGCATCACGTCGGGGTTCAGCAGCGCCCGCCTCCATCCCGTGCTGAAGGAAGTGCGCGCCCACAAGGGCATCGACTATGGCGCGCCCACCGGCACCCGCGTCAAGGCCACCGGCGACGGCGTCGTCGAGTTCGCCGGTCGTCATGGCGGCTATGGCAATCTCGTCATCGTCCGTCATCAGGGCCATTACGAGACCGTCTATGGCCACTTGTCGGGCTTCGCGGCAGGGCTGCGCAAGGGCATGCGGATTGCACAGGGCGACGTGGTCGGCTATGTCGGCGCCACCGGCCTGGCCACCGGGCCGCATCTGCACTACGAATTCCGCGTCGATGGCGTGCATCGCAATCCGCTCACCGTGGCGCTGCCGACCGTGCTGCCGCTGGCTGCCAATCAGCTGGCCCAGTTTCGCGACCAGGCGCAGGCCATGCTCGCCAGGCTCGAGATCATTCGCAGCAGCAATCTTGCCCTGCTCGATTAGTGCCTGAGCGGCCCGCCGAATATTTCATCGGCCTGATGTCCGGCACCAGCCTTGACGGCGTCGATGCCGTCCTGGTGAAATTTGACGCGGGGCACATCAAGTGTCTGGCTGCGCATCACGTTCCGTTCGATGAAGCGATCCGCCGGGAAGCGCTGGCGCTGCAGGCCGCCGGGCACGATGAACTGCATCGCGCCGCGCTGCTCGCCAACCGGCTCGCCACGCTCTACGCGGAAGCCGCAACCGCACTGAAAGTCAGCCATGGTGGCACGCCGATCCGCGCCATCGGCTGCCACGGCCAGACGATCCGGCATGCACCCGAGGCTGGCTACACGCTTCAATTGAACAATCCCGCATTGCTGGCCGAGTTGACGGGCATCGACGTCGTCGCCGATTTCCGCAGCCGCGACATCGCGGCCGGCGGCCAGGGAGCGCCGCTGGTGCCCGCGTTCCACGAGGCCATGTTCCGCGTTGGCGACAGCCATCGCGTGATCCTCAACATCGGCGGCATCGCCAATCTCACCAATCTGGTACGGGGCCACCCGACCAGCGGCTTCGATTGTGGCCCGGGCAACATGCTGCTCGACGCGTGGATAGAAGCCTGCCGCGGCAATGCCTATGACGAGGATGGCGCCTGGTCGCAGCTCGGCGACGTTCTTCCCGCGCTGCTCGACCGGCTGCGGGCGCATCCATTCTTGGCGCTGCCGCCACCGAAGAGTTGCGGCCGCGAGCAATTCAATCTCGACTGGCTGCGCGCGCAACTGGCGGGCGACGAGCGGCCGGAAGACGTGCAGGCGACGCTGGTGGCCCTGACGGCAGCTTCGATCACCGATGCCATCGCCCGCCACTGCGGCCGGCCGGATGAAATCTACGTATGCGGCGGTGGCGCGCGCAATCGCGCGCTCATGTCGGCGCTCGCCGAGCGGCTACCCGATCGCCGTATCGCCACGACTGACTTTCTTGGCCTGCCGGTCGATCAGGTGGAAGCCACGGCCTTTGCCTGGCTGGCATGGCGCACCGTGCATCGACAGCCCGGCAACCTACCCGCTGTCACCGGTGCCCGGGGGCCACGCGTTCTCGGAGCGCTCTACCCGGCGTAGGAAAGGAAACGGCCACGCGCAGGTGGCCGTCGCACACTCGCGCGGGAGAGCGGAGTGTTTCAGTCCTCTTCGCGGTACTTGTCGTGGCAGCCCTTGCAAGTCTCACCCAGTTTGCCGAACTGCGCCTTCACAGCCGCCTGGTCACCCGTGGCGGCCACCTTGGCCATCTCGTTCGCCGCCTGGTTGAAGGCCGTGGCGACCTTGCCCACACCTTCCTTGTCCGTAAACAGTTCCTTCTTGACGCGCGTTTCCTTCCACCCCTTGCCCTTGTCGGAGCCGGGAACATAGAGCGCACCCAAGCCGGAATTGGCAATGGCGGCAATGACGTTGGCTGCGGCCGCCACCTGATCCTTGTTGTACTGACCTTCGACATTGGCCTTGATCTTGCCCATGTTCCAGGCCATGAACTTGTAGCCGGATTGGCGGAACGTTATGGCGTCCTCGACCTTCATCTGCGCCAGCGTGGTACCGGCGATGGCAGCGAGGGCAAGACCAGCCAGCAGGGATCTTGTTGTCTTCTTCATTGATTAATCTCCGTGGTGTTGGAACAAATATTGGGTTGATTCGACGACAGAACTCCCGCCACAAGTACAGAATGGCGCACCCGGATTATTCCACGCCCGTGGCAAAAATATGCTTCACCCGCAATGCGTCATCCCCTCGCGCCAAGGTGAGCAGGCGGTCGATGTTGGGATGCTTGCCAGGATGCGCCTGCGCGTCGGCCGCGTGCTCCGCGTAGAGTTCGAGCCCCTTCTTCGCCGCTTCGGCGGTGATGGCGCCATACAGCTGGCCCAGATGGTTGTATACCGCCAGCGAGCCTGCCTGCCCCGGCTTGTTCTCGATGGTGGCGACGACATTGCCGTCGGCATCGACAAGGCTGATGGCCTGCAGGTGCGAGACGCCGGGCAGCACCTTGAGATTCTCGGCGAACGCCATCAGACCTCCATCGCCAGTTTCGCCGCTATGCCGATGTAATTGCCGGGCGTCATCGCCAACAGCCGGGTCTTTTCGCCCTCGGGTATCGCCAGCGTGCGGATGAAGGCATGCAGCGCGTCGCGCTCGATGCCCTTGCCGCGTGTCAGGTCCTTCAATTGCTCATACGGGTTCTCGATGCCGTAGCGGCGCATCACCGTCTGCACGGGCTCGGCGAGCACCTCCCAACAGGCGTCGAGATCTTCCGCGAGTCGGGCCGGATTCGCTTCCAGCTTGTTCAGGCCACGCAGCGTGGAATCGTAGGCCAGCACCGCGTAGCCGAAGGCCACGCCCATGTTGCGCAGAACGGTCGAATCGGTGAGGTCGCGCTGCAGGCGCGAGATCGGCAGCTTGTCGGACAGGTGACGCAGCACGGCGTTGGCCAGGCCGAGGTTGCCTTCGGAATTCTCGAAGTCGATCGGATTGACCTTGTGCGGCATGGTCGAGGAGCCGATCTCGCCGGCCTTCGTCTTCTGCTTGAAGTAGCCGAGCGAAATGTACTGCCAGATGTCACGGTCGGCGTCGAGCAGCACGGTGTTGATGCGGGCGATGGCGTCGAAAAGCTCGGCTATCGCGTCGTGCGGCTCGATCTGGATGGTGTAGGGATTGAATTCGAGGCCGAAGGACTCGATGAAGTTGCGGTTGAACGCCGCCCAATCGACGTCCGGATAGGCAGACAGATGTGCGTTGTAGTTGCCGACTGCACCGTTGAACTTTGCCATCATGTTCACCGTGGCGACCCGCGCCCGCGCGCGCATCAGGCGCGCCGCGATGTTGGCCATTTCCTTGCCTAACGTGGTCGGGCTGGCCGGCTGGCCATGCGTACGCGACAACATCGGCAGTTCGGCCAACTGGTGCGCCAATTCGCGGAAACGGGCAATGACGGCATCGAGCGCCGGCAGCAGCGAGGCTTCCCGCGCCTCCTTGAGCATCAGCGCGTGCGAGACGTTGTTGATGTCCTCGGACGTGCAGCCAAAGTGGATGAACTCGGCCACGCGCATGACTTCGGGATTCGCCTTGAAGCGATCCTTGAGCCAGTACTCGACCGCCTTGACGTCGTGGTTGGTGCGCGCCTCGATCGTCTTCACGGCCTCGGCATCGACAACTGAGAACGCCGCAATGGCGGCATCCAGTTCGGCGACCGTGGCCGGCGAGAACACCGCCACCTCGCCGATTTCGGGTGCCGCGGCAAGCGCCTTCAGCCATTCGATCTCGACGCGGATGCGGTTGCGGAAAAGACCGAATTCCGAGAAATGGGTCCGCAAGGATCCGACTTTGGCGGCATAGCGGCCATCGAGCGGCGAAAGCGCGGTCAAGGTATCGAGGGCCATTGACGACATAAGCATGCAAGTACCGGATAAGGAGGGGAAATTTTATCACGCAGCCCTCGGCCGGCTTGTCGCAGTAATGCCGTCATGAACGAGCACGAATGCTGCGTATAATTTTTCCATCGTCAATGGACACCGCTCCCAACGCGGATGCATATGAAGTTGCTCGGTACACTCACTAGCCCATATGTGCGCAAGGCGCGCGTCGTCCTGGCGGAAAAAAAGATTGATTTCGAGTGGATACCGGACTCGCCGAACGATCCGGACAGCATCGCCCGGCGCGTCAACCCGTTGGCGCGCGTGCCCGTGCTCCTGCTCGATGATGAAACCCCTATCTTCGACTCGCCGGTCATCGTCGAATACCTCGATAATCTGGCACCCAACAAGAAGCTGCTGCCAAAAGCCAATCGCGAACGCATCGAAGTCAAGCGCTGGGAAGCTCTTGCCGACGGCCTGCTCGACGCAGCGGTTGGCATCCGCCTCGAACTGCTTCGACCCGAAGACCGGCGCAGCGACCCGTGGATCGAGCGCGAGCACTCGGTGATCGATGCCACATTGGTCATGATGGCCGCGGAACTTGGCGACAAATCGTGGTGTATGGGTACGCCGTTTACGCTTGCCGATATCGCGGTCGGCTGTGCCTTGGGCTATCTCGACTTCCGTTTTCCCGAACTCGACTGGCGCGGTCACCATCCTCCGCTGGCCAGGCTCCACGAGAAACTGATGCAACGGACCTCCTTCTCGGAAAGCGTGCCGCGCCAATAGACATCGCTGTCCGCGTCGGCCGCGGACGCCTTCGTCTCGCGTGGCCGTCATCCGCACGGCGCACGGCCACCCGTTTTTTTGCAGCCGCGTGACACGGATTGCAGTGACCGGATAGCCATCGAATCTGTTCGTGGGCACAATTGCGGAACTTATAAGACAAGAATGGAGGAGATCGATGGAAGTCACCCGGCGGCAATTCATCAAGGCTGGTGCGGGCGGAACGGTACTCACGCTGGCGTTCAACGCCGGCGGTGCCGTGCTCCTGCTTACGCCAGAAGAAGCGCGGGCCAAGGGAATCAAGATCGCGCACCTGTCAGGCCATGAAACGCTGGTGCTGAAAAAGCTGGCCGAGGCGATGGTACCGGGCTCCGTGGCAGCTGGTGTGGCGCACTTCATCGATCACCAGCTGGGTGTCGATCCCGACGACTGCATGCTCATCGCCAAGTACTTTCCCGTGCCGCAGCCATTTGCGG
>CAYXZX010000139.1:0-7401 GCA_964469455.1 uncultured Rhodocyclaceae bacterium | reverse complement strand
ACTGGCCGGTGGTCAGCACGTTGGCGACGCCCGAGCCGGAAATGGTGCCCATCAGGCCGGAGGACAGCACGGCGACCTTGGCCGGTCCGCCCTTGGTGTGGCCGACGAAGCCGAGCGCGATCGAATTGAACAGGTGGATCATGCCGGCATGTTCGAGGAAGGTGCCGAACAGGATGAACAGGAAGATGTAGGTGGCCGAAACCAGCGTCGGAATGCCGAAGATGCCCTCGGTGCCGAGCGCGAGCTGATTGACGATCTGGTCGAAGCCGTAGCCGCGATGGGCGAGGTCGCCGGGCAAATATTGGCCGAACAGCCCGTAGAGGAGGAACAGGCCGCAGATCAGCGGCAGCGACAGGCCGAGGATGCGCCGCGCCGCCTCGAAGGTGAGCAGCACCAGCACCGTGCCGACGGCGAGGTCGGCGGTCGAGGGATCGCCCGAGCGCTGGATCAGCTCGGCTTCGAAGACCCAGTGGTAGTTGGCGAGGACGAAGGCAAGGGCGGCGAGCAGCGCGTCGCCGCCACTGACTTTCGTCAGCCGGGCGCCGTGGCGGAATGCCGGATAGAGAATGAAGGTCAGCGCCAGCAGGAAGCCGACGTGCAGCGAGCGGGTGACCAGGCTCGAGAGCGGATGAAAGGCCGCCACCACCAGCTGGTAGCTGGAGAAGGCCAGTGCCAGCCCGGCTAGCACCCGCAGCCAGCGGCCGCCGAGCCGGCGCTGGACGCCGTGTTCGGAAAACGCCTCGGCGGCGTGATCCGGGGCGACGTCCTTGGCCGTCATGCCGGGTTCTTCCGTGCGCCGCCGAAAGTCAGTGGTGGCGCCACGCCTACTTCAGCAGGCCGGCCTCACGGTAGTACTTCTCGGCGCCGGGATGCAATGGCGCCGGCGAGCCCTTGAGTGCATTGTTGCGGTCGATGGCCTTGGCGGCGGCATGGGCGGCGACCAGTTGGTCGAGATGCTCGAACATGCCACGGGTCATCTTGTATACCGTCTCCGTCGGCACGCCCTCGTGCGTCACCAGGAAATTCTGCACCGCCACGGTCGCCACCTCGGCAACCTGGCCGTTATAGGTGTTGGCCGGAATCGTGCTCGACTGGTAGGACGCCTCGCCGATCCTGGCGACGACCTCGGCCGGGATCGGCACGATGACGATCTTAAGCGCTGCGGCCAGGTCGCGGATGGCGGCCACGCCCAGGCCTGCCGAAATCAGCGTGGCGTCGAGCTGACGGTTCTTGATCAGTTCCACCGATTCGCCGAACGGCAGATATTCGACCTTGGCGAAATCCTGGTAGCTCATGCCGGCGCCGCGAAAGATGTCGCGGGCGTTGAGTTCGGTGCCGCTCTTGGGCGCGCCGACGGCGACGCGCTTGCCCTTGAGGTCGGCCAGCGTGCGGATGCCGGAATCGGCGTTGGCGACGATCTGGATGTAGTTGGGATAGATCGCCGCCAGCGTGCGCAGTTTTTTCAGGGGCGCCTTGAAGCCGGCTTCCTCGTTGCCTTTCCAGGCTTCGTTGAGTGCGTCGCCCAGCGTGAAGCCGACTTCGCCCCGGCCGGCCTGGAGCAGGTTGAGGTTCTCGGCGCTGGCCTTGGTGGCCTGCACCGTCGCCTTGGCGTCCGGCATGGCCTTGCCGTAGATCTGGCTGAGCGCGACGCCGAGCGGGTAATAGACGCCGCTGGTGCCGCCGGTGAGCACGTTGATGAATTCTGCGGCGTGCCCCGCGGTTGCGGCCAGCGCCAGGATGGATGCGGCGATCAGGGAACGCAGTTGCATGGTGTCTCCTCTTTTTTCATGGTTTGTCGGCGATTCTAAGTCAGACGATGCCCGCGGCGCGCAGCGCGGCGATGGCCGCGTCATCATGGCCGAGTTGGCGCAGCACCGCCTCGGTGTCCTGGCCCAGCAAAGGCGGCGCGTTGCGGTATTCCACCGGCGTTACCGACAGCTTGAGCGGATTGGCCACCTGCGGCGCGCTGCCGGCGAGCGGATGCGGCAGATCGAGGCGCATGCCGCGATGGCGGACCTGCGGATCGGCGAATACCCCGGCCAGGTCGTTGATCGGCCCGCAGGGCACGGAAGCGTCTTCCAGCACGGCGATCCATTCAACTGTCGTCTTCATCACGGTGGCCTGGCGCAGCAGCGGGATCAGTTCGGCGCGGTGGGCGACGCGGGCGGCGTTGGTGGTGAACCGTGCGTCGGCGGCCCATTCCCCATGGCCGGCGATGGCGCAGAAGCGGGCGAATTGCGCGTCGTTGCCGATGGCCAGGATCATGTCGCCATCGGCGGTGGGGAAGTCCTGGTAGGGCACGATGTTGGGGTGGGCGTTGCCCATGCGGCGCGGCGACGTTCCCGACGCCAGATAGTTGAGCGCCTGGTTGGCAAGGCAGGCGATTTGAACGTCGAGCAGCGCAACGTCGATCTGCTGGCCCTCGCCGGTGCGGTCGCGGTGGGCGAGGGCTGCGAGGATGCCGACAGCGGCATGCAGGCCGGTGAGGATGTCGGTGAGAGCGACGCCGACTTTCTGCGGTCCGGCGCCCGGCTCGCCGTCGGCGCGACCGGTGACGCTCATCAGCCCGCCCATGCCCTGGATCAGGAAGTCGTAGCCGGCGCGCGCGGCGTAGGGGCCGTCCTGGCCGAAGCCGGTGATCGAGCAATAGATCAGCCGGGGGTTGATCGCCCGCAGGCTTTCGTAGTCAAGGCCGTAAGCCGTCAGCCCGCCGACCTTGAAGTTCTCGATGACGATGTCGGCCTCGGCCGCCAGCCGGCGGACGATGGCCTGGCCTTCGGGCCGGGTAAAGTCAGCCGTGACGGAGCGCTTGTTGCGGTTGGCGCACAGGTAATAGGCGGCCTCGCCCGTTTCCTTGCCGTCGCCATCCTTCAGCCACGGCGGCCCCCAGTGGCGGGTGTCGTCGCCGCTGCCGGGGCGCTCGATCTTGATCACTTCGGCGCCGAGGTCCGCCAGCATCTGGCTGGCCCACGGACCGGCCAGCACGCGCGAGAGATCGAGGACTTTCAGATGCGACAGAGCGGCCATGGCGATCTACGGTCGGGAAGCGGAAGACACGAGTTTAGCGGCAAGCCGACCGCTGGCGTCGGCGCCCGTATCGGCGCTGCCGATAAGCTCGCGTAAAACCCCGATTAGGCCATTGATTTTTGCGCGGTGAAAAGCGCGGTATCCTCACCCCATCGAAACTCGGAATCCCAAGAAGGGCAGATGGCGCAACTGCTGACCTTGTCGCGGGCGGCGCAACTGATCGGCGTCACGCGCGGCGACTTGCAGAAGAAGATCCGCGAAGGCGACCTGGCGGCCTACGACGGCCTGGTCGACGGCGCCGATCTGCAGCGCGTCTATCCGGACCTGCGCCTCGAGGAGACCGGCGCTTTCGAACGCGTCACCCAGATCAAGGAACAGGCGTTCAGCCGGCGGATGCGCGAGCGCCTGCTGCCCTCGCAGGAAGTGCTGGCGCAGCGCCTGTTCGCGCAGGGCCAGGAACTCGACAGCCTGCGCCGCCACCTGGCGCGCTACCACGACCTGGTGGAAGCCTTGCGTGAACGGATCGATGGCCAGGCGCGCATCGCTCCGGCCGAACTGGCGGCACCGCTGCGCGAACTGGGTGGCATGCTCGATGACGGCCTGGCGGCGGTGCTGGGCAGCCAGGAACCTTCGGACACGGTGGCGGTGATGGATGAAATGTTGCGCGTGATGACGGCCCAGGTGACGATCCGGCCTTCGGGCCACGAGTTCTTCGTCGAGGGCTCCGAGACCATTCTCGAGGCAGCCCTGCATGCCGGCCTGGCGCCATCCTATGGCTGCGGCAACGGCAATTGCGGCTTGTGCAAGGCGCGGGTCGTCTCGGGCGAAACGCGCCAGATCCGCAATACCGACTATCCGCTGTCCGAGGCCGAGCGGGCGCAGAACTACCGCCTGCTCTGCTCGCATACGGCGGTGAGCGACCTGGTGATCGAAATGGTCGAGGCGCGATCGCCCGCGGACATCCCGGAGCAGCAGATCGTCGCCCGGGTTCGCAGTGTTGCCACGCTCGATGCCGAAACCTCGCTGCTGCATTTGCAGACGCCACGTTCGAACCGGTTGCGCTTCCTTGCCGGCCAGAACGTCACGCTGGGCTACGCCGGTGGCGGCATCGATTTTCGCGGCGACTATCCCGTCGCCTCGTGTCCCTGCGACGATCGCAACCTGTTGTTCCACATCACCCGCGCCGACGCGGCGAGCGGCGATGGCTTCGCCGCCCGCCTGTTCGCCGGCGCCGTTCATCCCGGCGATCCGGTCAACGTCTGGGGTCCGTTCGGCGATTTTGTGCTGCGATCCGAGCGCGACCTGTCGCTGGCGTTTCTCTGCTGCGATGCCGGCTTCGCGCCGGTGAGGAGCCTGGTCGAGCATGCCCTTTCGCTCGACAGTTTTCCGGAGATCACGGTGTATTGGGCGGCGACGCGGCCCGCTGGCCAGTATCTGTCCAATCAGTGCCGGGCCTGGGCGGAGGCGCTGGAACATTTCCGCTACCACGCGCTCGACGCCACCGATGGCGCCGATGCCGGCAGGCAGGCGGCAGCGGCGTTGATGGAAGCCGGGCACGCCGCATCCGATCTCGGCATCTACATCGCCGGTGGCCACGCCTTCGCCGAGACGGCAAGGAACGCCTTGCTGACGGCCGGCGTACCGGCCGGCCGCGTCGTTGCCACGGTACTGTGAGGCCGCCCGGGGAAAAGGCCGGAGGCCAGAAAAGGTTGGGGGGCCGCGGCAGTCCGGTCGTATCGTCGGGCACAGTTCCCGACACGCCGGACCGAGGCAGCCCCCCGAGTCAATCTGTAGTACGGAAGTAATAGTACGAAAGCCAAATATCGGAGTCAAGCGGCATACGATGGAAATCAATCTTTCTTGCGCTGGATCAGGAAGTGAAATCTGCCCCAATTCGCCGGTTTCAAGGACATGGCCGGTGCGGCAAGGGTGGCGGCCATGACGGCGAGGCGCTTCATTCCCATCGCCCCGGCGGCGGAAACCGCCGGCGAGTGCGGCGGCGCGGAGGCGTTTGCGCTGATGGTGCTCGGCGACAGCATGGCGCCGGAGTTCCGGGAAGGCGAGGTCATCGTCATCGAGCCGGAAGGGCTCGCCACCGACGGTTCCTACGTGCTGGCGCGACACGCCGACGAATGGATTTTTCGCCAGCTGGCCAGGGCTGGCGACCGCTGGGAATTGCGGGCCCTCAATCCGGCCTATCCCGCCGCGGTGATCGACGATCTCGCCTGCGTGCGGGGCGTGATCATCCAGAAAAGCCGGCCGGGCCGCCGCAAGGAAACCAAGCGTTATGTCGATTGAAGCCCCTTGATGGAGACAGCATGCCTTACTACCTGTATCGCGTCACCCAGGCCGGACCGGTCAAGCAACTGGAAAAGATCACCGAGTTCGGTTTCTTCAAGCACGCCTCGGCCGAGGCCAAGCGCCTGCGCCAGGGGCCCGACCTGCCGGCCGGCACGCTGGTGAAAGTGATCTTCGCGGAGAACGAGCTGCAAGCCGAGGATCTGCTCAACCAGGTGCGCGAAGGCGAGCCCCTGACCGGCGATGACTGGTAGCCGATGGACGAAGCGGCCTATCGTTCCGCCCGCGGCGACATCAATCGCCTGCCCTGCGTCTTCGAGAAGGCGCTGCTGGCGCGCTGCGCCGTCTGCCAGCTGGCCAGCCACCGTGCGCTGGCCGAGCGCGAGACCATTGCCTGCACGTCGCCGGTCGCGCGCGCCGAATGCGGCCAGCTCGCGGGCCTGCTGCGGGAAAAGTCAGCCTTCGCGCTGCGCCTCGCCAGCACCCGGCGCATCCTGCCGCACGCCATGGTGATGAAGATCCAGTGCGGCGGCCTGTCGGGCATGCAGCAGGTGCTCGACCCCGATGCGCCCGCCCCCGACGTGCACCGGCTGGTGCGGCTGGCGCGCGAACGCCATGGCAGCATCGAGGCGCTGCCCTACTCGGACGTCGTCCGGGGCATCGCCGCCTTCGAACCGCGCAGGCGCCGGCCATGATCGCCGGCATGGCGCCGCTGCTCGAAGCGGTGCAGCGCAATTGCCACATCGCCGACGCCCGCCACGCGCGCGACATGACCTTGTGCACCTATCTGCTCGAGATGCGCGAGTTCTACCGCTGGGAACACGACTTGCCGCCCGGGGTGTCGCTGCCGCGCGAGGAGATCGGCCGCTGGATCGCCGAGCGCGAGGCGCTCTGGGAGTCGCTCGCCGACGAGGATTTCCGGCCTTTGCCGCTGGCCGACGCGCTGCACGAGCCGTTCGCCGCCGGCGCGGTCAATCAACGCCTGCTGCCGGCCGGCCTGGTCTATGGCGCCGGCGTCGGCCGTTTCGGCAAGCCGCATTTCTTCCTTGCCCGGCTGGAACGCGCGGCGAGCGAGGACGACCTGACCGTGCTGGTCTGCGGTTGCGAATACGCGCGCGACCTGACGGCGATTCCCGCCGCCTTGCAGGGCGGCACGGTGATCGTGCGCCGCGAGGCCTTGCGCCAGTGGCTCTGGGAAAAAGTCGAAGCCTGGGGCGTCAAGCGCCAGCCGGGCCCCATGGCGCGTGCCCTGGCTGCGTATGGCTACCAGGGCGATCCCGCCGGCGCGCTGGCGCGCATGACCGAGCGCGAAACTGAAACCGTGATCCTGCACGAGCGCGGCGAGCACGCTGCGGGACGGCTGCTGGGCCCGGCCTGGGAAGAGATGGTCGCGGGCTTTGCGACCCGGCGCGCGGAACTCGTGGCGCGCGCCGTGCGCGACAACCTCGCCGATTGCCTGGCGACGCTGCCGGCGCTGCTGGCGCAAACGGACGACGCCTCGCTGCATTTCTGGTTCGCCAATTTCGATGGCCTGCGGCGGGAGCATTTTCCGCGCCTGGCGGCGGCCTACGCGAAAGTCAGCGATGGCGATGCGCCGCTGCGCGCCGCCGTCGCGATGGGCGCGGAGCACTGGCTGAGCGCCGCGCGACGGCTGATGTCGCTCGACGAGCACGCGGTGGCCGGGCTGGCCAGCGATCCCGTCCCGATCGCCTTGTAGAATCGTCGCATGAGTTCATCTCCACATCGCCGGCATGGCGCCGAGCGCGACCAGGACTTCAGCGACGTCGACCGGCAACCCTTGCTCGCGGAACTTGCCCGGGTCGTGCCGGCGGCGAACCTGCTCGCCGACGCCGAGGACCTGAAACCCTACGAATGCGACGGCCTGTCGGCCTTCCGCCAGGTGCCGCTGGCGGTAGTACTGGCGGAGAGCGAGGCGCAGGTGGCGGCGGTGCTGAAGATCTGCCACCAGCTGGGCGTGCCGGTGGTCGCGCGCGGGTCCGGCACCGGCCTGTCCGGCGGCGCGCTGCCGCACGGCCACGGCATCGTGCTCAGCCTGGCGAAGATGAAGCGCATCCT
>CAYXZX010000138.1:2538-7426 GCA_964469455.1 uncultured Rhodocyclaceae bacterium | reverse complement strand
TGGCGCTGCTGGCCGGCGCTCGCGCCTGGGGCTGGCTGGCCGGCCGCGACCATGCCCTGCCCGAGGACGTGCAAGCCGTGCTGCCGGGGATCGTCGGCCACCGCCTGCGGCCGGCGGATGACGCGCCGGCCGCCGATACCGTCCGACGGCTGATCGAGGCCGTGCCGATTCCCTGATGGCGCTGGCGGCCGCGCTGCAGGAGCGTTTCATCGCCTGGGCCTTGCGCGTCCGTCCGCCCGAGCCGTCGCCGATCGTCCTGTCGCAGCGCCGCGTGTACGTGCTGCCGACGCGTGCCGGCCTCGGCTACGCCGCCGCGCTGCTGGTGATGCTGATCGGCAGCATCAACTACAACCTCGGTCTCGGTTACGTGCTGACCTTCCTGCTCGCCGGACTCGGCGTGGTGGCCATCCTGCACACCTTCCGCAATCTCGTCCGGCTGAAAGTCAGCCATGGCAGGACGCCGCCGGTGTTCGCCGGAGAAATGGCGATGTTTCATATCCTGCTGGCCAGCGATGTCGAGCGGCGGGCCCTGCGGCTCTGGCTGCCGAATGGCGGCGAGATACGGACAGACGTCCCCATCGACGAGCCGGCCGATGTCCCGTTGTCGTTGCCGGCCGAGCGGCGCGGCTGGCTGACCCTGCCGCGGATCGGGCTGGAAACCACCTGGCCGCTCGGGTTGATTCGCGCGTGGGCGTACTGCGTGCCCGACGCCCGCTGTCTGGTCTACGCGCGCCCTGCCACCAAGGCGCCACCCCTGCCGTGGGCGCAGTCGCGCGAAACCGGCCGACACGGTGGCGGCGGCCGCGGCCGCGACGATTTTGCCGGTTTCCGCGATCATCAGCCGGCCGATCCGCCGCGCCACGTCGCCTGGAAGATCGCGGCGCGCCGGAGCGAGGACGCGCCGCTGCTGACCAAGCAGTTCGAAGGGGCGACGACGGCCAGCCGCGTCTGGATCGATTGGCAGGCGTTGCCGGGTGTCGATGTGGAGGCCCGCCTGTCGATCCTGACGCGCTGGGCGCTCGAAGCGCATGCCTCGGGTTTCGAATGGGGCCTGCGCCTGCCGGGCGCCCAACTCGCGCCCGGCAGCGGCCAGCCGCATCTCGACACGGCCTTGCGCATGCTCGCCCTCCATGGCCACGACGAAAACTGAAACGCCGGTGCTCGCACCCGCGCAAACCTGGTGGCTGCTGGCGATCGGCCTGGTCGCGCTGGCGCCGCTGGCGCCCCACCTGCCGGTCTGGCTTGCCGGCGCGGCGCTGGCCGCCCTGGCCTGGCGCGGCTGGCTGGTCGTGCGGCAACGGCCACTACCGTCGCGCTGGCTGCTGACGCTTCTGGTCCTTGCCGGCAGCACCGGCGTCGGCTATCAGTTCGGCGGCCTGTTCGGCCAGAATCCCGGCGTCGCGCTGCTGGTGCTGTTCCTGGCGCTCAAGCAACTGGAAACCAGGACCGTCCGGGATGGCCTGGCGATCGTCTTTCTCGCCTACTTCCTGGCGCTCGCCCAGTTCTTCTATTCGCAAACCATCCCAGCCGTGCTGGCAACGGTGGCGGTGGTCGTCGCCGCCACGGCGACGCTGCTCAGCTTGACCGACCCCCGGCCGTTGCCAGCGGCGCAACTGCGACGGGCCGCCATCATGCTCGCCCAGGCCCTGCCGTTCATGCTGCTGCTGTTCGTGCTGTTTCCCCGCGTCCAGGGACCGCTCTGGGGGCTGCCCAAGGACGCCGGCAGCGGCCTGACCGGACTCTCCGACAGCATGGCGCCGGGCGCCATCAGCCACCTCTCGCAGTCGGACGCCATCGCCTTCCGCGTCCGTTTCGATGGGGCGCCACCGGAGCGCCACCGGTTGTACTGGCGCGGACCGGTGTTGTCCGAGTTCGATGGCCGCACCTGGCGACCGCGACGCGAATTGCCGCGCGCCAGCCTGCCTTACGCGCAGCCCGTCGACGGCGGCATCGGCTATGAGGTTACCCTCGAAGCGCATGGCAAACCCTGGCTGTTCGCTCTCGAATTGCCCGGTGCCACTCCCGACCTTGCCTTTGCGACGTCCGATTTCCAGTTGCTGGCGAAGGGGCCGGTGCTGGCGCGGCAGCGCTATGCCCTGCGCTCGTATCCCCTGCTGCGAGCGGGTGCCACTGAGTCACCGCTGCTCAGGCAGCAGGCGCTGGCCCTGCCGCCCGGCAGCAATCCGCGCATCCGCAGGCTGGCCGCCAACTGGCGCGCCGGCGCGCGCAGCGACGAAGACGTGCTGGGACTGGCACAGGCATTCTTCCTGCGCCAGGGGCTGCTCTATACGCTGAACCCGCCGCTGCTCGGCGAACACAGCGCCGACGAGTTCCTGTTCGATTCCCGCCAGGGCTTCTGCGAACATTTCGCCAGCGCCTTCGCCGTGGCAATGCGCGCCGCCGGCGTGCCGGCCCGCGTCGTCACCGGCTATCAAGGCGGCGAGATCAATCCCGTCGACGGCTGGCTGACCGTCCGGCAATACGACGCCCATGCGTGGACGGAAGTCTGGCTGGCGGGACGCGGCTGGGTGCGCGTCGACCCCACCGCGATCAGCGCGCCGACCCGCATCGACCTCGACCTGGCTGCCGCCGTACCGGCCGGCGATCCCCTGCCACTGTTGATGCGGGCGGATTTCTCGTGGCTGCGCGACCTGCGTTTCCGCTGGGATGCCATCACCAACGGCTGGAACCAGTGGGTGCTCGGCTACAACCCGGAGCGCCAGCGGCAATTGCTGCAACGCCTGGGCATGCCCTCGCCCGACTGGCGCGCGCTGACGGCCCTGCTCGCCGCGCTCTGCGGCGTCGCCCTGCTGGTCCTGACCGCGTGGACGCTGCGCCAGCGGCGCAGCGCCGATCCGCTGGCCCGCCAATGGGAAAGGCTTTCGCGGCGTCTGGCGCGACGCGGCCTCGCCCGGCAAGCCGCCGAGGGGCCGCTCGACTATGCCGAGCGCGTCGCCAGGGCGCTGCCCGCCGTTGCCCGCGAAATTCGCGGCATGGCCGCCTTGTATGCCCGGCTGCGCTACGCGCCACCGGCGGCCGATCGAGCCAAGGCACTCGACCAGTTGCGCCGCCGCGTGGCATCCTTCCGTCCATGAATCGCCCTGGCTCGCTGATCGTCGTTGTGACCCTTGCCGCACTCGCGCGCGGCGCCCTTGCCGGACCGGGCTATGCGGAGCGCGATGACGTCCACGCCTTCATCGCCGACATGAGCGAACGTCACGGCTTCGACGCCGAACACTTGCGCGCACAGTTTCGCAAGGCCAGGCCCAGTCCCGCGGTCATCAGGGCCATCCTGCCGGCCGCGGACCCCGGTGGTCGCTCGTGGCAGGCCTATCGCGCCCGCTTCGTCGAACCGGCGCGCATCGCCCGCGGCCTGGACTTCCGGATGCGCCACGCCGTTTCGCTGGCGCGCGCCGAGGCGCGCTTCGGCGTGCCAGCGGACATCGTCGTCGCCATCATCGGCATCGAAACCTATTTCGGCCGGCATCCTGGCCGCTTCGACGCCTTCAACGCGCTGACCAACCTCGCCTTCGACTATCCGCCGCGCGCGGCGCTGTTCCGTGGCGAACTGGAGTCGCTGCTCCTGCTGGCCCGCGACGAAGGGCGCGATCCCTGGAAGTACAGGAGTTCCTATGCCGGTGCCATCGGCCTGCCGCAGTTCCTGCCGTCGAGCATCCGCCGGTGGGCGGTCGATTTCGACGACAGCGGCCGCATCGACCTCGCGGCCAGCGTCGCCGATGCCATCGGCAGCGTCGCCCGCTTCCTCGCCGAACATGGCTGGCGCAGCGGCGAGCCGATCGCGCTGTCCGCCAAAGTCAGCGGCGGCGACACGCCGAACGTGCCGGCCCTGCTCGCCGAGGGCATCCGGCCGGCGCGGCTGCCGACGGAACTGGCGGCCCTCGGCATCGAATCGGACGAGGCACCGGAACTGCCAGCCGCCCTGATCGACCTGCCGACGCCCGAGGCCGACACCGAATACCGGCTGGGCTTCAACAATTTCTACGTCCTCACACGCTACAACCGCAGCAGCTTCTATGCCGCCGCCGTCATGGATCTGGCCGAGGCCCTGCGCGCGACGCGCCCCTGATTTTTCCACGCTCACGGAGACCCGCCACGCCATGCTCACCGTCGAAATCGTTTCCGACATCGTCTGCCCCTGGTGCTTCATCGGCACGCGCCGGCTGGCCGCCGCCATCGCCCAGGTCCGGCGCGACCAGCCCGACTTCACCTGCCAAAAGCGCTGGCGGCCGTTCTTTCTGAATCCCGATACGCCGCCGGCAGGCGAACCCTATCTGCCCTTCCTCGAACAGAAATTCGGCGGTCGCGCCGCCGTCGAGGGCATCTTCGAACGAGTCCGGCAGGCCGGCAGCGCCTGCGGCGTGACATTCGCCTTCGAGAACATTCCGCTGCGCATCAACACGCTCCAGGCGCATCGCCTGCTCCACTGGGCGCAGCAGCGCGGCGACGCGGAAACGCTGGTGGAGCGACTGTTCGTCGGCAATTTCCAGCGCGGCGAAAACCTCGGCGACACGGCCGTGCTGAAGCGCATCGCCGAGGAATGCGGCTACCCGGGCGCCGACGTCGCCGCCTATCTCGCGTCGGACGCCGACCGGCAGCACGTCATCGACCTGGAGCGGCAGGTCCGGGAGATGGGGATCAACATGGTGCCGACCTTCATCGTCGGCCGGCAGGTCATCGTCGGCGCCGAGGACCCGTCGATACTCGCCGATGCCATGCGCAAGGCACTGGCGGCGTAGGAAAGTCAGTGGCGACGGCACGGCGAGAACAGCGAGGATTTGCGATCACTCGGGAATATGTCACGGCCATTATCGGCCCGTCTCACTATGCGCTCTCGGTGAGCAAGTCCGGCACGGGCACCGGCACCGTC
>CAYXZX010000138.1:0-2438 GCA_964469455.1 uncultured Rhodocyclaceae bacterium | reverse complement strand
CCTGAACCGGCTCGTTCAGGCCAGTTACGGCGACCAGACCGTCAGTTATGTCTGGGACACCTGCGCCAACGGCATCGGCCGGCTGTGCCAGGTCATCGACGGCTCGGGCAGCACCAGCTTCGCCTACGATGCCCACGGCCGGCTGACCGGGAAGACGCAGATGATCGGCACCGTCAGTCTCGTCACCGGCTACGCCTACAACGCCGCCGGCCAACGGATCGGCATGACCACGCCTGCCGGTCAGACGCTTGCCTACGACTGGACCGATGGCAAGGTCAGCGCCATCCGCGTCAATGGCGCCACGCTGCTCTCGGGCATCGCATACGAGCCCTTCGGCCCGATCCTGAGTTGGACGTGGGGCAATGGCCAGACCGGCATCCGTGACCACGATCTGGCCGGGCGCACCCGCAGTGTCACCCTGGGGACCGATCCCAAGACCGGCAGTCCGGACAGCCGCAGTTACGGCTTCGATGCCGCCGGTCGCGTTCGCTCCATTCTGGCCGCCAACGATGCCACGCTGGGCCAGGTCCATGGTTACGACGGCCTCGACCGCCTCACCGCCACCCAGCTCGGCAACCCGGTCACCAGCAGCCAGAGTCTCGCCTACGATCTCACCGGCAATCGGACGAACAAAACCGTGAATGGCGCCAGCACCACCTACACCACCTAGGCCACCAGTAATCGCCTGCAAAGCCTCAGCGGCGCGCAGGTGAAGAGCTTCGGCTACGACGCCGCCGGCAACATCACCAGCGACGGCGGCAACACCTATGCCTACGACAACGCGGGCCGGCGCACCTCGGCCACAATCAATAGTCAGTCGTGGCAGTACGCCTACAACGCCTTCGGCCAGCGGGTGAGGAAGACCGGCGGCGGCAGCACCACCTACTACGCCTACGACGATCAAGGCCATCTCATCGGCGAATACAGCGCCACGGGGACGCTGATTCAGGAAACCGTCTGGCTGGATAATCTACCCCTGGCCACGCTGCGCTATCCCGCCGGCACGACAAGTGGTGCGGCAGCGGTCTATTACATTCATGCCGATCACCTCGGTACCCCAAGACGCATCACCCGCCCGGCGGACAACCAGGTGATGTGGCAGTGGGAGTCGGAGCCCTTCGGCAATTCCTACCCCAACGAGAATCCCCAGGGACAGGGAACCTTTGTCTACAACCTCCGATTCCCCGGACAACTCTTCGATCAGGAAACCGGAACTCACTACAACTACTTTCGCGATTGCTACGATCCGGCCACCGGACGGTACTGCCAACCCGATCCTATCGGCCTCGCTGGCGGGATCAACCCGTATGTCTACGTCGATAATGCGCCGACGATGTACGTTGATCCGCTCGGTCTTTACACGGAGATTATTCAATGGGGACGTACTCCGGAGGCGCTTAGTTGGGGGCATATTTCCGGAAACATCAATGGGCAGAACTGGTCCTTTGGGCCGAAGGGTTGGGATACCAGATATCCAACAGCCGAGGACTACGCTAACCGACAGGCCGACTCGGATATCGATAGGGCGGGGCGGGGTATCGTATTGGACCTGTCCCCGTTGGAAGAGGCATTGCTCGCGCAGTGTCTCAAGGCTTCCGGCAAGTATGGCGAGATCAGCAACAACTGTGGCAATCCTTGGGTGCAATGTCTCAGTCGTTTGGGCATTGTGGACCCACGGGATAAAGCCCGTGTCTTGCCCTCAGATGTCTATCGACTCATCTCGAAATCGCCACGGGCAATCGGAAATACTTGGTACCCGGGGACGCGTCGGCCGCTGAATTGATCCCGATGAAACCAAGCAAGCCCGTTGCGAGACCTGCCCGCCGTGCGCTGGCGTTCTTAGGGGTTCTCGCTGGGCTTGCTGGACTGCTGTTGTATCGCGCTGAAGTGATTATCCTGGTGGCCGAGGGCGAGCTTCCAGTAGGCAATAGCCCGTCCAAAGCCCCGATAGGAGCCGATTTGGTCGGCGTAATGGTTGCAGGGGATCGTGCCGAAGTAATCGATTGTGAAAGCACGAAGTCAGATCTCGTTATTAACTTGCGGCTACAGTCTGGCCAGGCCGGATATGTTGCTGGCGGCCCTTATGTCCTTGAGCGGACTACGTTCCCGGTAGCAGCGCTGCTTTCAAGCCCACGACAGATTACGTTCTCGTGCAGGGGGATGTTCGAGCACCGCCGCTCATACCCCCCGAGTGAGAAGGTGCAATAAGAGATTCCTGGGGTGGGTTTGTGGAATACCTCGGTCTGAAAAGTCAGCCGTGGCGGTACGCCACGAAGTGAGTAGATAGCAGCAAAAAGCCGCCGCCACCGCGCTTTGCGCGGTAGCTGGTGAAGTGAGAAGGGCCGCTGATGCGGCCCTTCGTTTCTCTACCTGCCGTAGGAATAATAGGGGACAGACCACGATTATCGGCTAGACTGTTGTCCTCTCCAGTCTCCTGA
>CAYXZX010000137.1:0-7466 GCA_964469455.1 uncultured Rhodocyclaceae bacterium | reverse complement strand
ACAATTTTTTCCATGATGTTTGCTAGAGTGCGGAGCGTAGCAAAAACGACAAAGGAGAACAGCGATGAGTGGTTTCGTTCAGGAATTCAAGGAGTTTGCAATCAAGGGCAACGTCATGGATCTCGCCGTCGGCGTGATCATCGGCGGCGCCTTCGGCAAGATCGTCGATTCCGTGGTGGGCGACCTGATCATGCCCATCGTCGGCAAGATTTTCGGCGGCCTCGACTTCAACGACTATTTCATCCCGCTGGCTGGCCAGACGGCCACCACGCTGGCCGAAGCCAAGAAGGCCGGCGCCGTGTTCGCCTACGGCAGCTTCATTACCATCCTGCTGAACTTCATCATTCTGGCTTTCATCATCTTCTTGATGGTCAAGCAGATGAACCGCCTGAAGCGCGAGGAAGCCGCCGCGCCGGCCGAGCCGCCGCCGACGCCCGAAGACGTCGTGCTGCTCCGCGAAATCAGGGACTCGCTTAAGAAGTAATTCCGCTACAGGCCGTCGGCGACGAACGGGTTGCTGCGCCGTTCCTCGCCGAAGGTCGACATCGGTCCGTGCCCGGGGATGAATTCGACGTCATTCCCCAGCGGCCACAGCTTGCCGCGGATGGATCGGATCAGGGTGTCGTAGTCGCCGCCGGGAAAATCCGTGCGGCCGATCGAGCCGGCAAACAGGACGTCGCCGACCAGCGCCAGCTTCGACGGGCGATGGAAAAACGCGATGTGACCCGGAGTATGGCCCGGGGTGTGCAGTACCTCCAGGAACACCTTGCCAAACTCCACGGTGTCGCCTTCCTCCAGCCAGCGATCCGGCGTGAAGGCTTCGCAGACGGGAAAACCGAAAGCCTCGCATTGCTGCGGCATCTGACGTATCCAGTACTCGTCGTCACGCTGAGGCCCTTCGACCGGTACCGAAAAGCGATTCGACAGCTCCGCCGTGCCGCCGGCATGGTCGATGTGGCCGTGGGTCAGCAGGACCTTGGCGATCGTCAAGCCACGCTGGGAGGCGGCGGCGGTGATGCGGCCGAGATCGCCACCGGGATCGACGACCGCGGCCTGTCGGGTTTCCTCGCACCAGAGCAAAGTGCAGTTCTGGGCGAAGCCGGTGACGGGAATGATTTGATAGTCCATCCCGCAATTCTACAGAGGACTTTGGAATACCGGCCTTGCCGATGGGTGCCCGCCTGTGGCAAAGTGCGGCAGCGCCCGTTCGTGGCGCGTCATCGAAAAATCGAAGAATCGACCCTTCCCAACACGACAACACAGGAGTTTGATCCATGACCACCGTGACCCTCGGCGGTAATCCGATTGAAGTTTCAGGCAACTTTCCCAAGGCAGGCGCGGCAGCACCTGATTTCTCGCTGGTGGCGGGCGATCTCAGCCAGGCGACGCTGAAGACCTACGCCGGCAAGCGCAAGCTGCTCAACATCGTGCCCAGCCTCGACACGCCGGTCTGCGCGACCTCGACGCGCAAGTTCAACGAGGAAGCCGCCAAGATGAACAACACGGTCGTGCTGGTTGTTTCGGCCGACTTGCCTTTCGCTGCCGGCCGCTTCTGCGCCACCGAGGGACTGAAGAACGTCGCGCATCTGTCCACCATGCGCGGCCGCGAGTTCATGAAAAACTATGGCGTCGAGATTGCCAGCGGTCCCCTGGTCGGCGTCACGGCGCGCGCCGTCGTGGTGATCGACGAGAACGACAAGGTGATCTACGCGGAACTGGTTCCCGAGATCAAGCAGGAGCCCGACTACGCGGCGGCGCTGAAAGCCCTGGCGTAACGTGGCGGCGGCGCGGCGCCGCCACTGACTCTTGGTGGAGTCCAGGACGCCGGGGCATCCCCCGGCGTTTTTCATTCATTGCACGACCTTGACGCGCTGCCCCGGGCCAAGCGCCACCGTTTCGCCGTAGGCGCCGTTCATCAGACGGAGTTGCTGCTCGGCCATCGACGTCAGCGGCGAATGGCGCGCCAGTTCGGCGAAGCCGCCGGCCGGCATCGGCACGATGCGCACGGACCACGGCCGCGCCGCTTGGCGCTCGCTGGCGCTTAGGGGACGGAACGAGGCTTCCGCTTCCGCCATCGGACCGAGCGCCTGCTGCAGCGTGCCGGCGTCGCGCGCCGCATACTGAAGCAGATAGTGATGATTGTTGGGACCGGTAACGATGGTGACGCGGGCATTGGCCTGCTGGCCCTTCGAATTGCGCACGACGCCGGCAAAATGCGTCGCCGCCAGGCCGTTCACGCTGCGCGGCTGGGTGCGGCCGTCAACCGGGTGCAGCGTGTTCTTGATGATTTCGTCGTGAGTGTTGCCGGCTTGGGGTGGTATCAGCTTGATGACCAGGGCAGCGTCACCGGCGCCGCTGGCGACGACGATGGCTTCCGGCGAGTTGTTGACTTTCCAGCCCTGGGGCGCGGTCAGGGCGATGCCGAGTTCGTCGTGATAGAAGTTGCGGCCGCGCGTGACGCCTTGCTCCCGGCTCTCGCCGAACGCCATTCCTTCTATGGCCTGCTGGTAGCGCGTCCGGCCGTCTTCGGCGTAATCGCCCTTGTACTTCGCGGCGATGCGCTTGATATCCGCGAGGCGCTGATCGTTGCTGGGGTGTGACGACAGCCAGTTGGCGCCGCCAGGGGCGGCGCGTCCCTCGGCCTTGGCCTGCTCGGCGGCGTAGCGCTCCTGGTTCTTGAGCACCGCGATCACGTCGACCATGTTCTGCGGGTTGTAGTGGTTGCGCGCCAGGTATTCGGCGCCAAGCTCGTCGGCCTGCGATTCCTGGTCGCGGCTGTACGAGGCGACATAGCCGGCGGCAACGCCCTGCGAGACCTGGCTGGCGAGTTCGCCGGCGCCCGGTAGGCCATAGGCTTCGGCGACGATGCCGGCCACGGTCGCGGCGATGACGCCGATGCCGGCGTTCTGGGCCCGGGTGGCGCGCTGGGCGCTGTGCCGCGCGGTGACGTGACCGATTTCGTGGCCAATGACACCGGCAAGCTCCGCCTCGCTGTCGAGATAGGCCATGATGCCGCGCGTGATATAGACGTAGCCGCCGGGCAGCGCGAAGGCGTTGACCTCCGGGCTGTCGAGCACGGTGAAGGTCCAGGTCAGGTTGGCGCGGTGCGACTGCTTGGCCAGGCGCTGGCCGACGTCGTTCACGTAGGCCTGCAGGCGCGGGTTATTGACCGCGCCGTATTCCTTCAGGATGCCCTCGTGGGCCTTGCGGCCTTCGGCGATCTCATCCTTTTCGTCCATCACCGTGCGCTCGGTGCGGCCGGTGACGGGGTTGACGACGGTGGTGCCGCAGCCTGCGGCCAGCATGGCCGCCGCAAGCCACGCCAACATCCGCCGACCGCCTCGCGAGGACGGCGGCGACCTTCTGTGAATCAATGGGGTCATTGCATGCTCCGAAACCGAAATTGCCAACGCAAACTTGGCGACGGCCGTGGCGGCCGCCGGCTCCGAGAGCGTAACAGCAGCGTCGCCCGGGCGCTAGCCCGCGAGTTTCTGCCTCGACTTGCGCGGCGAACTGGCCTCGGGGAGGTCGAGTTCTTCGTCATCACCGTTGCCGAACCGGACGACGCGCACGCCGGCAGGCGGGGCCGATTTGGATCTGGCAAGTTCGACCAGCCAGCGATTGACGGGGGGCCTGAGGACGTCGATCAGGCTCATGCTCTGTTGGGCCATGAGATGCTCCAGCTCTTCCTGTAATGACGAAGGCCCCGGCATGCGGGGCCTTCGGGTGACTGGGGGAGGAGGGGAACCAGCCACCGATGGGGATCGTACACGCTGCCTGTCCTGCCTGCCTTACCTACCGAGGTAACGGCGTGAATCGGCTAGAAACCTCTGGATAATGTGGTTCTGCATTGAAATTTCAAGTCCCTCGCGTTGCATCGATGAACAAGTCGTCCTCGACATGCATACTATGACGACCTCTGTTCGAGAAAGTTCAGGGCATCATTTGCAACAGTTTGTTTCAAGTATCGCTGGTCGGGAATTTCCGCTGAATTATTTAAACTTGACCTTAAATGGCGCTTAAATCGACGATTTTCAAGGTGGAATTACAGATTTCCGACCTCGATCGCTCATATTTCCGAACCCATACGCTGACACTGGCGCGGCATCCTTCGGAAACGGACGAGCGCATGATGATGCGCGTAATTGCTTTTGCCTTGTCGGCGGACAATGCGCTCGAGTTCGGCCGGGGATTGTCGACCGACGATGAACCAGACTTGTGGCGACGCGACCTGACCGGCGAAGTCGTCGACTGGATCGAAGTCGGTTTACCTGACGAACGACGCTTGCGCCGGGCCTGTGGCCGAGCCAAGCAAGTGTTAGTGCTTACTTATGGTGGCAGGGTGGCGCAAACCTGGTGGGAGCAGAACCAGGCGCAACTGCGCAAGCAGGCGAAGCTCGCGGTCATTGACCTGCCGGCTGAGGCAACCCAAACCTTGGCGGCCCGGGTGGCGCGGACCATGCGGGTCAGTTGCACCATTCAGGATGGCGCACTCTGGCTGGATGTCGACGATGCCACGCTGCACGTCATTCCACAGGTCCGGCAGGGGCAGCGCCCGGGATTGCCGGAGCGATGATCAAAGATTCGAGAGGCACACGGAACGTGGGGAGCGGGCATTGAAGACGCTGCTGATCGTCCATCATTCATTGACTGGCGGCACGCGCCGGATGGCGCAGGCTGCGGCCGAAGGCGCCGCCGGTGAATCGGCCGTGACCGCCAGGCTGCTCCACGCCGCCGCTGCCAGCGGCGAAGATGTGTTGAATGCCGACGGCTACCTGTTCGCCACCCCCGAGAACCTGGCGGCGATGTCGGGCATGCTCAAGGATTTCTTCGATCGCAGCTATTACGCCTGCTTCGACCGCATCAACGGCCGGCCCTACGGCATGCTGATCTGCGCCGGCAGCGACGGCGAAAATGCCGCGCGCCAGATCACCCGCATTGCAACCGGCTGGCGACTCAAACTCGTGGCGCCGGCGCTGATCGTGCGCACGCATGCGCAGACGCCGGAGGCGATCCTCGCTCCCAAGCACATTGGGTCCGATGACCTTGCCCGCTGCGCCGAACTGGGCGCCACGCTGGCAGCCGGTCTGGCCATGGGCGTCTTCTGAAACGGGCAAGCGTCGCGGCGGAAAGTCAGCCGTGGCGGCACGCCGGCCGGGCGCCGTGCAGTAACCGGTCGACTAGAATCGGCCCACCATGTCGGAACGCGATCCCCTGCTCGACGCGGTGCTGGCCAGCGGCGTCAAGCTGCCGGCGCCGAGCGCCACGCTGTTGCGCCTGCAGGCGCTGGCGGCGGACGACAATGCCGGACCGGGCGAACTGGCCGCCGCGATCAGCCATGAGCCCGCTTTGACGGGCGAGTTCATGCGCGTGGCAAATTCGCCGGTATTCCGCACGCGGGCGCCGGCGCGCTCCGTGAAGGCCGCGATCACCATTCTCGGTCGTACCCGCACCCTGGCGGTGGTTGCCAGCCACGCCTTGCGCGCGCAAATGGCGGGAGTCCCGCCGCGCGCCATCGAGCGCGTCTGGTCGGCGTCCGCCGCCGCCGCCGACCATGCCTATCGCGCTGCCCGTGCCAGCCGGGTGCACGGCATTGCCGATGTCGCCTATCTGGCGGCGCTGGTTCATGATGTCGGCATCGCCGTCCTCTTGCGCCGCTTTCCCGAGCATGCCGGCCTGCTCGAAGAAGCACCCGACGACCTGGATATCGCGGCGCGCCGGCTCGATGCCGCCACCGGCGCCGACCATGCGGCCGTCGGCGCCATGGTGGCGCGTAACTGGAAGCTGTCGCCGGACGTGGCGGAAGCGGTGGCCATGCACCATCAGCCGGCGGCCGCGCGGGAGCCGTCACCAGCCACGGCGCTGGCGATCCTGATTGCCGTGGCGCGTCGATTGCGCGACGGCGACAGCGAGGAGTGGCAATCCTGGGCGCCGATGGCGGAGGCCCACCTCGACATCACGCCGCCGAAGCTCGAGGAGTTGTCCGCCGGCACGGACGAGGAATAAAGGGCAGGCTGGCGTCAGCTGCCCTGCAGCACCAGGCCCGCATGCTCGCGCATCGGGTGGAACTGGATCTTCGGGTAGCGCTCCTGTGTCAGTTCAAGGTCGTAGCGCGACGACATGAGATAGGCGTGGGTGTCGGCGGCGTCGAGTGCCAGACGCGAGTTGTTGGCATTCATGAAGCGGCGCAGCTCGGTCTCGTCATCGCAGCTGATCCAGCGCGCGCCGGCGAAATTTGCAGGTGACAGGCGCACGTCGACGCCGTACTCGGTCTTCAGGCGGTGCTGCACCACCTCGAACTGCAACTGGCCGACGGCGCCGAGCAGCATCAGGCTGCCGGCCAGCGGCTTGAACACCTGGATGGCGCCCTCTTCGCCGAGTTCCTGCAAGCCTTTGGCGAGCTGCTTGCTCTTCATCGGGTCGGTCAGCTCGACGGTGCGAAACATCTCGGGGGCGAAGAAGGGCAGGCCGGTGTACTGCAGCAGTTCGCCGCCGGTCACGGTGTCGCCGAGCTGCAGGCCGCCGTGGGTGACGATGCCGATGATGTCGCCGGCATAGGCTTCGTCGACGCGGTCGCGGCGCTGGGAGAGGAAGGTGACCACACCGGTCGGCCGCAGCTCCTTGCCGGTGCGGCGTACCTTGAGGCGCATGCCGCGCTCGAACTTGCCCGAACAGACGCGGACGAAGGCGATGCGGTCGCGATGTGCCGGGTCCATGTTGGCCTGGATCTTGAAAACGACGCCGGAGAATTGGTCTTCCTCGGGATGCACTTCGCGCGATACGGCATGGCGCGGCGCGGGCGCGGGGGCGAGGTCGACCAGTGCGTCGAGCACTTCGCGGACGCCGAAGTTGTTGATCGCCGAGCCGAAGAACACCGGCGTCTGGTGGGCGGCGAGGAAGTCGTCGCGGTTGAAGGGATGTCCGGCATGGCGCACGAGGTCGATCTCGTGGTGGGCCGTCTCCCACTCGGCGCCGAAGCGTGCCGCCAGGACTGACTCTTCGGTGACGATCTCGTCGCCATTGTCACCCTGGCTGGCACGATCCGCACCCGGCCGGAAGACGCGCATGCGCTCGGTGCGCAGGTCGAAGATGCCGTGGAAGTTCTTGCCCTGGCCCACCGGCCAGGTCAGCGGTGCGCAGGGCATGCCCAGGGTGCGCTCGATCTCGTCGAGCAGGTCGAGCGGCTCGCGCACCTCGCGGTCGAGCTTGTTGATGAAGGTGAGGATGGGCGTGTTGCGGGCACGGCAGACCTCGATGAGGCGAAGCGTCTGCGCCTCGACGCCGTTGGCGGCGTCGATCACCATCAGGGCCGCGTCGACGGCGGTGAGCACACGGTAGGTGTCCTCGGAGAAGTCCTGGTGGCCGGGGGTGTCGAGCAGGTTGATGACGCAGTCGCGGTATTCCATCTGCATCACGGAGCTGGCCACCGAGATGCCGCGCTGCTTCTCGATCTCCATCCAGTCGGA
>CAYXZX010000136.1:0-7472 GCA_964469455.1 uncultured Rhodocyclaceae bacterium | reverse complement strand
TTCTGGCAGACCGAGACCGGCGGCCACATGATCACGCCGCTGCCGGGCGTGACGCCACTGGTGCCGGGTTCCTGCACGCTGCCCTTCCCGGGCATCCAGGCCGCCATCGTCGACGAGACCGGCAACGACGTTGAATGGGGCAAGGGCGGTTTCCTGGTCGTCAAGAAACCCTGGCCGTCGATGATCCGCACCATCTGGGGCGATCCGGAGCGTTTCAAGAAGAGCTACTACCCCGTCGATTTCGGCGGCAAGCTCTATCTCGCCGGCGACGGCGCGGTGCGCGATGCCAAGACCGGCTATTTCACCATCATGGGCCGTATCGACGACGTGCTGAACGTCTCCGGCCACCGCATGGGCACCATGGAGATCGAGTCGGCGCTGGTGTCGAACCCGATGGTGGCCGAGGCCGCCGTGGTTGGCCGTCCCGACGACCTGACCGGCGAGGCCATCTGCGCCTTCGTTGTGCTCAAGCAGGCGCGGCCCGGCGGCGAGGAAGCCAGGAAGATCGCCAACGAGCTGCGCAACTGGGTCGGCAAGGAAATCGGCCCGATCGCCAAGCCCAAGGACATCCGCTTCGGCGAGAACCTGCCCAAGACGCGCTCCGGCAAGATCATGCGCCGGCTGCTGCGTTCGCTGGCCAAGGGCGAGGACATCACGCAGGACGTGTCCACCCTCGAGAACCCGCAGATCCTCGATCAGCTCAAGCAGGCGTCGTAAAGTCAGCCATCGCGGCACGCCGGGAAAGGGGCGCCCCACGATCCGTGGGGCGCCCCTTTTCTCTTGGCGGGTTCAACTGTCGGCGTCTTCGAAGGCGTTGATGTCGAGCTTTCCCTGCTGGAAGGCTTCGAGCAGCATCCGCAGGTCACCCGGCAGCGGCACGGCGCGGCCCTTGTCCAGATCCATCGCCACCAGCACCTTGTTGGCGCGCAGGCGCAACTGTCCCTTGTGCGAGCATTCGACCGAAAGCTTCAGCGAACTGCGACCGAGGCCGTCCAGTCTCAACGCGAAGGTGATCATCTCGCCGATTTTGGAGGGCGACTCGAACTGGCAATCGAGACTGACGATCGGAAAACCGAGCCGATGTTCGGTGATGTAGTTGGCGTAGTTGAGGCCGAGGCCGAGATTGAACCAGTCCTCGACCAGGCCATTGAACATGATGAAGTACTGCGGATAGAAGACGATGCCGGCCGGATCGCAATGGGAGAAGCGAACCAGTCGGTCGCAATGGAAGGTGCTGCCGATGATGCGGGTCGTCATGATGGGGCGATAGTCTTGCGGGTTGTGAAAGGGAAAGCTCGGTGGCTCAGTCCAGCACCCAGGCCAGGGTCAGCGGAATGATGGCCAGGGCGGCGGAATTGCCGAGCAGCACGATGGACGCGACGCGATCCGGCTCCTGCCGGTAACGCTCGGCGAAAATGTAATTGAGGACGGCCGGCGGCAATGCGCCGAACAGAAGCAGCATTGCCGCGTCACGGCCGCTCAGGCCGAGGGCGGCGTTGGCGGCAAGCGCGGTGAGCATGCCGGCGGCCGGCGAGACCAGCGCGCCGGCCAGGCCGATGCGCCAGTCGGCCAGCCGGCTGTCGCAAAGGCGGACGCCGAGGGAGAACAGCAGCAGCGGAATGGCGACGTCGCCGAGCATCTTGACGCCCAGCCAAAGCGGCTGCCAGACCTCGAAGCGCGTCAGGCTCACCGCCAGCCCGGCCAGCGCGGCAGCGATCACGGGGACCCGCCAGAGATTCCAGAGGCGCGCGCGATGGTCGAGCATCCAGATGCCGAGCGCGTAATGCAGGGTGTTCTCGACGAAGAACAGCACGATGGCGGCGGGCAGGGCCTGTTCGCCGAAAGCCAGCACCATCAGTGGCAGCCCCATGTTGCCCGAGTTCTTGAACATCATCGGCGGCACGAAGGTGTTGGTGGCGACGCCCAGCACACGGGCGAGCGGCCAGGCCAGCAGGCCGGTGCCGAACACCACCAGTGTCGCGCCCAGAGCCATCGGCAGGTGCTGGTCGATGGCGAACGACTTCGCCGCCAGCGCCGCGAATATCAGTGCCGGCACGAACACATCCATGTTCAGCTCGTTGGCGAACGCCATGTCGGGGCGTTTCCACCGGCCGTAGATGTAGCCGGCCGCGATCATCGCGTAGATGGGGAAAACGATGGCGACGATCTTGCTAAACACGCGACGATGCCGCCAGGTCGGACAGCGAGTTGATGTTGGCGAAGGGGCCCGCGTCGGCGAAATCGACGATCGCCAGCGGCTGCGAGCGTTGCCAGTCCTGAATGCGGCGGCCGCCCGCGGCGAGATAGTCCGCAAGGCTGGCGAGGACATCGCACCGCATCAGGGCGAAGGTCGGCTGCAGGCCATCGGCGGTGCGGGCGACGGCGATGCACGATGGCTGACTTTCGAGCGCCGCGCGCAGGTGGTCGACCAGATCGAGCGGCAGGTAGGGCGCATCGCAGGGAACCGTCGCCAACAGTGGCGTTGCGCAGGCCATCAGTCCGGCGTGGATGCCGGCCAGCGGACCGGCAAAGCCTTCGATGCGATCCATGACCAGCGGGTAGCCGAGCCCGGCGTAGACCTCGAGGTTGCGATTGGCATTGACCAGCAGCGTGTCAACCTGCGGGGCCAGCCGCTCGATCACCCGGTCGATCAGCCGCCGGCCGTCCAGCAGCTGCAGGCCCTTGTCGACGCCGCCCATGCGGCGGCCCAGGCCGCCGGCGAGGACGAGGCCGGTGATGTTTGAAATGCTGGACATGGCGTGATTGTCCCATAGTCGGCAGTCGGCGCTGCCCCGCGCCATGGCGCCGGCCGCCCGGCGTAGAATCGATCATCATGATGCGCTCCCGTTTGCTTGCCCAACGCTTGGTCGCCCTGTTCCTGCTGGGTTGCCTGCTGTTCAATTTCCCGTTGCTGGCGCTGTTCAACCGCGGCGGCGAGTTGCTGGGCATCCCGCTGCTCTATGCCTACATTTTTGGCGCCTGGCTGGCGTTGATCGTGCTGATGGCGCTGGCCGCCGAGCGCGGCGGCCGACCGTAATGCCGCAGGGCTGGGTCGTCGTTGTCGTTTCCTTCGCCTATCTGGGCGTGCTGTTCGCCATCGCCTACTGGGCCGACCGGCGGGCCGACGGCGGCCGTTCGGTCATCGCCAGCCCGACGGTCTATGCCCTGTCGCTGGCCGTCTATTGCACGACCTGGACGTTCTACGGCAGCGTCGGCCGCGCCGCTGCCACCGGCATCGGCTTTCTGCCCATCTATCTCGGTCCGACGCTGATGCTGGCGCTCGGCTGGTTCGTCATGCGCAAGATGGTGCGCGTGGCAAAGGCCAACCGCATCACCTCGATCGCCGACTTCGTCGCTTCGCGCTACGGCAAGAGCCAGCTGCTCGGCGGGCTGGTCACCATCATCGCCGTGATCGGCGTCATTCCCTACATCGCCCTGCAACTTAAAGCGGTTTCCAGCAGCTTCACCATCCTGATCAGCTATCCCGAGATCGTCATGCCGGCCAAGGCCGGCACGGCGCCACTGCTGCAGGACAGCGCCTTCTACGTTGCCATCGTCCTCGCGGTGTTCACCATCCTGTTCGGCACGCGCCACATGGATGCCACCGAGCGTCACGAGGGCATGGTGGCCGCCATCGCCTTCGAATCCGTGATCAAGCTGCTGGCTTTCGTCGTCGTCGGCGCCTTCGTCACCTACGGCATATACGACGGCTTCGCCGATGTGTTCGACCGCGCGCGGGCGTCGACGCGACTTTCGGCGCTGATGACGACCCGCGACAGCGCGGCGGCCTATGGCAGCTGGGCGGCGCTGACCTTCCTGTCGATGCTGTCGGTGCTGCTGCTGCCGCGCCAGTTCCAGATCGCCGTGGTCGAGAACGTGGACGAGAGCCACGTGCGCCGCGCCGTCTGGCTGTTTCCCCTCTACCTGTTCCTGATCAACATCTTCGTGCTGCCGATTGCCATCGGCGGCCTGCTGCGCTTCCCGACGGGTGTCGATGCCGACACCTTCGTCCTGACGCTGCCGATGGCGCATCACCAGCAGACGATCGCCCTGCTGGTGTTCATCGGCGGCCTGTCGGCCGCCACCGGCATGGTGATCGTCGAGACCATCGCCCTGTCCACCATGGTCTGCAACGATCTGGTGATGCCGGCGCTGCTGCGCCTGCACGCGCGCACGCTGCATGCGCGCCACGATCTGACCGGGCTGCTGCTCGGCATCCGGCGCTGGGCCATCGGCATCATCGTGCTGCTCGGCTATGTGTATTTCCGCGCCGCCGGCGAGGCCTACGCCCTGGTCAGCATCGGGCTGATCTCGTTTGCCGCCGTCGCCCAGTTCGCGCCCGCGGTCATCGCCGGCCTCTACTGGAAAGGCGGTACGCGCGAAGGCGCGCTGGCCGGCCTGCTGGCCGGATTCGCGGTCTGGACGTACACGCTGCTGCTGCCGTCGTTCGCCAAGTCCGGTTGGTTGCCGGGCGAGTTCATGACCAGCGGCCTGTTCGGCCTGGAAATGCTGCGGCCGCAGCAACTGTTCGGTTTGCAAGGACTGGACGAGATCACCCACTGCCTGTTGTGGAGCCTGCTCGCCAATATCGGCGCCTATCTCGGCGTTTCGCTGGCGCGCATGCCCAATGCCGGCGAGGCAAGCCAGGCGACGTTGTTCGTCGACGCGAAGGGACGCGACAGCGTGGCGGCCTGGCGCGGCGGCGCCGCCGTGGCCGAACTGTTGCCGCTGGCCAGCCGTTTCCTCGGGCCGGACCGGGCGCGCGAAGCCTTCGAGCGTCATGCGCGCGACCGCGGCCTCGTCCGCGTCGGGGACCTGCCGGCCGATGCGCGCCTCGCGCAGTTCGCCGAGGGACTGCTGGCCGGTGCGATCGGCTCCGCCTCGGCACGTGTGATGGTCGCCTCGCTGGTGCAGGAGGAACCGCTCGGGCTCGACGAAGTCATGGACATCCTCGACGAGGCATCGCAGGTGCGCGCCTACAGCCGCGAGCTGGAGGAAAAATCGCTCGAGCTCGAGCAGGCCACGGCGGAACTGCGCGCCGCCAACGCCCAGCTGCGCGAACTGGACCGCATGAAGGACGACTTCATTTCGACGGTCAGTCATGAACTGCGCACACCGCTGACCTCGATTCGCGCCTTTTCCGAGATGCTGCTGGACGACCCCGACATCGGCCTGGACGAGCGCAAGCACTTCCTTGGCATCATCGTCGGCGAGGCGGGTCGCCTGAGTCGCCTGATCAATCAGATTCTCGACATGGCCAAGCTCGAGTCCGGCCGCGCCGAGTGGACTACCGAAGCCGTCGATCTGCGCGCCGTGGTCACCGCGTCGGTCGAATCCCTTGGGCAGATGTTCCGTGACAAGGGCGTCGAGGTCGGCGTCGATCTGCTGGCGGGACCGGTCACGGTGTTCGCCGATCGCGACCGCCTGACCCAGGTCATGATCAACCTGCTGTCCAACGCGCAGAAGTTCGTGCCGGACGAAGGCGGCTGCGTCTCGGCGGTGGTGCGCCGGGAGGGCCATTCCGTGCTCGTCGCGGTCAATGACAATGGCCCCGGCATCGCGCCGGAGGACCGGGAACTGGTTTTCGAGAAGTTTCGCCAGGGCGGCAGCGTGCTGACCGACAAACCGCACGGCACGGGGCTGGGCTTGCCGATCAGCCGGCAGATCATCGAGCACTTTGGCGGGCGTTTGTGGGTGGAGAGCGCGCCGGGCAAGGGCGCCACCTTCCAGTTCATGCTGCCCATCCATGACGAAGGCACGCCGAGCCAATAAAATTCTTCAAAGGACTGGGAGGAGACCCTCATGGCCAAAAAGGTGCTGATTGTCGATGACGAGCCCAATATCGTGCTGTCGTTGGAGTTCCTCATGAAGAGGGCAGGCTTCGATGTCGCCGTCGCCCGGGACGGCGAGGAGGCACTGGCGCAGGTCGCCGCGTTCGCTCCCGACCTGGTGCTGCTCGACATCATGATGCCGAAGAAATCCGGCTACGAGGTCTGCGAGATTCTGCGCGCGGACCCCGCGCGCGCCGGCATGAAGATCGTCATGCTCAGCGCCAAGGGGCGCGACACCGAGGTGGCCAAGGGCATGGCGCTGGGCGCCGATGCCTACGTGACCAAGCCGTTTTCAACCAAGGATCTGGTGGCGCAGGTCGCCGGGCTGCTGAACGGCTGATGAACGCACGCATCCGCTTCGCGCTGGCGGTGGCGGTCCTCGGACTGCTGATGACCGGCCCGTTCGTGCTGACCGGCATCGTGCTGTTCGCCGACGCTCAGGATGCGGAGCGCCAGGCCCTGGCCGACCTGCTGATGCCGCGGCTGCCGCTCGGTGCCTTGATCACCACTTTCGGCTTCATCATCGGCGTCGTCGTGCTGCGCAACCTGTTCCGGCAGTACGTCACCGGCCTGCTCAACATGGCGGAGAAACTGCGCCTGATGCTCTCGGCCAATCGCCATTTCCGGGTCGAGTCGGAGGGACCGCCGGAAGTGCGCGCGCTGGCGCAGGCGGCCAACGACCTCGCCCAGCAGCGCGACGAATTGCTGACCGACGTCGAGGCGCAGATCGCCCAGGCCAAGCTGTCGGTCGAGGAGGAGAAGAACCGCCTGGCGGCGCTGATGTCGGAGCTGGCGCTGGGCGTGGTGGTGTGCAATCTCGACGGCCGCATCCTGCTCTACAACAACCGCGCGCGCCTGCAGTTCAAGGCGCTGGCGCAGGGGCCGACTTCGGTGGCGGGCGGCGCCCTGATCGGGCTGGGCCGTTCCATCTTCGCCATTCTCGAGCGCGGCCAGATCACCCATGCGCTGGAAAACATCCAGCAGCGGCTGCGCAAGGGCAGTTCCGAGCCCGTCGCCAACTTCATCACCACCACGCGCTCCGGTCAGTTGCTGCGCGCGCAGATGGCGCCGGTGATCGGCGCCGCTGGTGCCGAAGGCGAGGGTGGCGACGTGACGGGTTACGTGCTGACCATCGAGAACATCACCCGCAGCTTCGAGCGCGAGGCCGAGCGCGACCAGGTGATTCATTCGCTCTCCGACGGTTCGCGGCCGGCCCTGGCCAGCCTGCGGGCGGCCGTCGAGATGCTCAAGGAGCATCCGGACATGGACGTGCCGACGCGCGAGCGCTTCGTCGGCGTCATCGAGGAGGAAGCGAGCCGGATGAGCCAGGTGCTCGACCGTACCCTCAACACCTTCGCCGATTCACTGAAGACACGGTGGCCTCTGGAGGACGTGCTCGGCGTGGACCTGGTGGCAGCGGCCTGCCGCCGGGTCGAGACGCGGTTGAACCTCGCGACCAAGACCGAGAATCTCGACGAGGACTTGTGGATTCGTGCCGACAGCTTCTCGCTGCTGCAGGCCATCACTTTCCTGGCCTCGCGCCTGCAGGACCATTATGAAATCCGCGAACTGCGCTTCCGGCTGTCGGCCGAGGAACACATGGCCTTCGTCGATCTGATCTGGTCGGGCGTGCCGGTATCG
>CAYXZX010000135.1:0-7540 GCA_964469455.1 uncultured Rhodocyclaceae bacterium | reverse complement strand
CCGCTCGCGCACGGGCTCCAGGCCCTTGAGGACGCGGAAGGAGGATTCGTCGTAGGTCTTGCTCATGGGTCAGACCGTGATGGTGTCGACGATGACGCCACGTTGGGCGGCGAACAGTCGAGCGGCATCGACCAGGCGGCCGCCATGACGTTGCGCGTCTTGCCATGGGCGCTGCCGACCAGCACCACCGGGCCGTGGCTGATCAGGTGGTAGGTCTTGGCGAGAGGAACGGATACGAGCATGTCCAGCGTGTGGCCGACGAAAGGTTCGGGGCACGCATTCTATAGGCAGCATGTGATTCCCCGGGGGTGTGCGGCGGCCGACACGCGTTCCCGGTGCCTGAGCAAGACCGGCGGGCCTTACCGGAAGGTCAGAAGCAGTTCCGGTGTATGCGTGAAATCGCGTTCGCTGTTCTCGGTGAGGCGAGCGCGCTCGACCACGCCGTTGGCGTACGAATAGCATGCGTTGTGCATCGAGACAAAGTCGACGACTCTGAAATCCTCGTCGACCTGCCGGCCGTGACGTCGCGCCTGTGCGACGAAGTAGCCACGCTGGAGCACGACCGCCGCTTCGTGATCCTCGGCGGGAAAATGGTTGAACGCCCACGCGGAGAACCCGCGCATCATGGAGTTGCCCGCGATGGGCTCAGGCGCCACCACGGTGCCCATCCGGGCGTGGAGCCGGATGACCAGTTCGCCGTTTCGCCATGCCGAACACTCGGATGGCGCCTCTGCCTCGTCCGTCACGGCAATCTCGTATTCGTACACCGGGCAGGTACGGCGTGCGTGGGCCAGGGACCACCAGGCAAGGTCCTGGAGATGTGTGCAGTTGGCCGCCGGCGGCAGACGGTGGCGGAACTCATCCCAGCCGACGGCAAGCGGACAACCCACGAGTTGCTGAAGCGGTCGATCCGTTTCGGTGCATGTCGTCATCGGGATCCGGAGCGCTTCCGATGTAACGGCAGTCACGTGGCTGCCGTCGTGGTCGATACGCAAACGGAATCCGTGAGCGTAGTCTTCCAATTCGGCACGGACCGACGAGCCATCGCTCGAAAGGCGGACCTTGCGGCGAAACACGCCGCTGCCGTAATGAGGATTCTCCGCGCCGTCACGCGGCTTCATCATCTGGGCGTCTCGTGCTGATCCCGGGTTTCCGGATTGCATGAGCTCGGACTTGTGTGTTGAGGTGTCCATGGCGTATTGCCTTCATTGACATCGGCATCGAGCCTGGTTGCCGGGAATGTCTGGCAATTCTGTCGACGTCGAATGTTCGGGCCAACCTTCATTCAGACTATCGAATGTGATGTCCTCAGGGCACGAAACTTCTCTGTGCAGCATCGCCGTAACCAGTCAAGCATGAACGATATCCAACAATCGACCATAAAATGTGAGCATGCTCATATTTTATTGCCATGGAATGAGCGGATTCTTCATAACCACATGAAGTTAAGGATATTTCATTCTTCAACTGGTTGCTTTCCGGAAATTCGAAAGCGAGTAGTCAAGAGAGACGGGCTCCGATTAAATGAAGAAAACCTCGAATACAAAACGCCGTGAATAGACGCCACTCGACTCGCCGTCGCAATCCGACCCAGGCCCGGGCCGAGGCGACGCTCGTGGCGATACGGCAGGCCTGCCTGAAGATCATCGAGCGGGAAGGGCATCAGCGCCTCACCACCAATCGCATCGCCGAAGTGGCGGGCATCAGCATCGGCAGCCTCTATCAGTACTATGCCGACAAGCACGCGATCGCCGCCGACATCTGCAACGAACTGCTACTGGCGGAACTCGACGAACTCGGGCGTTTCGACGCCCAGACGCTTGCCCTGGTGAAAACCTCGCTCGAGGACATGCTGCGCTTCTTCATCGACGAGCATCTGGCGCGGCAGCGCAGGCTGTATCGCAAGCTGCGCGACTTCTATCTCGAGATTCACTGGCACTACGATTTCGAAGCCTACATGGTCGAGAAGTTTCCCGCGAAGCGCACGACCACCAGTTGGCTGCCGGCGGCGCTCAAGTACCACAAGGACACCCTCGCGGTCGACGACTTCCCGCTGGCGGCGACAATGATCATGAACGCCATCGAAGGCACGATCCACGCGACGCTGGATCGGAATCCGGAGCTGATTCTGTCCGATGCCTTCGCGGCCGAATTGCTGGCAATGGTCCTGGGCTACCTCCGGCATCCGCGCGGCCCTGCGCCCGTGGATGGCACGAACTGACGAGATTCACCGACCAATACATCATGTTCTACTACTTTGACTTCACGACCTGGTTCAAGCTGCTGCGACTGGTCGCACAGGAACCCAATCCGCGCCAGCGACGCGGCCTGTATCGATTGTTGCTGCTGCACATTCCGGTGCGAGCGACGGTCACCGCCGTCTGCTTCCTGCTCGACGGCATCCTGTTCCCGGGACTATGGTTGACCAAGGTCAGGAGGCCGGTATTCATCATCGGCCACGCACGGAGCGGGACGACGCTGGCCCACCGGCTCATGTGTGCCGACGCGCGGTTTTCCGCGTTCATGTACTACGAATTGCTGTTGCCTTCGCTGATCCAGAAAAAGCTGGTACGGGCGATTGCCTGGCTGGATCGCGCCGTGCTCGGCGGCCGGCTGGAGCGGCGCCTGCAGGCATGGGAAAAGCGCAAGTTCGGTCCCACGCAGCATATTCACAAGATGGGACTGACCATACACGAGGAAGACGATCTGGTGCTGTTCAATTCCTGCGCATCGGGCTTCTGGATGACCAAGCTGCCCTACATGGGCGAGCTCGATTTCTTCCATGTCGACGGGCGTCCGCCGGCCAGCCGCCGGCGCATGATGCGGTTCTACAAGGAGTGCGTGCGTCGGCAGCTGTACCTGAACGGACGCGGCCTGATTCATCTCAGCAAGAATCCGACCTGGAGCGGTCGCGTCGAAACCCTGCTCGAGGTTTTCCCCGATGCGCGCTTCGTGGTGCTGTATCGCAACCCGTACGAAACCATACCCAGTCTGCTCAAGCTCCTGCACGTCGGCTGGAAGATGCAGGGCAACGTTTCGGCCGAGCGCATTGCCGAATCGACGCGGGTGATGACGGATCTTTCCTACGAGACCTACCTGTACCCGCGCGAGGTGCTGCAAAGGCATCCCGAAACACCCAGCGCGACCATCGACTACAGGTGCCTGACCGCCGACCCGAAGGGCGCCATCGAGGCCGCCTACGCCGAGCTCGGACTGGATTTGACCGACGATTACCGGGCGTTCCTGGAAGCGGAGGCGGCCAGGGCGCGCAAGCACGAAACGGAACACCGGTACAGCCTGGCTGAGTTCGGGCTAGAGGACCAGGAGATCCGGCGTCGTCTGGCGCCGCTGTTCGAGCTTTTCGAATGGGACAAGGACGAACCTCGATCCCGTGATTTGCCCACCAAGGAGAATGCCCATGCCTGAATTGCCTTTCCCGCCTCCGGATGCCGTGACCCGGGAAGCCGCCGTCGAGCTGCGCCGGGCCTGGGACGACATGCTGGCTCGAATCGGCGAGGCCCGCGAAGCGATCGACGATCCGTCGCTATGGCCGCCGCCGGCAACCGAGCGCAACCTGGCGGAGGGTTACCGCTACGTGCTGGGATTCCTCTACGGGTCCATTGCCCGCAGCATCGGTCCGACTGCCGAGTATCCGTATTTCGTGCGCATGATTCAGCCGCTGAACCGTTCCACCATCGATAACAGCGACGCCATCTACCTGTATGCGCCCATTGACGGCAACCACAGCTATACCATCCGCGGCCGCACCGGCGACACGCGCCACTGGCGCGGCGAGCCGCCGGTGACGTCCGGCCGCAAGGCTCCGCACTACGTCTTCTTGCAGACGGCGAGCGGCCATTCCGGCGATACCGGCGAGCTTGACGAGATGGCGCCGGGCAGTCGAGCCAACTGCGCGGTCATGGATTCCAGCGACCTGCAGGTCAATGCCGACGGGACGTTCGAAATCCTGCTGGGCCCCGATAAGCCTGACGGATATACCGGCAATTTCATGAGCACGCGCATGGTCAAGAAGCGGCGGAACGCGGCCGGCGACGAAGTATCGCGGGAATACGTCGCGCAGATGGTCGGATTGCGGGAGATCTTCGGTGACTGGGAGCGCGAGGACCTGATGGACCTGTTCATCTACCGCAATGACAGGCTCGGCCGGCCGATGCCCGCGTACACGCCCGCGCAGGCAGCCGGGCAACTGCGCGATGCCGGCCGCTATACCCGCAACCAGGTGCATTTCTGGAACAAGTTCTACGGCGTGACGCTGGAGGCCTACGGCGATGTGAATGGCGACGGCAAGGTCTTCATGCCGCGCAACGCCTTGAACGAGCCCAATGCCGCTTCCCTGGCCACGGGCGGTGGCATGAGCACCAACATCTATTGCGGCGGCATCTACGAGCTGGAACCGGATGAAGCCCTGATCGTGGAGGTGCGCCAGCCGGTGGAACCGGACTACATCGGCTTCTGCCTCGGCAACATGTGGGGCGAATCGCTGGACTTTGCCAACTTTCAGAGCAGCCTCAACGGCGTGCAGGCACATCGGGACGCCGACAATGCCATCCGCTATGTGATCGCCCATCGGGACCCGGGCGTTCACAACTGGGTGGACACGACCGGCCATGGCGAAGGCTACATGTGCGTGCGCTGGGCGTACTCCGACAAGCCGAAGGAGAACCTGCCGAGCGCGACGGTCAAGAAGGTTCGGCTGGGAGAACTGATGCAGCACCTGCCAGCCGCTACCCGCATGATTTCGCCGGAAGAACGGCGACGTCAGATCGCGATCCGCCAGGAACACGTCCAGCGACGGTATCGGCACCATTGACAGGGAGACCGGCATGACACAACAACTGAAGGGCAAGGTCGCCATCGTCACCGGCGCCAGCCGGGGCATCGGTGCCGCCATCGCGCTGCGCTTCGCGGCCGAAGGCGCCAGGGTCGCCGTGGTGGCGCGAACAGTGCAGGAGGGTACCAGCCGGTTGCCCGGTTCGTTGAACGCGGTCGCGGACCGCATCCGCGCTCTGGGCGGCGAGTGCCTGTGCATCGGCGCCAATCTGACCAAGGAGGAACAGCGCGGCAACATCGTTCCCGAGACTGTCGCCCACTTCGGTGGCGTCGATATCCTGGTCAACAACGCCGCTTGGTGCCGCTATCAGGCGTGTCATGAGCATGCCTTGAAGGATGTGCGCCAGACGCTGGAAGTGAATATGGTGGCACCGCTGGATCTGAGCCGGCAGTGCCTGCCCAGCATGAAGGAGCGCGGCGCCGGGTGGATCGTCAATCTTTCCAGCGCGACGGTCAATCATCCCGCGCCGGCGCCCTACGACTTCGAGGAGCGCTATACCCGGTTCAACTTCAAGGACGGGCCCTCCATCTATGCGGCCAGCAAGGCTGCCCTCGAGCGCATGACGGTGGGCATGGCCATCGAACTGGCGCCGTTCAACATCGCGGTCAATACCCTGGCACCGGTGGAAGCGGTGGCCAGCGAAGGGGCCAACGAACTTGGCGTCATCGATGCGGTGGCCCACATGGAGCCGGTCGAGGCCATGGCGGAAGCAGCGCTGGCCCTTAGCAGCCGTCCGGCCAACGTGCTTTCGGGCCGCGTTGCGCTCAGCCTCGATCTGATGCGCGCACTCGGCATGCGCACGGTGAAAACCCTGGACGGCAGACAAACTCTGTCCGATTATTCCTTCTAATTTGCCTCGGGGGGTGAGATGACCAAGGTTGCGATCATCATGGGTGGTGGAGGCATCGGCGGAGCGACGGCTCGCCGCTTGGCAGCGAGTGGTGTCGCCGTGGTGATCGGCGACCTGGACGGCGCCAATGCCGAGTCAATCGCCAGCGCGATCGTTGCCCAGGGCGGGCGCGCCTTCGGGCAGCCGTGCGACATCAGCAATGAGGCGGAGGTGAACGCGCTGGTAGAGGCGGCGGCAGCTCGCTACGGCGGCGTGGACATGATGCACGTCAATGCCGCCGACCTTCACGTGATCTTTCGCGACTCCAATGCCGTCGATGTCGACCTCGAGGTGTTCGACCGCACGCTGGCGGTCAACCTGCGCGGACACTTGCTATGTACCCGGGCGGCCATTCCCAGGATGCTCGAGCGGGGTGGCGGTGCCATCGTCTATACCAGCTCGGGGGCGGCGTTCATCGGCGAGGCGGAGCGGCCCAGCTATGCCATGGCCAAGGCTGGCATTCACGCCCTGATGCGACATGTCGCGTCGCGCTGGGGCAAGGCCGGCATTCGCGCGAATGTCGTGGCCCCGGGGTTCGTGCTCACGGAAAACAATCTGAAGACCATGCCGGAACAGCTCAAGGTACTGGCACTGGGGAAGACCAGGAGCACGCGCACTGGCAAACCCGAGGACATCGCGGCCATGGCCTGCCTGCTGCTTTCGGATGACGGGGAGTGGATCAACGGTCAGGTGATCAGCGTCGACGGTGGCGCGACGATGCGCTGAGGTTGGTGCCTGAGAAGGGGACATTTCAATCTGATCGGCGTGTCGCCACGCCTGACTTTCCGGGGGCGAGACAGGCCCGACTCCAGAAAGTCAGAGTGCCGGGCGTGTGGAGTTACCCATAACCCGACCGTATCGGATGCATGAGTTGTCCGGTTTGTTACGCTTTCGCACGGCAACTCAATGCTTCACCCAAGGGGTTCCAGAGCCGTTGGAAGGATATGCACCTTGGCCTGAACTGACGTTCGGGTATGTCGCGGGCAACGACGGCAACGCGCCATTCGACCGTCGTAGTGCGGAGCGCTGGCCTCAATGGCTGCTTCGCAGCGCCGGCAACAGCCGGACCTGACTCAATGCTGACTGTTGCCTAGCCTTCAGTATCTTGTCGGCTACCGAGCCTTAAGCAGTCCCACATTACGACTGCCTTTTCAGCGCGTCACCGATGTTTCAATCCTGCTTGGCTGGCAACCACCGCTGCAGTGCAAGTGTCAGCCTATCGAGACTGACGGGCTTGGTCAGGAAGTCATCCATTCCGGCATCGATGCATTTCTGGCGATCTTCATCAAAGGCATGTGCTGTCAGGGCGATGATATGTCGGCGGATCTGTGAAGGCTCATTTTTCCATGCGCGAATCTGTTTGGTCGCCTGGTGACCATCCATGATCGGCATGTGCACAGCCATCAGAACCAAATTGATTGAAGGATCCTTCAGTACGGCCTGCACACCCATCTCCCGCCACCACAGCAAATATCCGCTCTGTATCGCCGATCGGCACGCCGGCCTCCGCCTGCTTCGGAAATCCAATGATTTGCTCTTCCGTAGGTCTGCTCTTGTTCATGTCCGCCATTCTCAATGAGTGGCAGTGGGCAAGTCACCAAGCCGCCGCCTTGTATTTTCAAAAGCCTTACGAAAAATAAGCGTTTCCAGTGCGGGAGTAAGGCGAGCCATCCACCACAGCAGTTGCCACCATGCTGGAGCAATGATTACGGCTTTGTTCTTGGCTACGGCAGCTATGACGCCACGGGCGAAAGCGGCGGGATCCATCGGCCTCAGGGATTCCCACATTCGATTCTGCT
>CAYXZX010000134.1:0-7577 GCA_964469455.1 uncultured Rhodocyclaceae bacterium | reverse complement strand
GGCGTGGCCGGACTCTACGAAATCTACGCGGCAACCTGCGCCAACCTCGACAAGCCCTGTGCGCCCACCCCGGTATTCGGTCCGATGGCCGTCTTCGTCAGCGAACAACCGGATGCCGCCTGGCGCCGCATCGCGCCCCATGCCCTGCACGAAACCAACAGCTACGCGCGCTGGTATGCCGAAGGAATGATACCCGGCCCCTATCGCCACTTCGACGACGCGGACAGCCTGAGGGCGACCGGCCTATACCAAGTGCTGACGCCGGCGCAGTGCGTCGAACTGGCCCGTCAACTGGGGCCGCAGGGCCGGATGTTCATTCATCCGCTGCTCGCCGGCCTCGATCCGGCCGTTGGCCGGGAAACCCTGCAACTGCTCAAGGACCGGGTCATGCCCGCCCTTGCCGATCAATAAGCTTCCGGAGAATCGATCTTGCATACACAACTGTTTGGCCCGGTGAAACAGTGGGGATTCGTGGTCCGCGATGTGGACGCCGCCATGAAATGCTGGGTGGAACAACTGGGCGTCGGCCCGTGGTGGGGCTATCGCAACGTGAGGCTGAAGTCACGCTTCCAGGGCGTGGAGTCCGAGGTGCTGCTCGATGTCGCGCTGTCCTACCAGAACGGCGTGCAGATCGAACTGATCCAGCAACGCAACGACTCCCTGTCACCCTATAGCGCCTTCTATGCGACGCCCCACGCCCAGATGCTGCATCAGGTGGCCTACATGGTGCCGGACCTCGATGCGGCGCTGCTCAAGGCCAAGGCCGCCGGCCTGAGCGAGAACGGCATGCTGAGCAACGCCCATTCGCGCTACTTCTACCTCGAATCGCCGGCCCTGGCCGGACTGGTCGTCGAACTGATGCAGGCCGATCCCGGCTTCAGCGCCGAGTACGAACGCTGCGCGGCGGAGGCCGCGTGCTGGGATGGCAGCAATCCCTATAGACTGATCGGCTGACGCCGGGAACGATCGAACACCGCCGCCGTCCCGCCCACATGCAAGAGGAGAACCTCGTGAGCCTTGCCTATTCACCCTCGAAACCCCTGCCCCTGAGCCAGGTCACGGCATGGGACATCGAAACCGACGTCGCCATCGTCGGCTTCGGCATTGCCGGCACCTGCGCCGCCATCGAAGCCCGACAGGCCGGCGCCGCCGTGACCGCCTTCGAGGTCGCCGCTGCCGCTGGCGGCAGCGCCGCCCTGTCCGGCGGCGATTTCTACCTTGGCGGCAGCGGCGGCACGCCGACCCAGAAAGCAGCGGGTTTCGAGGACAGCACCGAAGACTTCGCGAAATACCTGACCATGGCCGGCGGCCCGGGCGCGGACGAAGCGAGGGTGCGCTTGTACGCGGAGAACGCGCTCGAGCATTACCACTGGCTCATCGCCCAGGGCATTCCGTTCAAGGGCACCTACCTGCCCGGCAAGTGGCTCGAGCCGACCACCGACGATACCTTGATCTGGTCCGGCAGCGAGGCCGCCTGGCCGTTCGCGCAGGCAGCGCGGCCGGCGCCGCGCGGGCACACGCCGCAGATGGACGGCTGGGGCGCGGGCAAGCTGGTGATGGCGACACTGCCCGCGCGGGCGCTGGCACTCGGGGTCGAAGCGCATTTCAGCAGCCGTGTCCTCGCCCTGATCGCCGATGACGCGAACCGCGTGCATGGCCTGGTGGTACGCATCGACGGAACACCGCGCATGGTGCGGGCGCGCCGGGGTGTGCTGCTGTGCGCCGGCGGATTCATCTGCAACGAGGAGATGGTCACCCGCTACGCGCCCGACGCCAAGGCTACCTGCCCCAACCCGGTCAGCGGCGGCAACGACGACGGCTCAGGCATCCGCATGGGCATCTCGGTCGGCGGGGCCGCAATCCACATGGAACAGTTCTTCGCCACGCGGCCCTTCTATCCGCCCGGCGACCTGGTGAAGGGCATCTTCGTCAACGAACTCGGCCAGCGTTTCATCAACGAAGACGCCTACCACGGCCGGGTGACGCGCTACATGATCCGCCAGCCCAACGACCGCAGCTGGCTGCTGGTCGACAACAGTCTGTTCGGCCGCCCGGTGACCAAGCCGGACATCACCATCGCCGCCGTCGGCGACACCTGGGATGAAGTCGAAAAGGAACTCGGGCTGCCCGAAGGCGAACTCGTGCATACCGTCGAAACCTACAACCGCCACGCCGCTCAAGGCCTGGACCCGCTCTGGCACAAGCATGCCGACTATCTGAAGCCGCTGGTCGAACCGCCCTTTGCCGCAATTTCCTACTGCGGGCGCGATTACGGCGGCAACGCCTTCACGCTCGGCGGCCTGTCGACCCTGCCCACCGGCGAAGTGCTGACACCGGAAGGCAAGGTCATTCCGGGGCTCTATGCGGCGGGGCGTTGCGCCTGCGGCATTCCACGCTGGGGCGACGGCTACTGCTCCGGCATGTCGCTCGGCGACTCCAGCTTCTTCGGCCGGCAGGCCGGCCTAGCCGCCGCCGGGCGCCCGGCCTGAGCGCCGTCAATCGTCCTTCTGGAGACCAAGCCATGCCCCTTGACCAGGCACAGAGAATCGCATTGGCCCATCGCCATGCGCAGGCCGAAAGCGACGCGGATGTCGAAGCGACGCTCGCCACGATGGAGGCCGATCCAGCCTATTACTTCTATCCAGCCGGCCGCAAGTTCACCGGCATGGCCAACACCCGGCGGTTCTACGAAGGCTTCGTCGAGCACTTCAAGCCGCGCATCCGTGACGTCGTCTTTCACGGCGAAGCCGTCAGCGAAGCCGGCGCCTTCCAGGAGTACACCATCGCCCTCGAGTGCGACGACGGCGTCGTCCGGCAGTACCGCATCCTGGGGATCCTCGTCTTCGGCGACAACGCCATCGCCGGCGAGCGCATGTATGCCGACGATGCGCTGTTCCGCCTGCTGGCCGGCCCGATGTGGGAGGAGCTGGAGCCGGCGTGACGCTGGCGTATCGCCACGCCTGACTTTCAGGCGAGCTGTCCGTCGCGCAAGGTCAACACACGGTCGGCGCGGGCCGCCAACGCCGGATCGTGCGTGACGATGACCAGGCTGGCGCCGACGTTCAGATTGAGCATCAGGTCGAATACTTCGCCGGCGGTCTGGCGGTCGAGGTTGCCGGTCGGTTCGTCGGCCAGGATGCAGGCGGGTTGCGTCACCAGCGCCCGTGCGACCGCAGTGCGCTGACGCTCGCCGCCGGACAGTTCGCCCGGCCGGTGACGCAGGCGGTGGCCGAGGCCGACTTTCTCCAGCATCGCCGCCGCCCGCGCTTCGGCTTCGCGCCGGCCAAGCCGGCGGATGCGCAGCGGCATCGCGACGTTCTCGACGGCAGTGAACTCCGGCAGCAGATGGTGGAACTGGTAGACGAAACCGAGCGACTCGTTGCGCAGCCGGCCGCGTTCGGCATCGCTCACCCGCGCCAGGTCCTGGCCGAGCAGGCGGATGCTGCCCGCCGTCGGCACGTCGAGGCCGCCCAGCAGGTGCAGCAGCGTGCTCTTGCCCGAGCCGCTGGCGCCGACGATGGCGACGCGCTCGCCGGGCAGGATGGCGAGATCGACGCCGAGCAGCACGGGCACGTTCAGGTCGCCCTGGGCGAAGGTCTTCTTCAGCCCGGCGCAAGCGAGCACCGGTTCACTCATAGCGCAGCGCCTCGGCCGGATTGATGCGCGAGGCGCGCCAGCTCGGATACAGCGTCGCCACCAGCGTCAGCAGGAACGAAACGCCGGTGATGATGCCGACATCGCGCCATTGCAGGTCGGAAGGCAGGTCGGAAATGTAATAGACGTCCTTGGCCAGGAACTGGATGCCCAGGGCGCGCTCGATGGCGGGCACGACGGTCTCGATGTTGAGCGCCAGCAGCACGCCGCCGATCACGCCCATGGCCAGGCCGATGGTGCCGATCATGGCGCCCTGGACGATGAACACTTTCATGATGCTGCCGGGGCTGGCGCCGAGCGTGCGCAGGATGGCGATGTCGGCCTGCTTGTCGGTGACGGCCATCACCAGCGTCGACACGATGTTGAAGGCGGCGACGGCGACGATCAGCAGCAGGATCAGGAACATCATGTTCTTCTCGATCTGCACGGCGCGGAAGAAGTTGGCGTGGCTGCGCGTCCAGTCGCTGACATGGGCATCGGCATCGAGATAGCGCAGCAGCTCGCGGCCGATGCGCGGCGCCGCGAACAGGTCGTCCACCTTCAGGCGCACGCCGGTGACGCGATCGTCCATGCGGTAGAGCTTTTGCGCATCGGCGAGATGGATCAGCGCCAGGCCGGAATCGAACTCGAACATGCCGACCTCGAACACCCCCGTGACGTTGAACTGCTTGAGGCGCGGCAACACCGCCGCCGGCGTGACCAGCCCTTGCGGCGCGATCAGCGTCACCTTGTCGCCGATGCTGACCCCCAGCGCGCGTGCCAGTTCCATGCCCAGCACGATGTTGAACGCGCCCGGCGCCAGGTCCTCGAGGCGCCCGGCCTTCATGTGCCGCGCGAAGTCGGCGGTCTTTTCCTCGGCCTCGGGCAGGATGCCGCGCACGACGGTGCCGCGCACCTGCTGGTCGAGCGCCAGCATGCCCTGCGCCTGCACGTAGGGCGCCGCCGCCTGCACGCGCGGGTGCTGGGCCACGCCTTGCAGGGTCCTGGTCCAGTCTTCCAGTTCGCCGGCGACGCCGGACACCTGGATGTGCGAAGCGACGCCGAGAATGCGGGTGCGCAATTCCTTTTGGAAACCGTTCATCACCGACAGCACGACGATCAGCGCCGCGACGCCCAGTCCGACGCCGAGCATGGAAATCAGGGAGATGAAGGAAATGAAGTGGTTGCGCCGCTTCGCCCGCGTGTAACGCAGCCCCACCCAGTATTCGTAGCGCAAGTTGACCATGTGGCACGCATGTTAACATGGGCCATGCACCTGACCCTGCTCGTGCCCGGCCTGCTCTGGCCCCGCGAGATCCTGCGCGACACCACGTTCGATCTGCCGCTGCCGGCGCTGTCGCGGCTGCTGGGCCGCGGACGGCGCACGCGCTGCGCCGGTGAAGAGGCGTGGCTGGCGCATGCCTTCGGGATTGCCGAACCGCTGCCGGCCGCGCCGCTGCGGCTGCTCGGCGATGGCGGCGACCCCGCGCAACACGAGTGGCTGTGCCTCGATCCGGTCCATCTGCGCATCGAGGAGCGCGCCATCGTGCTCGACGACCCGGCCCGGCTCGATCTCGACGCGCGGGAAGACCATGCGTTGCGCGAGGCCGTGGCGCCCCTGTTCGAACATCTCGGCGAGATCGTCGCACCGTCCCGCGGCCGCTGGCACCTGCGCCTGCGGCAGCGAGCCGCGATCGACAACGCGCCACTGCACGCCGGCGTCGGCCGGCAGGTGGATCCGTCCAGGCCAGATGGCGCCGAGGGCGCCGCCTGGCGAAGGTTGCTGGCCGAGGCGCAACCGGCCTTGCACGCACATCCGGTGAACCGCCTGCGCGACGCCCAGGGCCGGCCGACCGTCAATTCCCTTTGGCCCTGGGGCAGTGGCCAACTGCCTCGCCCGTCCGCTGCCGCCCGAGCCGGTTTCCGGACATTCTGGGGCAGCGATCCACTGCTCAAGGGGCTGTGCGCGCTCAATGGCATGGTCGCCGAACCGCTGCCAGCGCGCTATACGACGGTCCATGGCGGCGTGCTGGCGAGGCACGAGGGACTGGCCGGCTCGCTCGCCTCGTTCGACGCGATGGGCTGGCGCGACGCGCTGGCGAACCTGGAGAAGGACTGGCTGGCGCCGGCGCTCGCGGCCGTGACAAGCGGCGCGCTGCGACGGCTGACTTTGGTGACGAGCGGCCGCGAACAGGCCATCGCGACCACGCTCCAACACCGCGACCTCTGGCGCTTCTGGCGCAAGGATGTCGCGCTGGCGGACCTGCCGGCATGACGCGCATCGTCACGCGCACGGTGCCGGTCCGCGCGGCATCGATGCTCGAGCAGGCCGGTGTGCATCCGCTGCTGGCGCGGCTCTACGCCGCGCGCGGCATCAAGGAAAAGTCAGAGCTGGCGACACGCCTCGACGCCCTGCTGTCGCCCGACCAGCTCAAGGGGGCGCAGCAAGCGGCGAGTCTGCTCGCCGACGCCTGCGCCGCATCCGAGCGCATCCTGATCGTTGCCGACTACGACTGCGACGGCGCCACCGCCTGCGCCGTCGGCCTGCGTGCGCTGCGGCAGTTCGGCGCCACGGTCGACTACCTGGTGCCCAACCGCTTCGACACAGGCTATGGCCTGTCGCCCGAAGTGGTGCGGCTGGCGGCGCCGATGAAGCCCGACCTGATCGTCACCGTGGACAATGGCATCGCCAGCGGCGAGGGCGTCGCCGAAGCACGGCGGCTCGGCATCGCCACCCTGATCACCGACCACCACCTGCCCGGCCCCGAGTTGCCCGCCGCCGACGTCATCGTCAATCCGAACCAGCCGGCGTGCCGCTTTCCCAGCAAGGCCATGGCCGGTGTCGGCGTGATGTTCTACGTCATGCTCGCGCTCAGGGCCGAACTGCGCAGGCGCGGCGCCTTCGCGGGCCGCGGGGAACCCAATCTGGCCGACCTGCTCGATCTCGTCGCCCTGGGCACCGTCGCCGACGTGGTACCGCTCGACCGCAACAACCGCATCCTCGTTGCCCAGGGCCTGGCGCGCATGCGCGAAGGCCGCTTGCAGCCGGGGATCAAGGCGCTGTTCGCGGTCGCCGGGCGCGATCCGGCGCGTGCCGCAACGTTCGACCTCGGCTTCGCCATCGGCCCGCGCATCAACGCGGCCGGCCGTCTGGCCGACATGTCGCTCGGCATCGAGGCGTTGACCACCGACGATCCGGCACGCGCGCTCAACATCGCCCAGCAGCTCGACGCCATCAACCGCGAGCGCCGTGCCATCGAGGCCGACATGCGCGAGGCGGCCGCTATCCTGCTCGAAGACCTCGACGCCGAGAACCGGGCGAGCCTGACGCTGTTCGATCCCGACTGGCACCAGGGCGTCATCGGCATCCTCGCCGGCCGCGTCAAGGAACAGACCCATCGGCCGACGTTCGCCTTCGCGCGCGGCCAGGCCAATGAGTTGAAGGGCTCGGGCCGCTCGATTCCCGGCCTGCACCTGCGCGACGCGCTCGACCTGGTCGCCAAGCAGCGGCCCCGGCTGCTCAGGCGCTTCGGCGGCCACGCCGCCGCGGCCGGATTGACCATCGCCGAAGACGACCTCGCCGAGTTCGAGTCCGTATTCGAGACCGTTGCCCGCATGCTGATCGCGCCGGAAGAACTGACACGCACGCTCGCCACCGACGGCGCGCTGGAAGCGGGCTACCGCGGCATCGACACCGCGCGCCTGCTGGCCGGGGAAATCTGGGGCCAGGGCTTTCCCCCGCCGATATTCGCCGATGTCTTCGAGGTCGAGCAGCAACGCCTGCTCAAGGACAAGCATCTCAAGCTGACGCTGCGGCAGGGCGGCGCGCGCTTCGACGCCGTCCGCTTCAACTGCTGCGAACCGGCCCCGGCCCGGATCGAGGTGGCCTACAAGCTCGACATCAACGACTGGAACGGCCTGTCCAGCGTGCAACTGCTGATCGA
>CAYXZX010000133.1:0-7654 GCA_964469455.1 uncultured Rhodocyclaceae bacterium | reverse complement strand
ACTGATCGGCCGCCTCACCGTCGATGCGGTGCTCGATTACATCCGCGAAGAAGCCGAGGCCGACCAGCTCGCCCAGGCCGGCCTGAAGGAAGAGGAAGACATCTTCGCCCCGGTGATCGACTCGGTGAAGAACCGCTGGGCCTGGCTGGCGATCAACCTGGTCACCGCAATGATCGCCTCGCGGGTGATCGGCGCCTTCGAGGGCACCATCGAGAAATTGGTCGCGCTCGCCGCGCTGATGCCCATCGTGGCCGGCATCGGCGGCAATTCGGGCAACCAGACCATCACCATGATCGTGCGCGCCATCGCCCTCGGCCAGGTCGGCGAGGACTCCGAACGGCGCCTGTATCGCAAGGAAGCCGGCGTCGCGCTGCTCAACGGCCTGATCTGGGGCGGGTTGCTGGGGCTGTTGGCGTGGTGGCTTTACAAGGACATCCGGCTCGGCGCGGTCATGACTGCGGCCATGACCCTGAACCTGCTGGTGGCCGCCGCCGTCGGCGTGGCGATTCCGATGACCTTGCAGAAGCTGGGACGCGATCCGGCCATGGGTTCCTCGGTCATGATCACCGCCGTCACCGATTCGGGCGGCTTTTTCATCTTCCTCGGCCTGGCCACGCTGTTCCTGCTGTAGCCGGCGTCGCCGCCGCCCGCCTTACTTCGGCAGCTTCTCGAACAGGCCGACCGCGGTTTCCATTTCCTGCAGGATCAATTCGCTGGCCGCCGCGACGTCCGTGGCGAAATAACGGCGATCGCCGCCGCGCTGGGCAAGCGCGGCATCGAAGAAGATCCATTGCCGGCCGACGCGCTCCAGCGACTCCTTAAGGGGCCCCGACTCGCCAGCCGCTTTCTTCAACTCCTCGTGCGCGGCGATGAATTCCTTGCGCGCCTTTTCGAGTTCACCGGCCGAGGCATTGTCGCCCACGCCCCAGCCGATGGCCTGATAGAACTTGGCCATGCGCTGCGACAGCATGCGCTGGCGACCCGCGATGTTCACGAGTCGCCCAGCATTGGAGCCCGAATGTTTCTCCAGCTGGCCGGTGCCCTGATGCGCCAGCTTCAGCACATCCTCGGACAGCGCCAGCACCGTCTTGCCCCCGGCCTTGTTCGGGGCGGCGCCCACCAGCGCGTCCTTGTAGGCAAGCCACGACTGCTGCAAGGCCAGATAGGTATCACGGATCTCGGGGGTCGGCGCGTAGTTCTTCAGTTCCACCAGTTGCCGGTCGAACAGTGCGATCGAGCTGTCGAGCACCCGCTGCGAGCGCTCGACATCGACGGTCTGGCCAAGCTGGAAGTAGGCCTTGGCCATGCGCTGCGACAGCATGCGCTGACGGCCCGCCTTGTTGATCGCCGAGTTGATGTCGGCGATCTGTGCCGAGGCCGCGCCGGCCCAAACGGCCAGGGCCAGAATTGCCGCGATTCGCGCCCATCCGGAAACAAGGATTCGCATGGCTTGCACCTCCCAGCGTGGAGACCACATTCCGCAACGATAGACTATTTCGTCATGTCGGCAAACACCGCCTCCGCCGCGGCAATGGTCGCGGCAAGGTCGGCGTCGCTGTGCACCGAGGAGACGAAACCCGCCTCGAACGCCGATGGCGCGAAATAGACGCCTTTTTCCAGCATCGCGTGGAAGAACCGATTGAAGGCTTCCTTGTCTGCGGCCATCACTTCCGCGTAGGTGGCTGGCGCTTGCGGCGCGAAATATAGGCCGAACATGCCCCCGACCGACTGCGCCGAAAACGTCACGCCGCGGCGCCGCGCCGCCTGCTGCAAGCCCTCGACCAGCGCCAGGGTCTTCGCCGCCAGGGCCTCGTGGAAGCCGGGCACCCTGATCTTCCGCAAGGTCGCAAGGCCGGCGGCAACCGAGAGGGGATTGCCGGAAAGCGTGCCGGCCTGATAGACCGGCCCGAGCGGCGCGATCCTCGACATGATGTCGCGCCGGCCGCCGAAGGCGCCGAGCGGCATGCCGCCGCCGACGATCTTGCCGAACGTCGATAAATCCGGCGGGATGCCATAGAGACCCTGGGCGCTGCCGAGGCCGACGCGAAAACCGGTCATCACCTCGTCGAAGATCAGCACCGCGCCGTGCTGGTCGCACAGCTTGCGCATCGCCTCGAGGAAATCCGGGCGCGGCGCCACGAGGTTCATGTTGCCCGCGACAGGTTCGACGATGATGCAGGCGATGTCGCGGCCGTGCTCGTTGAAGGCGCGGGCCAGCTCGTGCGGCGCGTTGTAGTCGAGCACCAGCGTATCGCGCGCCAGATCCGCCGGCACACCGTCCGACGACGGATTGCCGAACGTCAGGGCGCCCGAACCGGCCTTGACCAGCAGGCTGTCGGCATGGCCGTGATAGCAGCCCTCGAACTTGATGATCTTGTCGCGACCGGTGAAACCGCGGGCAAGGCGGATCGCGCTCATGGTGGCCTCGGTGCCCGAGGACACCAGGCGCACCATGTCCATGCTCGGCACCAGTTCGACCAGCAGTTCCGCGAGGTCGATCTCTGCCTCGGTCGGCGCGCCGAAGGACAGGCCGCGTGCGGCAGCCTGCTGGACGGCAGCGACCACCTCGGGGTCGGCATGGCCCAGGATCAGCGGCCCCCAGGAGCCGACATAATCGATGTAGCGCCGGCCATCGGCATCCCAGACACAGGCACCTTCGCCGCGCGTGAAGAAGCGCGGCGTGCCGCCGACGGAGCGGAAAGCGCGTACCGGAGAATTGACACCGCCGGGAATGGTCTTCTGGGCGCGGGCGAACAGTTCTTCGTTGCGGGTCATGGCAGTCTCTACTTCCTTTTTCGATCGAACAGGCTCTGGAATTCCGTCGCACGCCGGCCGATGTCCATGGCGTTGAACAGGTCGCTGACCACCGCGACCATGTCGGCCCCGGCGGCGATGACCTTCGGCGCATTGCGGACGGTGATGCCGCCGATGGCGGCCACCGGGATGTCGAAACGGCGGCATGCCGCGCCAAGCAGTTCCAGCGATGCCGCCGTGGCGGCCGGCTTGGTCGTCGAGGGAAACATGCTGCCGATGCCGACGTAGTCGGCGCCGCCACGAACCGCGGCCTCGACACAGCCTATATCCGAATAACACGAAATGCCGAGGATGCGCCGGGTACCGAGCGCTTCGCGCGCGGTACGCAGATCGAGGTCATCGCAGCCGACATGGGCGCCGTCGGCGCCTATTTCCACTGCGAGCCAGACATCGTCGTTGACGATCAGCCTGGCGTCGTAAAGGCGGCAGAGGCGCAGCAGTTCGGCCGCCTGGGCGCGCCGCAACTCGATCGGCGCATGCTTGTTGCGATACTGGACCAGGCGGACGCCACCGGCCAGCGCCGCCTCGACCAGCGCGGCAAGGCGCGGCAGCAGATGGTCCTCCGGCGTGATGGCATACAGGCCGCGCAGCGTCGCGCCAAAGTCAGTCATCGCCGGACGCCTCCTGGCGTGCCCAGAACAACCGGTCCGGCAGGTATTGCCCCATGCCCGGCCTGAAGCCGGCCGCCAGCGCGCGCCAGGTGTATTCCTGGGCCTCGTACACCGCCGACTCGATTTCGAGCCCATTGGCCAGATTGGCGGCAATGGCCGAGGCGAGGGTGCAGCCGGAGCCGTGATAGCTGCCCGGCAGCCGGTCCCACGCGTCCTCGCGCATCCTGCCGCGCGCGCCGTAGAGCGTATTGACCACCCGCGGGGTATTTTCGTGGGTGCCGGTGATCAGCACGTGCTCGGCGCCGGCGTTGATCAGCCGACGGGCGCATTCGGACAACGTCGGTCGGGCATAGCCTGTGCTCGCTTCACCACTATCGTCGCCCTCGTCTTCATCCTCCAGCACCAGGCGCCGCGCCTCCATGCTGTTCGGCGTGATGATGGTGGTGCGTGGCAGCAGCAGATCGATCATCGCGTCGACCATGCCCTCGTCGGCGAGTTGATCGCCGCGACCGGACGCCAGCACCGGATCGAACACCAACGGCACTTCGGGGTAGTCGCTGACGATCTCGGCGATGGCGGCAATCGTCTCGATGCTGCCCAGCAGCCCGAACTTGAAAGCCGCCACCGGCATGTCCTCCAGGAGGGCGCGAGCCTGGTCCGCCACCCAGCCGGCGTCGATTGCCAATAGCGCATCGACGCCGGCGGTATCCTGGACGGTCAGCGCCGTGACCACCGACAATGGATGGCAGCCCAAGCTGGCCAGGGTCAACAGGTCCGCCTGGATGCCGGCGCCTCCGGTGGGATCCGATGCCGCAAAAGTCAGCACCATCGGTGGCGGAAGTTCCTGTTCGATGCTCATGAGTCCAGATTGGCCGCCGGGGCCGGCGAATGCGATGGGAAAGAGATACGCATCGATTCTAACTGAAACGAATAGCCAGTCCCGGCGCCACCATACCTCGACTTTCTCTTAATATCCGGCTGCAAGCCATTGCCGAATCAGCATTTCGGCGATAACATGGTTTCGTTTCAAGACAGCCGGGAAGCCGGGGTTCCGATCCCGCAGACCATCCGGCTGCCGCGAAGGAGGAACAGCGCGTGAGCGACATGGCCAATCCGAACGGCATCAAGGTGATGGTGATCGACGACTCGAACACCATACGCAAGAGCGCCGAGATTTTTCTGGTGCAGTCCGGCTACCAGGTGGTGCTCGCCGAGGATGGCTTCGACGCCCTGGCCAAGATCGCCGATCATCATCCGGATGTCATTTTCTGCGACATCCTGATGCCCCGTCTCGACGGCTACCAGACCTGCGCGCTGATCAAGAAGAATCCGCACCTGGCGGCCACGCCGGTGATCATGCTGTCGTCGAAGGACGGGCTGTTCGACCGCGCCCGCGGCCGCATGGTCGGCTCGGATGAATACCTGACCAAGCCATTCACCAAGGACAGCCTCCTGAAGACGGTAGCCGCCCATCTGGCGCGGCGGCGTTCGTGATGAGGAAATCGCCATGCCCGTGAAGAAGATTCTCGTTGTCGACGATTCACCGACGGAACGCCACGTTCTCACCGAGGCGCTGCAAAAAGCCGGCTATCGCGTCGTCACCGCCACCAGCGGCGAGCAGGCCATCGACGTGGCCAAGAGCGAGCTACCCGACCTGATTCTGATGGATGTGGTCATGCCGGGCATGAACGGTTACCAGGCGACGCGGACCATCACGCGCGACGAAGCCACGCGCGACATCCCGGTGATCATGTGCACCAGCAAGGGTCAGGAAACCGACAAGATCTGGGGCATCCGCCAGGGCGCGAGCGATTACCTGGTCAAGCCGATCGATGCCGGCGCCTTGCTGGCCAAGATCGCTGCGCTCGGCTAGCCGGCGATGGCCAAGCGCATCAGTCTGCGCGAATTCCAGGCAGGCCTGGCGCAGCGGCTTGCCTCGGCGCAGCGGGGCGAGGCGCACCGGGCGTTGCTGGGCGTGGAATCGGGCAGCGATCTATGGCTGCTCGACCTGTCCGATTCGGGCGAAGTCCTGCCGGTGCCGCCGCTCACGACAGTGCCCCTGACCAAGCCGTGGTTCGCCGGCATCGCCAACGTGCGCGGCATGCTCTACAGCGTCGTCGATTTCTCGGCCTTTCGCGGTGGCGAACCGACGCGGCGCAACGCCGACACCCGCCTGCTGCTGGTGGGCGCACGCCACGGCACCAACAGCGCGCTGTTGGTGGATAGAACGCTGGGCCTCAAGAGCATCGACGACCTCGAGCCCGTCGCGGTCGAGGACGATCGCCCGGAATGGGTCGGCATCCGCCGCCAGGATGCGCAGGGACGCCAATGGACGCAGCTCAAGCTCAAGGCACTTCTTGCCGATCCAGCATTCCTGGACGTCGGCTCATGATCTTGTCGAAAAGTTAGCAGGGAGAATCACATGGCATTCAGGCTACCTTTCCAACTGCCAACCGTGGGCCATCCGGCAGGCGCTCGACTCGATCTTCCGGACGCCGCCGGGTCCGCGTCGATGGCGATGCCAGCCGACAAGCCGGTTGCCCAGCAACTGCGCCTGCTCGGCATCGCCTTCGCCGCGGCGCTTGCCGTCACGGCGATCGCCGCATTTCTCGAGATGCGGCAGCAGCGCAATGGCGACGCACTGGTGGCGGCGGCAGGTCAGGCGCGGACGCTATCCCAGCAGATCGCCAAGGCAGTGCCGCTGGCACTCCAGGGCAATGGTGCCGCATTCAAGGAACTGCGCGTGGCGCGTGACCGCTTGTCCGCCTATGCCGCGGCGCTGGCCGGTGGCGGTGCGTTGGAAGGCCTGTCGATCCCCGCCACGCCCGATGCCTTGCAGCCAGCGCTCGCGGCGGCAACGGCCGCCTGGGACAAGTCGGCGAAGAATGCCGCCAGCGTGCTCGGCCAGGAACCCGGCCTGACGGCGTTGGGCAAGGCGGTCGCCTTGATCAACGCCCGCGACGCCAAGATCCAGGAGCTGGCCGATGAACTGCTGAATGCCAAGCTCGGCGGCGGTCGCGAAACGGCGGCGGCGGCTCAACTGGCGGCGATGATTCAGCGGATCGCCAAGAATGCCAATGCGCTGCTGGCGGTGGAGGGCCTGCGACCGGAAGTGGCATTCCAGCTCGACAAGGACAGCGCCGGTTTCCGTGATCAAATCGCGGTTCTCAAGCAGTCGGGCGACAGCACCGGGCGCGCACGCGTGGAAGCACTGGAAGGCGAATTCAAGTCGCTGCAGGAGGCCCTCGGCGGCGTGCTGGCCAACCTGCAGCCACTGGTTGCCGCCAAGCAGGCCGGCGCCCTATTGCTGAACGACAGCCAGTCGCTTCTGAAAGCCTTCGACGACCTTGGCACGGCGTATGCCAGCGAGGCGCGCGGTTCGCTGCCCACCAAGCTCGTCGCCGTGCTCGGCGCCATTGCCGCGCTGGTTCTACTGCTCCTGATCGTGCGCCTCTTCAACACCGACGCCGCACGGCGCAGCGAAGTGGCGGAACGTCAGCGCCACGAAGCCGAGGCCGCCAAGGACGCGACCCAGGAAGCCATCCTGCGCCTGATGAACGAAATGGGCGATCTCGCCGATGGCGACCTCACGGTTCGCGCCACTGTCACCGAGGACATCACTGGCGCCATCGCCGACTCGGTGAACTACACGATCGAGGAGTTGTCGGTGCTCGTCAAACGCATCAACGACGCCGCCAACCGGCTGACTAATGCTTCGGAGGCCGCCCAGAAGATCTCGAACGAACTGCTCGGCGCCACCCGCCGGCAGTCGGGCGAAATCGTCGGCGCCGGCGGCCAGGTGCGGGACATGGCAACGAGCATGGAAGGCGTCTCGAAGCGAGCCACGGAGTCGGTGCGCGTCGCCCGCCAATCGCTCGAGGCCGCGCAAAAAGGCTCGAAGGCCGTGGAAAACGCCATCACCGGCATGAACGAGATCCGCCAGCAGATCCAGGAAACGTCCAAGCGCATCAAGCGGCTCGGCGAATCGTCGCAGGAGATCGGCGAGATCGTCGAACTCATTTCCGACATCACGGAACAAACCAACGTGCTGGCGCTCAATGCCGCGATCCAGGCGGCGTCCGCCGGCGAGGCCGGACGCGGCTTCTCGGTGGTCGCGGAAGAAGTGCAGCGCCTGGCCGAGCGTTCCGGCGAAGCGACCAAGCAGATTGCCGCGATCGTCAAGACCATCCAGGCCGACACCCACGACGCCGTCTCGGCGATGGAAAGCT
>CAYXZX010000132.1:0-7689 GCA_964469455.1 uncultured Rhodocyclaceae bacterium | reverse complement strand
CGCCGGAGCCGCTCTTTGCACCGGCGTGGAGCTGCGGTTCATGCCGAATGATCCGCCGCCGCCCAGGCGCTTGGCTTCCGCGTCCTGTGTGGACAGGCCGATGCCGACGACAGCGACAAAAAGGGCAAGCAAGAACTTGTTCATCGTTTTTTCCTCCAGTATGGGGGTCAGATCTTGTAACCGCGATGCAGCGCGACGACGCCGGCGGTCAAATTGAAATATTCGACCTTTGCCAGGCCGGCGTGTTCCATCATGCCCTTCAGGGTTTCCTGGTCGGGATGCATGCGAATCGATTCGGCGAGGTAGCGGTAACTGTCGGCGTCGCCGACAATCTTGCTGCCCAGCCAGGGCAGCACCTTGAACGAGTAGAGGTCGTAGAAAGGCGAGAGCGGTTCCCAGACCTTGGAGAACTCCAGCACCAGCAGCCGGCCGCCGGTGCGCAGCACCCGGCGCATCTCGGCCAGCGCCTTGTCCTTGTGCGTCATGTTGCGCAGACCGAAGGCAACGGTGACGATATCGAAATGATCATCCGGAAAAGGCAGCTTTTCGGCGTCGCACTGGGTCACCGGGCCGAGCACGCCTTCGTCGATCAGGCGATCGCGGCCACGCGCCAGCATTGCGTTGTTGATATCGGTCAGCCACACTTCGCCGGTCGGGCCGACCCGCTTGGCGAATGCCGAGGATAGATCGCCGGTGCCGCCGGCGACATCGAGCACGCGATCGCCCGGCCGCGCGCCCGACACCTGGATGGTGAAAGCTTTCCAGAGCCTGTGCAGACCGGCGGACATCAGGTCGTTCATCAGGTCGTACTTGTTGGCGACCGACGAAAACACACCCTCCACCCGGCGGGCTTTTTCCGCTTCTTCTACGGTTTCGAAACCGAAATGGGTGTCCGGCATCGTGGCTCAGTGGCTGCCGCAGGAACCGCCGCTGCCACGCGACTGCGGTGGCTTGGTGGAGGAATCGACGTCGCGGTTGCTGCCGGCCGCTTCGAGCCGGATCAGGTAGGCCTGCCAGTACGACTCCTGGTTGATGCCCAGGTCGTAGAGCAGATCCCAGGAATAGATGCCCGTGTCGTGGCCGTCCGAGAATACCGGCTTGATGGCGTAGTTGCCTACTGCCTCGACGCCGGTGATGTCCACATTGCGCTTGCCCGTCTGCAGTGTCTCCTGGCCGGGGCCATGACCGCGCACCTCGGCCGAGGGCGAATGGACGCGCAGGTATTCGAACGGCAGCTTGAAATTGGCGCCATCGGCAAAACTGACTTCCATCAGACGGGATTGCTTGTGAAGCTTGATTTCCGTGGGGATCGGGGTTTGCTTGTCGAGACCGGCCATGATGATGTCGTGGTTTTGTCGGCTATCCGTCGGGGGTGCCTATCATAGCGCAGCGCGCAGGGGCTGGTCGGCCAGCGTAAACGAGCAGCGTTCGAAGTTGGGCCCCTTGGCCAACAGTTCCTGCAGCTTTGCCGCCACCGGTCGGTCGGTAAAAATCTCGACGACGCGCCCCGGGCTGAACCAGCCGGGCGGCAGGATCACCGACAGCGGTTCCTTGAGCGCGACAATGCCCGGCACGAAGAAGCTGGGTACGTATTGGTCGGAAGCGGTGACGCCGATGCCGGTGGGGCGGACCGATACGCCGCTCACCGGACCGGGCAGGACGTGAATGCCCGCCTGCAGTCCGCCGGCACGGTCCTGGAATAGCCAGGTGATGCGTCCCAGCACGAAATCTTCTTTTCCCGGTGGCTTCAGCGCGATCAGCTGGTTGTGCTCGATGCGTGGCCCCGCGGCATTGCGGCTGACGCGGTAGCCGTTGAGGGACTGGTCGGCGATGGCCCAGACATCGAGCGCGAAGCCAAGCGCCGCGGTGCGCAGGTTGAGCGGCAACTTCGGATCGAGCTGGTTGCGGAAGGTCCAATAACGCTCCATTTCGGCGCGAGAGAAAATGCGGGCGTGCTGGGGCTGGACGAATTCGCCACCGGTGACGTGGAAGTAGATCGACTCTGCCTGTAGCGCAATCGAGAGGGTGCCACTGGCCCTGGCGCGCTCGAACCGGCGCGGCATTGCCGCGAGACACCAGGGGCGGTAGAGCTGCAACAGCAGGCGCATTGCGTGAACGGCGGAGCAGTCGTCGCCGAGTTCCAGTGCCGCGGGATCCTCGCCCGCCTTCAGCCGGGCGAGCAGTTGCTGCACGGGTTCGCCGAGCCGCGAGGTGTCGAACAGGCGGGCGGATGGCGTGTCGGAGAGATGGTCGACCGGCAGCAGGCCGCGATCCTGCAGGAGATCCAGCCCGTACCCACGGCCGCCGGCATCGTCGGGCTTGCGGACGCTCGCGCGCGGTGCCATCAGCTTCGCCCAGCGAATGATCCAGGCCAGTTCCTTCGGCGTGCGGCCGTAAGGATTGGCCAGGTCGATCAGGAGCACCGTCGCGTAGGTGATGGCACAGGTCGCGCCGGCCTTCTCGGGTGACTCGCGAACGTCGGCGTCGACGAGCCCCCATTCCTCTGCCGTGTCGAAGAAGCCGTGAAGTTCGAGCCAGGCGCCTGCATCCAGTTGCCGGTGCGCCCGATAGTGCTCGACGATGGTCAGGCCCGCGTAGTGAAGACAGCGCTGGCAGATCAGCGCCAGCTTCTCCTGGACGCCAGGATCATTGCCACCAAGTTCGGCCACGCGTGCGTAGGCGCTGGCCATCAGCCGCCAGAGCGAGACCACCTTGGCGAAGATGGCCGACTCGACATCGTTGGCGGGTAGCGGCCGCGCCGCATAGCGGGCCGCCACTTCTTCCTGCAGGAAGGCCAGCGGTTCATGGGCCGCTTCGAGAACTGAAAGGTATTCCGGGGCCGCTGGCGGCAAGTCGTGCACGGCCTTCAGCAGCTTGCCGACGAGATCATGCGCAAGCGGCACGTTGGTGATCGGCAGGTTTTCGAGGAACACCCTGCAGCCGGCGGGATCGCGTGCATCAAACGGTGGTTGAGCGGAACTTTCCATGGCGTGGGGCCGGCGTCGGGTGGGCGTATCAGGCGGGTTGGTAGGTGGCTCGGTCGAAGTCGAGGCCACGATCGACGAGCTGCATCAGCACGACCTGTCGATGCGGTCCGCCGACGAGTTCCAGCGTCCGACCGGCCCGGAACTGTCCGGGCGGGATGACGATGGTGGCGGGCGAGTTCAGGGCCTCGACGGATGGCAGAAGAAAAGCCGGTCGATAGGGCTCCTTGAGCGCCGTCGCATCCGCGCCACGCGCCGCCACGGGATCGGGGCGGCCCGGCATCATGCGGATGCCCGCCAGCAAGCGACCGTCGCCGGTCATCATGGCCCAGCGCACGCTGCCGAGAAGGAAATACTGGCCGACGTGCGGCCGGCTGGCAACCAGCTGTCCCTGGCCGATGCGCCCGCCCGACTGGCTCCCTTCGCGACTGGCCTGGAGGCCGGCGGGGGATTCGTCCAGGATTCGCCACTCCTCGATCTGGTAGCCATGCTGCTGGCTGAAACCTTCCTCCTGGCGCGTGTCGGAGATGCGGCCGAACGTGGCGAGCTCCTCGCGTTCCCGGCGCAAGGCGTCGTCGTTGGCGTGACCCGGCTGGCGGAACGGCTTGCGTCCCGACAGGTAGTAATGAATGCCATCGGTACCGCAGATGAGGTCGCAGCGGCCGTCGCTGGCCAGCCGCTCGTGGCGGCGGGCAGTGCCGCCCTTGCACCAGCGCTGATAGATCTGCGCCAGCAGCTGGCCGCAGGCGGGCTGGGTGCAGTCATCGCCGAGTTGCAATTCGGCGGGCTTCACGCCTTTTTCGAGCTGGGTCAGGCGCTTCTTCAGGCTTTGCCTGACCGACGAGGTATCGAGCCAGCGAACCCCAGGGCCCGTCGCGGGCGTGAAACTGGCAGGCAGCTTTGAGGCGAAGTCGACGCACAGCGGCGTCGACTTGCCCGACTCGGGTGCCGTGGTGGTGATGTCGACCTTGGCCGACCAGCGACGCGCCCAGCGCGCCGCCCAGACCAGATGCCGCGCCGGCAGTTCATGCGGGCTGGCGGCATGGAGCAGCAGGATCTCGGCATAGACCGCCAGCGGCGATGACGGTGTTTTCCCTTGGCGTGCCTGATCGACGACCTCGGCGCTGGCGACGCCGGCGCGCTCGACGGTGGCGAACAGCTGGTGCAGCGTGCGCCAGTGATCGGGCGTCGGCTGGAAGCAGGCGCGGTAGATATCGAACTGCGCGGCGGCCAGCGTTGCCAGGCCGCGCTGGACGAGCAGCGCCAGCTGGTCGCGCAACGAATCGTTGCCGGCCAGTGCCGACTCGATGCATCGGACATAGCCGCCCAGCAGGGCGTGCCAGACGGCCTGGGCGGCATCGAAGGCGGCCTGCTCGGGCGGCACCAACGGCAGGGGCTTGCCGATGAAACGTCGTGCCCCCTCTTCCTGCACCTGCATCAGGGGCTTGCGCAGCAGTTCGAGGATCGCCATGCGCTCGGCGGAATCGACGTTGGCGCGATTCAGCAGATTGAGCTGGCGCAGCAGTTGCGCCAGCGCCTGCACCGGATTGGTCAGCGGCGCGCCCGCGAGCCAGGCGCGGCAGCCCTCGGCGTCCTGGAACGCCAGCCTCTGCTCGCCATTGGTGGTGCCGGTGTTCATGCGCCGCTCGATTCCCCGGCCAGCGCGGCGGCGATCGCAGCGCGCAGCGCCGGCGTCTCCGGAGGGAGTCGGCGGGTCGCCACGGCTGACTCTCGCGCCGGGTTCGCGGCGGCCCAGATCGGCGCTGGAAAGTGGCTGTCGTCGCGCCAGCGCGGGATGACGTGCCAATGGAGATGGGGCACCATGTTGCCGAGCGCGGCGAGGTTGATCTTGTCCGGCGCGGCAAGGGCGCGCAGCGCCGTCTCGACGGCGAAAACGACGTTCATGGCATGACGGCGATCATTGGGGTCGAGGTCGGTCATTTCGGCAACATGATCGCGCCAGACGACGCGGCAAAATCCAGGGAACGCTTCACCCTCGGTTCCACCGACCCGAACGACCCGGCACAGGCCGTCTTGCCAGACGATTTCACCGCCGGCGGATGAGCAGAAAGTGCATGTTTCCATGCCCGCAAGGATAACTCATCGCCGTAGCCGTGGCAGGCTGTCGCGCAGGATCAGGTTCGGCGAGGAAAAAGGCGCCAGCCGCTCGAGGAAATCCAGCAGTTCCAGCGACGGCGAGTTGGCGAAGAACTTCGCCTTCGGCAGTTCCATCCAGATGCGATCGGCGTAGAGCCACAACTCGTAGGGCGTGTCGCCGATGCCGTCGCCGTCGCGGTCGAAGCCCTGGTAGTCGCTCCAGCGGTTGCCGCGCCAGACATTGGCCTCGCCGACCCCGGGGGCGCTGATGAATACCTGCGTCAGATTGTTGTCGAACTGGTTGTCGAGGATGCGATGTCCGCCCTTCTCGCCATAGAACGACATGCCGGTGATGTTGTGGGCAAAGCGGTTGTTGCGGATCACGTGGGTCAGTTCGGCATTGACCGGGGCATCGGCCATCAAGCCGACGGCGCAGTGCACGACCTCGTTGTTCTCGACCAGCGCGCCGCCGCTATCCTTGAAGGTGATGGCGGCACCGCCACCATCGAGGGCATGGCCGATGCTGTTGCCGCGCACGACCAGGTTGGGGGAATACATGGCGACGATACCGGTGCCGGTCCGCTCGATGTGGTTGCCTTCGACCAGCGTGCGCGGCGAGAAGACGATATGCATGGCATAGCGCGCATCCGACAGGCGATTGTTGACGATGCGGTTGTCGGGCGAGTTGGTAAGCGTCAGGTCGCGGACGCGCCGGAACTCGTTGCCGGCGATGTCGTTGTGATGGCCGTTCCAGATCCGCAAGCCATCACCGCGCAGTCCCAGCGAGAGGTTCTTGCCGGTCACGCGATTGTTGCGGATGCGGTTGCGGTCGCCGCCCCGGACGTGAATGCCGAAGAATACCTCCTCGAGCACGTTGCCTTCCACGAGGTTGTCGTGGCTCTCGATGGTGATGCCGGCGTCGATGCCGTCGTGCGTTTCGCCGCTGCCGGTCAGGCGCAGGCCGCGCACGGTGACGCCGCTGCTGCGCACGGTCAGCACCGTGCCCCGGTTGCCGGCGTCGACAGTCACCTTGCCGCCGCCGTCGACCGTCATCGGCCGGTCGATCACCGCCGGCCCTGCATAGAGGCCCGCCGCCGGCCGTAGCGTGCCGCCGATGGGCGTGGCGTCGATCAGGGGCTGAAGCGGAAGCGCGGCCCACGCCGGCAAGGCCAGAAAAGCCGACAGCCAGAACGATCTCATGCCGCCATTGTTCGCCGCACCCGAAAATCCGGCCTTGGCATGGGTCAAAAACTACAGCAGCACCCGCTCCACGCCCCCGGCGCTGGCGGCTGCGATGTACTGCCGTTGCCAGTCCTTGCCGAGCAGCCGGTTCGCCATTTCGACCACGATGTAGTCGGCATCGACATTCGCATCGTCGGCGTAGCGCCACAGCCCTTGCAGGCAGGACGGGCAGCTGGTCAGGATCTTCGGCGTCTCGCCACGGCTGACGTTCAGCTGGGCGATGCCGAGCTCGATCTCCTGCTGCTTGCGGAAGCGGACCTGGGTCGACACGTCCGGCCGCGTGACCGCCAGCGTGCCGGATTCGCCGCAGCAGCGGTCGGACAGAAGGACTTGCTTGCCCATCAGCGCGCTCGCCACCTTGGTACCGCTATGGACCTTCATCGGTGTGTGGCAGGGGTCGTGGTAAAGATAGGCGGTGCCTTGCAGGCCGTCCAGTTTCACGCCCTTTTCGAGCAGGTACTCGTGGATGTCGAGCAGCCGGCAGCCGGGAAAGATCTTGTCGAACTGGTACTTCTCGAGCTGGTCGAGACAGGTCCCGCACGAGACCAGCACGGTCCTGATGTCGAGATAGTTGAGCGTATTGGCGACGCGGTGGAACAGCACGCGGTTTTGCATCGTGATCGCCTGCCCCTTGTCCTCGTTGCCGTTGGCGGTCTGCGGATAGCCGCAGCAGAGGTAGCCGGGCGGCAGCACCGTGGTGGCGCCGGCGTGCCAGAGCATGGCCTGCGTGGCGAGGCCGACCTGCGAGAACAGGCGTTCCGAGCCGCAGCCGGGGAAGTAGAACACCGCATCGGAATCCTCAGCCGTACGCTTCGGGTCGCGGATCACAGGGATCAGCGTGCCGTCCTCGATGTCGAGCAACGCGCGCGAGGTGCGGCTCGGCATGCCCGGCGGCATCGGCTTGTTCAGGAAGTGAATCACCTGCGCCTTGGCGGCTGGCTTGCCGAGCGTCGCGGCAGGATGACGCGTGCTCTCCTGGACGAGACCGAAGGACTTGGCGAACTTGTGGCCGAGGCGCTGGGCGCGATAACCGAGACCGATCATGCCGGCGCGCAGCGCCTTGATGGTTGTCGGATCGCGCGCGTTCAGGAAGGCCATGGCCGCCGTGGTGCCAAGGCTGACTTTCTTCTTGCCCTGACGACGCAGGAAGTTGCGCATGGCGATCGAGACGTCGCCGAAGTCGATGTCGACCGGGCAGGGCTTGACGCAGCGATGGCAGACCGTGCAGTGGTCGCCGATGTCCGAGAACTCGTCGAAGTGCTGCAGACTGACCCCGCGCCGGGTCTGTTCCTCGTAAAGGAAGGCTTCGATCAGCAGGCCCGTGCCGAGGATCTTGTTGCGCGGGCTGTAGAGCAGGTTGGCGCGC
>CAYXZX010000131.1:0-7813 GCA_964469455.1 uncultured Rhodocyclaceae bacterium | reverse complement strand
ATTGACGGGCAGCAAAAAGCCAGCGCGGGGCTGGCTTCAGAAAGTGTGATGGTGGACCGAAAGGGGATCGAACCCTCGACCTCCGCATTGCGAACGCGGCGCTCTCCCAGCTGAGCTATCGGCCCGAAAGACGGCGGATTATATCCGAGGCTCTGCAAAGGACAAGGGCGCCGAAGCGCCCGATGTATGAACCGACAGGTTGATCAGACCGAGAAGGATGATCCGCATCCGCAGGTGCTGGTTGCATTCGGATTCTTGATCACGAACTGCGAGCCTTCCAGACCCTCGGTGTAATCGATTTCGGCGCCGACCAGGTACTGGTAGCTCATCGGATCGATCAGCAAGGTGACGCCGTTCTTCTCCATGACGGAATCGTCGCTGTTGGTCACCTCGTCGAATGTGAAGCCGTACTGAAAACCCGAGCAGCCTCCACCCGTTACGAAAACTCGCAGCTTCAACTCGGGGTTGCCTTCCTCCTGAATCAGTTCCTTCACCTTGTTGGCAGCGCTATCCGTGAAGAGAAGCGGCAGTGGCATGTCATTTGCGCTCATCTTTTTCTCCTGGGGAATATGTTGGGGGTCAATCATTATCTGCCTGGATTCCCCTGGGGTCAATTGCTGCTCGCTAGCTTCAGTTCCACCGTCCTTGCCGTCTGGCCGGTATGCACGAGCTTGCCCTGGACGATCGCGCCGAGATGGATCTCGATGCTGTTGTACTCGACATCGCCGGTGACACGGGCCTTGGCCTGCAGTTCGAGAAAACCGGACGACACGACCGGGCCGAGCACGGTACCGTTGATCACCACGTGGGACACGGCGATCTCGCCCTCGATCCGCGCATGCTCGCTGACCACGAGCGTGCTGGTCTGCTCGCCAACTGCCCTGATGTTGCCTCGGATTTCGCCATCGACCCTGAGTCCGCCGGAAAACACGACGTCGCCGGTGATCGTTGTCCCCGCGCCGACCAGTGTGTCGATTCTGCTCTTCGGAGTATTGGGTCTCTTGAACATGCTTGGAATGCTCCTTCCTCTTACAAGGGAATACTCTGAGACGCCTTCACCAAGCCGTCTTGCAACAGCCTTGCCTCGACCCTCTCGACCTTGGCGTCGGCCGGCAGATCCAGGCTGCCTTCGAGGCTACTGAAGTTCTTGAACGAAACGGCAAACTTGTCGGCATTCCTTTCTTTCTCGCCCGGCAAGATGATAACAGCAGACCGGCCGGAACCCTGGCGCATGGTGACGTGGAAGCTGAGGTAGCCCTTGAACTCGCGCTTGGCTTCACTGCCGCGCCAGGAAGCAAGCATGCGATAGCGATAACGCCCTGGCTCGCCCATCGGTTCAACACGCAAGCGGGTAATGCTCAAGGACTCGGTGCTGCCGTTGCTGGTGGCCAGGCTCTCGAATACCGCGAGGTTTTCCCTGAGCCGGGTGTTTTCTTCCTCCAAGGCCTTGACCTGGCGGGTCAGGCCATCAATCGCCGTTCGGTCGATCTTCTGGCTGTTCTCGGCGGCATTGGCGATTCCCCGCAGCCGCTCGACCTCCACCCCCAGGGTACTGGCGCGTTCGCGCAGCCGATCAATCTCGGACTGGGACTCGCTGCGGTCGAATCCCGCAATCCGTCTCCCCGTCTCGTAAATCCCGCCCGCCAGCATGGATGCCCCGACCACGACTACAGCCAGGGCCAGCAGCCGCCAGCGCCAGGGCAGATGGGTGCGTACGGCAACGCGCGGCGCGGCGATGCCGAAGCGTCCGCGCAGCCGGCGGAGCTTCAGGGCAAGACCGGAGCCTGCGACAGGGCGATGCATTCGTCGAAACCGAACATGATGTTCATGTTCTGCACGGCCTGCCCGGCGGCTCCCTTGGTCAGGTTGTCGATGACCGAAAGCACAACCAGCATGTCGCCGCCCTGCGGCCGATGCACGGCGATCCTGCACATGTTGGAGGCACGCACGGAGCGGGTCTCGGGATGCGACTTGGGTGGCAGCACGTCGACAAATGGCTCGTTGGCGTAGCGCTTTTCGAACATCCCCTGGAAGTCTTCCTCGCGGGTGACGCGCGCATAAAGCGTGGCATGGATGCCCCGGATCAGCGGCGTCAGGTGCGGAACGAAAGTCAGTCGTGCCGGTACGCCGGCAGCCATGCTAAGGCCCTGGCGGATCTCCGGCAGATGCCGGTGCCCCGCGACACCATAGGCCTTGAAGTTATCGGATGCCTCGGCGAACAGGATGTGAGTCTCGGCCTTGCGGCCGGCGCCCGAAACACCGGACTTGCAGTCGGCGATCAGGCTGCCCGTATCGACACAGCCGGCCTCGACGAGCGGCAACAGGCCAAGCTGTGCAGCCGTCGGATAGCAGCCCGGATTTGCCACAAGCCGCGCCTGACGGATCGCCTCGCGATTGACTTCCGGCAGGCCGTAAACGGCCTCGGCAACCAGGCCCGGCGCGGCATGGGTCATGCCATACCATTTCTCCCAGACTGCAATATCCTTGATGCGAAAATCAGCCGCCAGGTCAATGACGCGCACGCCGGCATCGAGCAGATCCTTCGCCTGCTGCATGGCGATACCATTCGGCGTGGCAAAGAACACTACATCGCAGTGGTCGAGCGGCGCGTCCTTGGGGTCGCTGAACTTGAGCTTCACATGGCCGCGCAGGCTCGGAAACATGTCAGCCACCGGTGTGCCAGCCTCGCCGCGCGAAGTGATTGCCGTCATTTCGACATTCGGATGCTGCGACAGCAACCGCAAGAGTTCGACGCCGGTATAACCGGTCCCGCCGACGATGCCTGCCTTGATCATGTCTGCCATCTCCAGGGACGCGTAATTCAATTGTTGGCGGATGAGACAAAAAAGCCGCCCGAAGTTTCCTGGGGCGGCCTTTCCGGAGCTGCGAAGCGCTTAGCGCTTCGAGAACTGCTTGCGCCGGCGCGCCTTGTGGAAGCCGACCTTCTTGCGCTCTACCTCACGGGCATCGCGCGTGACGAACCCGGCGTTCGACAAGGTAGGCTTGAGCGCGGCATCGTATTCGATCAGCGCACGGGTGATGCCGTGACGAACAGCACCGGCCTGGCCGGACTCGCCACCACCTGTAACGTTCACCATGATGTCGAAAGTGCCGGTATGCTGGGTCAGTTCGAGCGGCTGGCGCACGACCATCCGACCGGTTTCGCGGGAAAAGAACTCGTCGACCGGCTTGTCGTTGACGACGAACTTGCCGCTGCCGGACTTCAAAAACACTCGGGCCACCGCCGTCTTGCGGCGACCGGTGCCATAGTAGTAATTCGCTGCCATATTCGTTCCTGTCAGAGGATCTTAGATTTCCAGGGCCTTGGGCTGCTGCGCCGCGTGCGGATGGGCAGCGCCGGCATAGCATTTCATTTTCTTGGCCATCGCATAGCCCAGCGGGCCTTTTGGCAGCATGCCCTTGACCGCCTTCTCGAGGATGCGGCCCGGGAAGCGCTGCTGCAGCTTGGCAAAGTTGGTTTCGTAGATGCCACCGGGAAAGCCAGAGTGGCGGAAATATTTCTTGTCCTGCGCCTTGTCGCCGGTGACGCGCAGTTTCTCGACGTTGACCACGACGATGTAGTCACCGGTATCGACATGCGGGGTGTACTCGGCCTTGTGCTTGCCACGCAGGCGATGGGCGATCTCGGCGGCCAGGCGGCCGAGCACCTTGTCGGTGGCATCGACGACGAACCAGTCGCGCTTGACTTCGTGCGGCTTGGCGGAAAAGGTTTTCATGACTGAAGTCCTAGCTACGTTGCGCTTGACCGGCCGGCGCGAGGCACCCGATCTCTGCGGAAAAGCCGTGCATTTTAGGGGAAACCTTGTCGGAATGTCAAACTCGCTGGTCCTCCCAAAGAAAGAAAAAGGCGCAACCCCGAGGGGGCTGCGCCGAATCCACACCAAAGGAGGAGGGTGGAGGAGACACCAGAGGAAACGCGACAGAACTACAAGAAGAACTGGACTTTCACTAATCTAATCGCGCTTCGTTGGAAACAGTATCGCAAAAAAAATTGTGCAGCGCAAGAAATTTGTGCGAAGCATCAAACCGGATTGGCAAACCTTTCTAAAATGGCCCCGATTGTTACGGGAGACAAACTCATGGAATGCACGGTTCGTTGGCACGAAGGCATGAGCTTCATTGCCCAGACGGGCAGTGGCCATTTAGTGGCCATGGATGGCGCCCCGGAGGCTGGCGGTCATAACTGGGCGCCGCGACCGATGGAAATGCTTTTGGCGGGTGCGGGCGGTTGCACATCCTTCGATGTCATCATGATTCTGCAGCGCGGCAGGCAGGATATTCGCGATTGTGAAGTAAGAATCATGGCCGAACGCGCCGAAACCGATCCCAAGGTATTCACGCGCATCCATTTCCATTTCACGGTCAAGGGACGAGGGCTGAAACCGGAAGCGGTCGAACGAGCCATCAAGCTGTCCGCGGAGAAATACTGCTCGGCTTCGATCATGCTCGGCAAGACCGCCGAGATGATTCATGACTTCGAGATCGTCGAAGCCTAGACTCGCCTAGATGTAATAGGCCGTCGAGGTCATCACCTTGGACATAGCCGTCATCGCCAGTCTGGCTGGTGTAGGAAGCTCACGGGCGCCTAAACGAACGGCCGTGTCGGCGTGGCGGATTTCATCCGACTTCATCGCTTCCACCACGGCGCGCGAACGCTGGTCCGCCGCCGGCAAGCTCGCGAGGTGCCCGTGAAGATGTGCTTCCACCTGACGCTCGGTCTCGGCAAGAAAACCAAGATTCCAGTCGTCGCCCAGTTTCCCGGCGACTACTCCGACAATCAGTGAACCGAGATACCAGAGGGGATTGAGCTGGCTTTTCCGGCCACCAAGCTCCGTGATCCGCCGTTCTGTCCAGTTTAGGTGCTCGGTTTCCTCCCAGGCGGCCTGTTCGAGCGCTTTTCGTGTTGCCGGATTGCGGCAGGTGATGGCTTGACCCTGATAAAGCCCCTGCGCACACACCTCACCGACATGATCGATTCGCATCAAGGCTGCGGCGTGATGACGCTCTGCATCATCGAGCACAGGCTCCGCAAGTTCTTCGCCAGGCATGGCGCGACTTGTCGGCGCGGGAAGAAAGACCGTTCTTAGGGCCCGGTCGAATGCCAACACCCAGGCATCACTGATCATGGCAGGATCGGATGCTTGCCCAGGCGAAGCGCCCGCCGGCCTTCTGCCGCGTTGGCGATTGGCAGCGCCAGCGGACAGAAAAACTCCCGATAAAGGGCCACGTGGTGTCGATTGACCGTCTTGGCCTCGATCGTTCGCCAACTCGAGATCTTGGCCGGCCCCCAGCTGCCATCCGCCCGCCCGCTGGCAAACATGCGGTATTCGCCGGTAGCGCAGCGCAAGCCCTCGAAACTCACGTTGGTCGCACCGCCATCCGTCCGTATCACCATGACGTAGCGAACAACGCCATCCTTGCCCGGGCTCAAGGTCGAGCCGTCAATAAAATAGCGATTCGTCGTCGCAGCACTGACATGGAACTCGATCAGATCGGTGTCTTTGGGAAACGGCGGTGGAGACATTTCCTCCTCTGACTCCTGGGTGTCCTTGGACTCGTCTGCGCCGGTTGCCGAACTGACGGCACCCATCACGGCGCACCACAGCAACAGTCCGGCTGCGCGCCGCTTGAATTTCATCCTATTCGCCAAGGCTATCGGCCGCAGGAAGGTGTGCCCGCGACACTGGCGACCTGCCCAAGGTCTGGCGTGGCGGCAGGAGCAAGCGCGACAACTCGTTGAGCGCCTGCTCGTAGACACCTCGCTTGAACTCAATGACCGATTCCAGCGGTACCCAGTAGCTGCTCCACCGCCAGGCATCGAACTCGGGATGCTCCGAGGCACGCAATGAAATGTCGGTATCCCGGCCAATCAGCCTGAGAAGAAACCAGATCTGCTTCTGGCCCTTGTAGGTGCCACGCCATTCGCGACGCACCCACTGCTTGGGGACTTCGTAGCGCAGCCAATCGCGTGTACGGCCAATGATGCGGACATGTTCCGGACGAAGTCCCACTTCCTCGTGAAGTTCCCGGAACATTGCCTGCTCGGGCGTTTCGCCCTTCTTGATGCCCCCTTGCGGGAACTGCCAGGAATGCTCCCGAATCCTCTTGCCCCAAAAAACCTCGTCGTGCTGATTCACCAGAACAATGCCGACATTCGGGCGATAACCTTCCCGGTCGAGCATGATGCAACCTTTGAATGTTTGACTGCTGGCAATTCTTTCACAGATGCGCCGGCAAGGAAAGAAGCGGCGCGACGGTAAAATGCCCGCTTATTTCCGAACCCGAGTACCGATCATGCGCGCAAGCCAGTTCTTCATCGCCACCCTCAAGGAAGCCCCTGCCGACGCCGAGGTCGCCAGCCAGAAGCTGATGCTGCGCGCCGGCATGATCAAGCGCCTGGCCGCCGGCATCTACACCTGGATGCCGATGGGTCTGCGGGTGGTGCGCAAGGTGGAGCGCATCGTGCGTGAGGAGATGGACCGCGCCGGCGCCATCGAACTGTTCATGCCGGCCGTGCAACCAGCTGAGTTGTGGCAGGAATCGGGACGTTGGGAAAAATATGGTCCGGAGCTGCTGCGTTTCAAGGACCGCCACGCGCGCGACTTCGTCATCGGCCCGACCCACGAGGAAGTCATCACTGACATTGTGCGGCGCGAAATCAAGAGCTACCGCCAACTACCCAAGCACTTTTACCAGATCCAGACCAAGTTTCGCGACGAGATTCGCCCCCGTTTCGGCGTCATGCGCGGCCGTGAATTCACGATGAAAGATGGCTACTCGTTCCATGCATCATTCGAGGACCTGGAACGCGAGTACGCCAACATGTACGCCACCTACAGCCGCATTTTTGCCAGGCTCGGCCTGGGCTTCCGTGCCGTGGCGGCCGATACGGGCTCGATCGGCGGCACTGGATCGCATGAGTTTCATGTGCTGGCCGATTCTGGCGAGGACGCCATCGCGTTCTGCCCGGATTCCGACTACGCGGCCAACGTCGAGTTGGCCGAGGCTGTGGCTCCCACGACGCCGCGCGGCGCCGCTATCGAGACGCTCGAGAAGAAATCCACGCCCGGCAAGATTCGCTGCGAGGATGTCGCCGAGTTCCTCGGCACGCAGCTTACTCGCACGGTCAAGGCCATCGCCGTCATGCACGACGAAGAGTTCTTCCTGCTGCTGGTCCGCGGCGACCACAATCTCAACGAAATCAAGGTCGGCAAGCTGCCCGGCCTAAACCCCTTCCGATTTGCGACCGACGAGGAAGTGGAGCACTTCCTGGGCTGCCGGCCCGGCTACATCGGGCCGGTGGGCGTAGACCGCGGCAACGTCAGGGTCATCGCCGACCGCACGGTCGCGGCGATGGACAACTTCGTCTGCGGCGCCAACGAGGCAGGCTTCCACCTCACCGGCGCCAACTGGGGACGCGACCTGCCCGAGCCGGACGCCGTGGCCGACATCCGCAACGTCGTCGTCGGCGATCCTTCGGCGGACGGCAAGGGCCAGCTCGACATCTGCCGCGGCATCGAAGTCGGCCACATCTTCCAGTTGCGCACCAAGTACGCCGAAGCCCTGCAATGCAAGTTCCTCGACGAGCAAGGCAAGGAACGGGTGATGGAAATGGGCTGCTATGGCATTGGCATCACGCGCATTGTCGGCTCGGCCATCGAGCAGGGCAACGACGACAAGGGCATCATCTTCCCGGCTGCCATCGCGCCGTTCGAGGCGGTCATCGTGCCGATGGGCTATCACAAATCCGAAACCGTGCGTGCCGCGGCCGACAAGCTGCGCGACGAGCTCA
>CAYXZX010000130.1:0-7970 GCA_964469455.1 uncultured Rhodocyclaceae bacterium | reverse complement strand
GCCCAGTCTGTTCGTACCCCACGGTGCCCCGACCTTTGCCTTGCGGCCGGGCGCCGCGGGAGCCGCGCTCGCCGCGCAGGCGCAAGGCCTGCTACGCCCGCGCGCCATCGTCATCGTCAGCGCCCACTGGGATACCCCGGTGCCGACCGTCGGTACCGCCACCCGCCTCGAGACGATTCACGACTTCTGGGGCTTCCCGGAGGCCTTGTACGACATCCGCTATCCCGCGACCGGCTGCCCGGAGGCTGCCGAGAAGGTCGCGGACGCGATTGCCGATGCCGGCATGCCGAGGGCGCGTGACGAAACGCGTGGTCTCGACCACGGCGCCTGGGTACCCTTGCGCCTCATGTTCCCGCACGCCGACATCCCCATCGTTCCGCTCTCGCTGCAAAGCCGCGGCGGACCGGCGGGGGCGTACGCGCTCGGGCGTGCCCTTGCCCCGCTGGCCAAGCGGGGTTTTCTGATCATCGGCTCGGGCAGCGTCACGCACAACCTCCGCGACTTCCAGCTCGCCATGCGCGACGGCGGCAGCACGCCAAGCTATGTTCGCGAGTTCGCCGACTGGATTGCCGAGCATCTCGCGGCCGGCGATGTCGACGTCCTGCTCGACTACCGCCGCCAGGCGCCCGCCGCCGCGCGGGCGCATCCGACCGAAGATCATCTGTTGCCGCTCTTCGTCGCGCTTGGCGCCGGCGAGGGCAAGGCCAGCCGCTTTCATACCGGCATCGACGAATACGTGATCGCGATGGACGCCTACGCGTTCGCGCGATCGCACGAAGCAGGCCCCGATCGAATCGGGAAATCAACCAGGCAAGGAGAGCAATGACATGAGCAAGATCGCGGTGGTCTTCCATTCCGGCTACGGCCACACCAAGCGCATGGCGGAAGCGGTCGCCGCAGGCGCCGGCGCCCAACTGATCGCCATCGATGCCGAGGGCAACATCACCGACGCGGACTGGGCGGCGCTCGACGCCGCCGACGCCATCGTCATGGGCAGCCCCACCTACATGGGCATGGCCAGCTGGCAGTTCAAGAAGTTCGCCGACGCCTCGAGCAAGGCCTGGTTCGCACAGAAGTGGAAGAACAAGCTGTTCGCGGGCTTCACCAACAGCGGGTCGATGAACGGCGACAAGCTCTCGACCTTGCACTACTTGTTCACGCTGGCCATGCAGCACGGCGGCCTGTGGGTCGGCACCGCCCTCGCTCCGTCCAACGCCAAGACGGCGCAGCGTGGCGACATTAACTTCCTCGGCTCGTTCTGCGGCGCCATGGCGCAGACGGCCGTCGACGCCGGCGTCGACGAAATGCAGCCGGGCGACCTGGAAACGGCCAGACTGTTCGGCACGCGCGTCGCGGAAATCAGCGCGCGAATCGGCAAGTAGCCAACGCGAGCCTTGAAGGCGCGGCGACGCGCGGTGGATATACTCGCGGCCCATGAGCCTCACTTCCGCCGCGCCGCTGCGTCCGCAGCTGGCCGCCGCCTTCGCGGCCCGCGCTGATCTCCTGTCGCGCCTCGACGCCGAACATACCGACGCCTATCGCCTGTTCCACGGTACCGTTGAAGGCCGGCCGGGCCTGACGGTCGACCGCTACGGCGACCTGCTGCTCGCGCAGAGCTTCCACCACTCGCTGGCGCCGGAAGACCTCGCGGCGCTCGAGCACTACTATCTCGGCGTGCTGCCAGGGCTGACTTTGATCTACAACGATCGCAGCCGCGCCAACTCGCGCATCCTCAACGAACTGCCACCGGATCGCCTGGCCGCCGCGCAACTGCCGCGCGAGGCGCACGAGATGGGCGTCGTCTATCGCATCCAGGCGCGCCACGAAGGGCAGGACCCGTGGCTGTTCCTCGACCTGCGCGCGGGACGGCGCTACGTGATGCGGCACGCGCGCGACAAGTCGCTGCTCAACCTGTTCGCCTACACCTGCGGCGTTGGCATCGCTGCCGCCAAGGCCGGCGCGCGTTTCGTCATGAACGTCGACTTCGCCGAGAGCAGCCTCGCCGTCGGCCGTGCCAACGCCAGGCTCAACGACCTGCCGTTCCGGCCGCGATTCATCAAGAGCGATGTCTTCGCCGCCGTCAGGCAGCTCGCCGGCCTCGGGCAGCCGGAGCGGGTGCGCGGCAAGCGCATGCCGCCGTTCCCGAAGCTCGACGCGCAAACGTTCGACATGGTCTTCCTCGATCCGCCGCGCTACGCAAAAAGCCCGTTCGGCGTGGTCGATCTGGTCAACGACTATCCGGCGTTGTTCAAGCCGGCGCTGCTGTGCACCGCCGAGGGCGGCACGCTGGTCTGCTGCAACAACGTCGCCGAGGTGGGCCGCGATGCCTGGCTTGACCAGTTGCAACGCAGCGCCCGCAAGGCGGGTCGCGCGATCCGCGATGTCGAATGGATCATGCCCGAGGCCGATTTCCCCAGCCTCGACGGCAGGCCACCGCTGAAGATGGCGGCGCTGGCCGTCTAGGGCTTGCGGCTCACCCGCCCCTGGCAAGAGTCAGCCGTGGCGGTACGCCGCCACGCGATATCGACCGGCGCAACGTCGCCTTAGTAATCGTAGATCAGATCGAGTCCGTACGTGCGCGGCTCGCCAAACACCGATGCCGGCAGGCCAAGATTGGTGGTGGCGATGGTGTATACCTTGTCCGTGAGGTTCTTGCCCCACAACGATACGCGCAGCTTGCCCTTCGGAACACGAATGTCGGCGAGTTGCACGCGGGCATTCCAGACCGAATGGCTGTTGTTCAGCGTGTTCGGATTCGGCCCGGAGTAGAAGGTGTCCTGCCAGCGATAGTCCAGATTGAAGATCAGCTTGCCGTATGCCATCCGCTCAGACTCGTACTGCAGCCCGGCCACGATGAGATTCTTCGGCATGTTCTGGATATGCTTCACCTTCGACAGGTCGACGCCATTGTCGACGTATTCGCCATATTTGCCTTCCATGTACGTGTAGCTCAGGTTGGTCGTGAGGCCCTTGGCCAGGAGTGCAGTCGCCTCGACCTCGACGCCCTTGATCGTGGCATCGCCGGCATTCACGGTATCGGTGAAGATCGCCGGCACGCGGACCTGGTCCACTTGCAGGTCGTTGTACTTGTTCAAGAACACCGCCGTGTTGAGCCGAAGCCGGCGCTCCATGAGGTCGGATTTCAGCCCCAGCTCGTAGGCGCGCACGTCTTCCTGCGCGAAGCCTTGCCCGAATCCCTGGGCAGTGCTGTTGCTGTTGAAGCCGCCGGCCCGGTAGCCCGTGGAGTACTTGGCATAGCCGGTCATGGTTTCGCTGAAAGCGTAATCGGCGGTGAAGGCCGGATTGAACTTGGTGTAGTCCCGGTCTCCCGCTACCACGGTACCGGCAGGCGCGCCGCCGAGGTCCGTCTGCACGAAGGTCTTGCTCGCCTTGCGGCTGTCGTCGGTATAGCGCCCGCCCAAAGTCAGCCGCAGACGTTCGTCGAGGATGGGCGGCGTCCAGCTGGCTTGACCATAAAGAGCCTTGGACTTCGACTCGGCGTCGATGAAATGGATGTCCTTCCGCGGGCCGAAATTGGATTGCCGGAAACCTTGCCCGCTTTCGTCGTAGTAGAAGATGCCCAGCACGTAATCGACCCGCTTGTTGAAAGCCTTGCCGATCATCTGGAATTCCTGTGACGTCTGGTCCTGCTTCTGCTTGTAGTACTGCGTGAAGAAGTTGATGTAATTCTGGAACATGATGTTATCGAGCTTCCGGTAGCCGGTGATCGACTTCAGCTGCACGTCGCCGACGTCCCAGGTCAGCGTCAGGCTGTGCCCGCGCGCCTTGATGTCGCTGGGCGACAAGCCTTGCACGGCCGTGGTGGACTCCTGACGTCCGCCCGGAGCCGTCGGGCCGGATATGATCTGATAGAAGCTGTTGCCATATTCCATCTGGGAATGATCGAAGCTGTAGTCGGCGGTAAAGTTCCTGCTGGCCAGCAGCCGAACGCTCAGCCGGAGCGCTTCCTTGTCGTCCCGGTAATAGTCGATCTGGTTGGGCAGGGTCTTGTTGGTGTTTTCAACCCACCCATCCTTGTTGGAGCGCATATACACCAGCCGGGTGAGCAACATGTCGTTGACCGGGATGTTGATGGTAGTCTTCGCCGAGAACTGATCGTAGTTGCCGAAACCCACCTGCTGGGAAAAAGAAAAATCCTTCTCCGGCTTGCGCGTGATGAAGTTGACCGCACCGGCCGTGGTGTTACGGCCATAGAGGGTGCCCTGGGGACCGCGAAGAACTTCCACGCGCTCGAGGTCGGCGATATCCGCCGCGAGCCCCTGGTTGCGGCCTACCGGAACCCCGTCCATATAGATGCCGGCCGCGTTGTCCTTGGTCATTTGGTGATCAAGGTTGCCCATGCCCCGGATGAACAGGTTGGGGGTGGCGCGGCTGGCGGCAAAGCCGGTGATCACGACTGACGGAGCCTTGCTGGCAAGGTCCATCACGTTCGTGACCCGCAGGTTTTCCAGTTCCCGGTCGCCGAGCGCCGTGATCGCGATCGGGATTTTCTGCAGGGGTTCCTCGCGCTTCTGGGCCGTCACGATGATTTCCTCCAGGGCATCGGTGGCGCCCTGACCCCTCGCCAAGCCACTCATCGTTCCCGTAAGAGCGCTCGCGATTGCCGTAGTCAGCGCTAACTTGCGATACGAATTCTCCGCCAATACATTCGAAGTCATGGTTTTCTCCCCCGTTGCATTTGCGCAACCGTTTATCGGTTATTGGTCGATACTGACAGCGTTACCTACTCTACTGGAGCTACCAAGCTCCACTCAATGACTGGAGTTCAGTTGCTCATGAATGAAATTCACTTGAAGGACATCGACCTGAATCTGGTCCTGATGCTCGATGCCCTGCTGTCGGTCGAGGAAGTGGGAACGGCTGCGTCGAGGATGGGCGTCACGCAGTCGGCCATGAGCCACGCGCTACGCCGTCTGCGAAATCAGTTCGGCGACCCCTTGCTGGTCAAGGGGAAAGGACGCATGGTGAAAACGGCAAAGGCCGAAGCCTTGGCGAAACCCTTGCGGAGGGCATTGCTCGAGCTCCAGCACGCTCTGATCGCCGAGGCATCATTCGAGCCAGACACCTCGACCCGCCGCATGACCATCGCGACCAACGACTACGGCGACCTGATTCTCTTGCCCAAGCTGATACGCCTCATATCGACGCAAGCTCCTGCAGTAGGTGTCCGGGTTGCCCATTTCGATCCGGAAAGCTCGTTCGCGCCGATCGAAGCAGGCGAAATCGAGCTGGCCATTTGCCACCCGCTGGCACAGGCTTCCGGCATTCACCAGCAGGTCCTGTTCGAGGATGACTTTTGCTGCGCCGTTCGGCTGGACCATCCGCTGGTCGGCGACGGCATGAGCCTGCAGGCCTATCTGGACCTCCCCCATCTCGCCATCGCGCCACGGGGCCTGCAGCGGGATCCCATTGAACGGTCGCTGGCGAAGCTCGGCGGACGACGCCACATCACGCTTTGCCACCCCAACCTGAATACCGCGCCGATGATCGTCGCTGCGTCCGACCTGATATTGACGGCACCCCGCCGATGCATACTCGCCTGGCAGAAAGTCGTCCCGATCCGACAACTCGAGGCGCCATTCGAAATACCCTCGTTCGAGATCGCCATGATCTGGCACGAGCGGTTCCAGCGTGATCCGGCTCATCGCTGGCTCCGTGAAAAACTGCGTGGGTTCTGTGAATGCCGCTAGCGGCCGACCCAGCCTTCGGCGAGGGGAACCAGGTAGTCCATGGTCAGCCTTCGCGACTTGAATCTCCAGCCGTTCCGCTCGCGAACGTAAACGTCATGATAGTAGCCGGATCCGATCATGCTCCTGCCGTCCATCACGGCGCGCAGATCGAGATAGCAGATGCCGGTCGCCTGGTCGCCGCCGAGATCGATCACGTGGTTGTGCACAAAGGGCTGGAACCGCGACTGTCCGAATGCGGCCTGGTAGACGGCAATCAAAGCCTGGCGACCGTGAATGGGATCCTGGCTGCCCGTATCCATCACGCAGTCTTCGACGAAGAGTTCCGCGGCCGCAATGGCGTCCCTGGTCCAGACGCAGTGGGCGTATCGACGCGCCAAGTCCCGAATCGCCTCGAGATCCGTCAGGCGCCGAATGTCTTCCTGCATGCCCATGAGCAACCTCCCGCAGCCGGTGTGCATTGCAGGCGCAGCATAACGTAGTCCCGCGAGATTCCCGATCCACATGCAGGCAAGTCTTCACTGCGCGGCAGGTATACTTTGCCGGTGACATTCACTGCCTTGTTCCCGGACCTCCTCGCGGCAACTCCGGCCGCCACCTTGCCGGCGCCGGTGCCGCGGTAGCGGAACCCAATCGTGCTCCGCCTCACGGAACTCAAGCTGCCGCTCGACCATGTTGACGCCGACCTCAAGGCGGCTGTCCTGAAACGGCTTGGCATTCCGCCCGCAGAGCTCGTCGGCTACACCATCTTCCGCCGCGGCTACGATGCCCGAAAGAAATCGAGCATCCATTTCGTCTACACCGTCGACGTCGAACTCAGGCAAGAGTCAGCCGTCGCGGCACGCCGCCCCGATGCTCGGCCGACGCCCGACATGGCCTACCGCTACGTCGCGCAAGCGCCGGCGGGATTCGGGGATCGTTCGGCCAGCCGCCCGGTAGTGATCGGTGCCGGGCCCTGCGGGCTGTTCGCGACGCTGATCCTGGCGCAGATGGGTTTCCGGCCGATCCTGCTGGAGCGCGGCAAGGAAGTGCGCGAGCGGACCCGCGACACCTGGGGCCTGTGGCGGCAAGGCAAGCTCGATCCCGAATCGAACGTGCAGTTCGGCGAAGGCGGCGCCGGCACGTTTTCCGACGGCAAGCTGCACAGCCAGATCAAGGACCCCGGCTTCCGGGGCCGCAAGGTGCTGGCGGAGTTCGTCGCCGCCGACGCGCCGCCCGAGATCATGTATGTCAGCAAGCCGCACATCGGCACCTTCCGGCTGGTGCGCGTGGTCGAGAACATGCGGCGGACGATCCAGTCGCTGGGCGGCGAGATCCGCTTCCAGAGCCGCGTCGCCGATTTCGATATCGAGCGCGCCACGGCAGGTGATGGCCGCGTGCGCGGCGTGATGCTGGCCAGCGGCGAGCGCATCGCCGCCGATCATGTGGTGCTGGCCATCGGCCACAGCGCGCGCGACACCTTCACTCTGCTGCATGAGCGCGGCGTGCATCTCGAAGCAAAACCGTTTTCCATCGGCGTGCGCGCCGAACATCCGCAGGCGCTGATCGACCGCGCGCGGCTCGGTCCGGCGGCGGGTCATGCCGAGCTCGGCGCGGCCGACTACAAGCTCGTGCACCACTGCGGGAACGGCCGCTCGGTGTACAGCTTCTGCATGTGCCCCGGCGGACAGGTGGTGGCGGCGGCCTCGGAGGTCGGCGGCGTGGTGACCAACGGCATGAGCCAGTATTCGCGCGCCGAGCGCAACGCCAATGCGGCGCTGGTGGTCGACGTCTCGCCCGCCGATTTTCCGGGTGACGCGGCGACGAACCCGCTCGCCGGCATCGACTTCCAGCGCCGCTGGGAGGAAGCCGCCTTCAAGGCCGGCGGCGAGAACTACGCGGCCCCGGCGCAGAAGATCGGCGACTTCCTGGCCGGCCGGCCGTCCACGGAACTCGGCTCGGTGCAGCCCTCCTATACGCCGGGCATCCACCTCACCGACCTCGCGGCCTGCCTGCCGGACTACGTCGTCGAGGCGCTGCGCGAGGCCATTCCCGCCTTCGACCGGCAGATCCACGGCTTCGCCATGGCCGACGCGCTGCTGACGGGCGTCGAGACGCGCACGTCCTCGCCCGTGCGCATCACGCGCGACGAGACACTGGAAAGCGTCAATACCCGCGGCCTGTATCCCGGCGGCGAAGGTGCCGGCTACGCCGGTGGCATTCTTTCGGCGGCGGTCGACGGCATCCGGCTGGCGGAGGCCGTGGCGCTGGACATCACGTCGC
>CAYXZX010000129.1:0-8105 GCA_964469455.1 uncultured Rhodocyclaceae bacterium | reverse complement strand
AGGCGCCGAGTTCGAAGCGCACCTGGTCGTTGCCCTTGCCGGTGGCGCCGTGCGAGATGGCATCGGCACCGACCTTCCTGGCGATCTCGATCATGCGCTTGGCGATCAACGGCCGCGCGATCGAGGTGCCAAGCAGGTACTCGCCTTCGTAGATGGTGTTGGCGCGGAACATCGGGAAGACGAAGTCGCGGACGAATTCTTCCCGGAGGTCATCGATGAAAATATTCTTCGGCTTGATGCCGAGCTTGAGCGCCTTGGCGCGCGCCGGTTCGAGCTCTTCGCCCTGGCCGAGGTCGGCCGTGAAGGTCACCACCTCGCATTGGTAGTTATCCTGAAGCCACTTGAGGATGACGGAGGTATCGAGGCCGCCGGAGTAGGCAAGAACGACTTTCCTGATTTTGCTCATCATGAATCCCGCTGGTTACGAATTACTGGGTGCGATAGCTGCGATGGCAGGAAACGCAGGCGCCGGTGACGGCGGTCAGCGCGGCCAGCGCCTTGGCGGTGTCGCCTGCCCGAGCCACCTTGGCGAAGTCACTGCCGGCCGCATGCATGCCCCGCGCAATCGCATGCATTTCCGCAGGCATGAACATGCCTGGCCGGGCATTCGGCGGCGCGCTACGGTGACGTCCCATGGCCGAGATGCCAATCTGCGTTTCCGCCGTTTCGGCGGCATCGGCGAACTTGCCTTCGCCGAGTGCCGCAATGATCGAGCTGATCGCAGTCTGGAAGTCGAGCATCTCGGCGCGCAGTTCCGCGCGTGCCTCGGGCGACATCTTGACCAACTGCCGCATGTCCTCGGCCGCGAAAGTCAGCGATGGCAGCACGCCGATCAGCAAGCAAAGAATTCGCTTCATGACGTTACCTTGCCGAGCAGCATGAATTCCATCAGCGCCTTCTGCGCATGCAGGCGGTTCTCGGCCTCATCCCAGACCACGGAATGCGGACCGTCGATGACCTCGGCGGACACTTCCTCGCCGCGATGAGCGGGCAGGCAATGCATGAACAGCGCATCCGGACGCGCGGCCTTCATCATCTCGCCATCGACCTGCCAAGCTGCGAAGGCCTTGAGCCGCTCCTCGTTTTCGGCTTCGAAGCCCATCGAGGTCCACACATCGGTGGTGACGAGGTCGGCACCGCGAGCCGCATCCATCGGATCGGCGAACTGCTCGAAGTGATCGGTGCCATAGAGGCCGGCGCGTTCCGGCTCGACTTCGTAACCCGGCGGCGTCGACACGTGGACGTTGAAGTCAAGGACTTCGGCCGCCTGCAGCCAGGTGTTGCACATGTTGTTCGAATCACCGATCCACGCCACGGTCTTGCCCTGGATCGGGCCGCGATGCTCGATGTAGGTGAAGATGTCGGCGAGGATCTGGCACGGATGGTATTCGTTGGTCAGGCCGTTGATCACCGGCACGCGCGAGTGCGAGGCAAAGCGCTCGATGATCGCCTGCTCGAATGTCCGGATCATGACCAGATCCGACATGCGCGAAATGACTTCGGCGGCATCTTCCACCGGCTCGCCGCGGCCGAGCTGCGAATCGCGCGTGTTGAGATAGATCGCCGAGCCCCCCAGCTGCTGCATGCCGGCTTCAAACGAGAGGCGCGTGCGCGTGCTGGCCTTTTCGAAGATCATGACCAGCGTGCGATCCTGCAAGGGCCAGTAACGCTGGTAAGCCTTGAACTGCTGCTTGATCCAGCGCGCACGCGCGAATACGTGATCGAGCTCTTCCCTGCTCAGATCCTTGAACTGCAGGAAATGCCTTAGAGGTGTCGATGCCGGCACCGTCACGCTCCAAGGAATTTCCGGATCAGCGCCGACAGCTTGTCCACCAGTTGGCGCGCGTCGGCGTCCGCATAGACCAAAGCCGGCAGCAGGCGGATGACTCGCTCGGCCGTGACATTGATCAACAGGCCATCCGCCAGGCCCTGACCGACAATCTCGCCACACGGCCGGTCGAGTTCGATGCCGATCATCAGCCCGTCGCCACGGATATCGACGACGCCCGGCACACCATTCAGGGCGTTGCGCAGACCACCCCGGATCGCGCTGCCGAGTTCGACGGCTCTCGCCAGCAGCCCATCCTGCTCGATGACGTCCAGCGTCGTCAATGCGGCGACGCAGGCGAGGGGGTTGCCGCCAAAAGTTGAGCCGTGGTTGCCTGCCTTGAATATCCCGGCGGCGCGCCCGGCCGCCAGGCAGGCACCCACTGGCACGCCGGAACCGAGTCCCTTGGCCAGGGTCATCACGTCCGGCCGGATGCCGGCATGCTGATGGGCGAACCAGGCGCCGGTGCGGCCAACGCCGCACTGGACCTCGTCGACCATGAACAACCAGCCTTTTTCATCGCACAGGTGCCGCAGACCGCGCATGAATTCGCCATGGGCAATGTGGATGCCGCCCTCGCCCTGGATCGGCTCGAACAGGACGGCGACGATGTTCGGATTGATTGCCGCCACGTGCTCGATCGCCGCGAGATCGTCGTAGGGCACGCGCACGAAACCCGACACCAGCGGCTCGAACCCCGCCTGCACCTTCCGGTTGCCCGTGGCCGACAGCGTGGCCAAGGTGCGGCCATGGAAGGCCTGCTCCATGACGATGATCGCCGGCTGATCGACATCCTTGTTGTGGCCGAACATGCGCGCCAGCTTGATGGCGGCCTCGTTCGCTTCACACCCGGAGTTGCAGAAGAACACCTCGTCCATGCCCGACAGCGCCGCGAGGCGGTCGGAAAGCAATTCCTGCTCGCGCACGCGATAGACGTTTGACGTGTGGATGAGGCGTGCCGCCTGTTCACCGATCGCCCGCACCAGTCGAGGATGGGCGTGACCCAAGGTATTGACCGCTATGCCGGCAAGCGCGTCGAGATAACGTCGCCCTTGCTCATCGTAGAGATAGCAGCCATCGCCATGCGTGAAGGCGACCGGCTGCCGATTGTAGGTATTCATCAAATGCGGCATAAAGGCTCCGCGCAAAAAACAGACGGCGACCGCCGTGGCAGCCGCCGTGCTCGCGAATGCGAGGGGAGAATCTTAAGTGAATTCCCGGGAAAACGGAACAGCGCGCAACAGGTTCGCCATCGCCGGCGCGGTCATCCAGCGCTCGCCCGCTTCAGGTCTTCGTACCCAGCCACCGGAGTGCGCACGCCGCCGTGATGGCAGATGCACTCGATGATCTCGCAGTCCCGATACATCTGCCGCAGTTTTCGGTGAGCCTCGGCCGGATCGCGACCATGGATCATCAAGTTGTTGATCACCAGGCCGACGCGGGTTCTGATGCGGAAGCCATATTTGGTCAGCACGGGAGGAAGCATAAAAAACCCCTTTCCGATCAGAAAGTTCCGGCGATTATATAAAGCAAGTATCAGCTAAGCAAGGCAGCACGCTATTTCGATTGATATTGTTGCGAAGAATGAGTCCCGCAAAGCAAAAGAAAACGGGCCGCATTGCGGCCCGTTTCCACGAAACGACGTCAACAAGAGCAAGAATTGTCAGAGTGCCTTGATCGCAGCCGACAAACGGCTCTTGTGGCGTGCGGCGGTGTTCTTGTGAATGATTTTCTTGTCGGCAATCGAATCGATGACGCCTTGCGACTCCTTGAACACCGACTGCGCGGCGGTCTTGTCGCCGGCACCGATTGCCTTGCGAACCTTCTTGATCGCCGTGCGCAGCGTCGAGCGCAAGCTCATGTTGTGGGCACGCTGTTTTACGGCTTGACGGGCACGCTTGCGTGCCTGGGCGCTGTTGGCCATAAGTCTGATCTTCCCGTGGGTATGGCTGGAGAACGCGCGATTATATTGACCGATCGCCAGCTTTGCAACACCCCCTTTCGCCTTTGGAACCGATACCATTGCCGCCCATGAGTTCCCCCGGAAGCCTTTTGCGTTCGCTGGCCACTGTCAGCGGCATGACCCTGCTCTCGCGCATCCTTGGCTTCGCACGGGACTTCGTCATTGCCCGCGCCTTCGGCGCCGGCTTGATGACTGATGCATTCTTCGTTGCCTTCCGCCTGCCCAACCTGCTGCGCCGGCTGTTTGCCGAAGGCGCGTTTTCGCAAGCCTTCGTACCGCTGCTGGCTGCATGCAAGAATCGCCAAGGCGATGGCGAGACCAAGCAACTGGTCGACCGCGCGGCAACGCTGCTGTTCGTCGCGGTAACCCTTGTCGCGCTGCTCGGAATCGTCGGCGCGCCATTGCTGATCTACGTTTCGGCGCCAGGATTTGCCGCCGATGCGAGCAAGTTCGCGCTCACCGTCGAACTGACGCGCATCACCTTCCCCTACATCCTGTTCATGGCCCTGGTGGCACTGGCGGCCGGCATTCTCAACACCTGGAGCCGGTTTGCGCTGCCGGCATTCACGCCGGTGCTGCTGAATCTCGCCATGATCGGCATGGCGTTATTCGCGGCGCCCTGGTTCGACCCTCCAGTCCTGGCGCTCGCCTGGGCCGTGTTTCTGGGCGGCTTGCTGCAACTCGCGATCCAGTTGCCGGCGCTCCGGCGCATCGGCATGTTGCCGCGCTGGGACTGGGCGCCACGCGATGCCGGCGTGCGGCGAATACTGACTTTGATGGGTCCGGCGGTCATCGGCGTCTCGGTGGCTCAGATATCGCTGCTGATCAACACCATCTTCGCCTCCTTCCTGCCATCCGGCAGCGTGTCGTGGCTGTATTACGCCGACCGCCTGATGGAGTTCCCGGCCGGGCTGCTTGGCGCCGCCTTGGGTACCATTCTGCTGCCTAGCCTCGCCCGGTGCCATGCCTCGGAACGCCGGCAGGAGTTCTCGGAACTGCTGGACTGGGGGCTGCGCTTGACCCTGATGCTGACGTTTCCCGCCGCACTCGGGCTGGCCATGCTGGCCGTGCCACTGCTGGCGACGCTCTTCCATCATGGGGCATTTTCGGCCAACGACGTGCTACAGACTCGCTCGGCGCTGGTCGCCTACAGTATCGGACTGACGGGGCTGATTCTGGTCAAGGTGCTCGCTCCGGGTTTCTATGCCCGCCAGGAAATCCGGACGCCCGTGCGCATCGCCATCGTGACGCTGCTGGCCACGCAGGCGATGAACCTCGCTTTCATCGGCTGGCTGAAGCACGCCGGTTTGGCGCTGTCGATCGGACTGGCATCATGCCTGAATGCGGGCCTGCTGCTGCGCGGCCTCCGGAAAGTCGACGCTTACCGGCCTTCGCCCGGCTGGCGGCCTTTTCTGGTCAGGCTCGCCATGGCGCTGGCACTATTGGCGGCGATGCTCTGGTTCGCGATGGGCGAAGAATCGTCCTGGCTGGCCATGTCGTTCGGTGAACGGGCCTTTCGACTCGCGTCGATCATCGCCGGCGCCATCGGCACCTATTTCCTTGCCCTGTTCGCGCTCGGCTTTCGCATTCACGACTTCCGGCGTCGCGCATGACTGCGGCCGTGCAGATGTAACAATCTGCCACAGTATCACCATATCAACCGCCATCGATCACGCGCAGAATCCCGGGGGCGCTTCATGCGAAGCGCATCCCATCGCTCAACTCTTTCGGGGAGAACAAGAAATGAAAGCACTCAGGATTGCATTGGCGGCGGCCGGCCTGGCATTTGCCAGTCTGAGCCAGGCGCAGCAAGTCGTCACCGCCCCGGCGCCTGCCGCGGCTCCGGCCGGCAACCACGTCATGGAGGGCGTGGCCGCCTGGTACGGTCACAAATTCGCCGGCAGGCGAACCGCGTCCGGCAAGCGTTTCAACCCGAATGCCCTGACCGCCGCCCACCCGACCCTGCCTTTCGGGACGCGCGTCAATGTCATCAATACCAGGAACAATCGTGGCGTCGTGGTGACGATCAACGATCGCGGACCCACGTCCCCGAAACGCATGCTCGACGTCAGCGTGGCGGCGGCCAGGAAACTAGGCTTTGTGCGCGCCGGACTTACCGACGTCAAGCTCGAGATCGCCGCCAACTAAGACCTCCCTGCCTCGCCCGAATGGAAAAGGGCCGCCTCGCCGGCGGCCCTTTCCGTTTGCTTGCGCTCTTGCGCAATGGTGCCGCGTCAGGCCACCAGAGGCACGATCAGCAAGGCGACAATGTTGATGATCTTGATCAGCGGGTTGACCGCCGGACCGGCGGTGTCCTTGTAGGGATCGCCGACCGTATCGCCGGTGACGGCCGCCTTGTGCGCTTCGGAACCCTTGCCACCGAAGTTGCCGTCCTCGATATACTTCTTGGCGTTGTCCCAGCAACCACCGCCCGTGGTCATCGAGATCGCGACGAAGATGCCGGTGACGATGGTGCCCATCAGCACGCCACCGAGTGCGCGCACGCCCGCCCCGGGGCCCATCAGGAAGTTGATGCCGAAAGCGGTGACGATCGGCACCAGGACTGGCAACAACGACGGAATCATCATTTCCTTGATTGCCGCCTTGGTCAGCATGTCCACGCAGGTGCCGTACTCGGGCTTGGCCGTGCCTTCCATGATGCCCTTGATCTCGCGGAACTGGCGACGCACCTCGACCACCACCGAGCCGGCCGCGCGGCCAACCGCCTCCATGCCCATGGCGCCGAACAGGTAAGGCACCATGCCGCCGATGAACAGGCCGATGATGACCGCCGGGTCGGACAGGTCGAAGAGGTACTTGACCGCCGAGTTGGCGGCATCGAGGCCATGGGTGAAGTCGGCGAACAGCACCAGCGCGGCAAGACCGGCGGAGCCGATGGCGTAGCCCTTGGTGACCGCCTTGGTGGTGTTGCCCACCGCGTCGAGCGGGTCGGTGACGCCGCGCACGGAGTCGGGCAGTTCGGCCATCTCGGCGATGCCGCCGGCGTTGTCGGTGATCGGACCGTAGGCGTCGAGCGCGACGATGATGCCGGCCATCGACAGCATCGACGTCGCGGCGATGGCGATGCCATACAGGCCGCCCATGGTATAGGCCGCCCAGATCGAGGCACACACCGCCAGTACCGGCCAGGCCGTTGACTTCATCGAAACGCCGAGACCGGCGATGATGTTGGTGCCGTGGCCGGTGGTCGAGGCTTGCGCGACGTGCCGCACCGGCGCGTATTCGGTGCCGGTGTAGTACTCGGTGATGTACACCATCAGGCCGGTCAGGACCAAGCCAACCACCGAAGCACCATAAAGGCGCATGTGCGCGCCACCGCTGATGCCCATGACGGCATCCAGCGCGTGATCGTCGATGAAGTTCATGGTGATCGGGTAGAAGGCGACCAGCGCCAGCACGCCGGCGGCGATCAGGCCCTTGTAGAGCGCCATCATGATCTTCTGGCCGGGAGCGTGCTTGACGAAAAAGACGCCGACGATCGAGGCGATGATCGAGAAACCACCGAGTACCAGCGGATAGATGACCGCCTGCTCGGCATGGCCCTTGAGCAGCAGGGCGCCGAGCAGCATGGTGGCGACCATGGTCACGGCGTAGGTCTCGAACAGGTCGGCGGCCATGCCGGCGCAGTCGCCGACGTTGTCGCCGACGTTGTCGGCGATCACCGCCGGATTGCGCGGGTCATCCTCGGGAATGCCGGCTTCGACCTTGCCCACCAGGTCGGCACCAACGTCGGCGCCCTTGGTGAAGATGCCGCCGCCCAGACGGGCGAAAATCGAAATCAGCGACGAGCCGAAACCCAGGCCGACCAGCGGATGGAGGATTTGATCCATGCTGTGGTCGCCGCCGTTGGCCTTGAGGATGGCGTAATAGCCCGCCACGCCGAGCAGACCGAGGCCCACCACCAGCATGCCGGTGATCGCGCCACCCTTGAAAGCGACGTTGAGCGCCTCGTTGATGCCCGCGCGCGCCGCCTCCGCCGTGCGCACGTTGGCACGCACGGAGACGTTCATGCCGATGAAGCCGGCGGCACCGGACAATACCGCGCCGATGATGAAACCAACAGCGGTGGGCATGCCGAGAAACAGGCCAATGAGGATCGTCAGGGCGATGCCGACCCAGGCAATCGTCGTGTATTGCCGCTTCAAGTAGGCTTGGGCGCCCTCCTGGACAGCGGCGGCAATCTGTCGCATGCGCTCGTTGCCACTCGGCTGCTTGATGATCCACTGAGCGGAGATCCACCCGTAGGCGATTGCCGCCACCGCGCAGATCAGTGCGAATATCAATCCGGTCGTC
>CAYXZX010000128.1:0-8129 GCA_964469455.1 uncultured Rhodocyclaceae bacterium | reverse complement strand
CTGACCGGATTCGACGGCAAGGTCGCGGTGGTGACAGGCGCCGGCAGGATGCGCAGCATCGGCCGGCCGATCGCCCTGACCTTGGCCAAAGCCGGCTGCGACATCGTGTTGACTGGAACCGGCAAGTCGCCGGCGTCATACCCCGAGGAGGAAAAGGCCGCCGGATGGCGCGACATCGACTCGGTGGCGGACGAAATTCGCGCGCTGGGCCGCCGCGCGCTGCCTGCCGTTTCCAACGTCACCGATGCAACCGCCGTCGAGGATCTCGCTAACAAGGTAATCACCGAATTCGGCCGGGTGGATTTCGTGATCAATAACGCCGGTTCGACGCGCGGTCGGGACCGGCAGCCGGTCGCGACGCTGCCGGTCGAGGAGTGGCGCCGCGTCATCGATACCAACCTCCACGGCAGCTTCTACATGGGCCAGGCGTTTGCCCGTCGCATGATCGAAGGCCGGCGCGGCGGCGCGATCATCAACATCTCGACACTGGGTGCCCGCCTGCTCGCCGCCGGCACGGCGGCCTATGCCAGTTCCAAGCTCGCCATCAACGGCCTGACGACCATCCTTTCGGGCGAACTGGGCCAATATGGCATCCGGGTCAATGGCGTGTGTCCGGGACTGATCGACACCAGCCGCCTCGACGACATGCGCCAAAGCCCGATGTGGGATCAGCTGATCAAGAGCTTCATCCCGCTCGGCCGTGCCGGCACCGGCGACGACATCGCCTACATGGTGGCGTTCCTCTGCAGCGACCAGGGTGCCTGGATCAGCGGCCAGAACATCTATGTCGATGGCGGCTACACCAGCGTGCCACTGATGACGGGACAGTAGCGCGCTCCGGGAACCTGTCACCACCTCAAGGCAGGATGCCCCAGGACTCGCGCGGCTCGAACGGACCGGCGCGGCGCGACTGCAACAGGACGAGGCCCGACAACAGGGCATTGCGCAGCTCGCGCGGATCGATTACGTCGTCATAAACCATCTTGTCGGCGAGCCGCCAGGCGCTACTGGTCTGCTCCGCCAAGGCGCGCTGTCGAGCCGCGTCGTCGAGTCCGGCGGCGACCGCGCCGGTGGCGGCCGGCATGGAACCCAGACTGATGGCTGGCAACGCCAGGCTGAGCGACTGGCCATCGAAGGGATTCATGGCCATGATTGAGGAGCCGAAACCGAATGCCTTGCGCAATGTCACGTGAAGTTTCGGCACGCGCAGGCGATGCTGCACGGCGAACATGCGTGCCGCATGACGCAGCGAGCCGGCTTTTTCCGAAGCGCTGCCGGGCAGGACGCCGGGATTGTCGGCCAGGAAGATCACCGGCAAGTGGAACGCGTCAGCCACGTCCATGAAGCGGGCTGCCTTCTGTGCCGCTGCCGCGCCGATCGCCCCGGCACCTACCGCGGGATTGTTGGCGACGATGGCGACGGCCTGCCCTCCCAGCCGGCAAAGGGCGGTCACGACGGACGCGCCATAGGAAGGCTGCACCTCCAGCAGGCTGTCCTGGTCCGCCAGCAACGCGAGCACGGGACGCACATCGAAAGCGACGCGCGGATCGGGGTCGATCAGTTCGAGAATGGCGTCCAGTCGGCGCGGCGACGTGTCGCTGCCATCGATACCGGCGGGCGGGGCCTGCCATGCGTTCTGCGGGAAATAGCCCAGGTAGCGCCGGGCCAGGGCGATCGCGCCGGCATCGTCCGGCGCGAGGTTGTGCGCGACCCCCGAGGAATCGACATGAACCGACGGACCGCCAAGCTGCTCCTTCGTCACCGTTTCGCCGATCGCGCCCTTGACGATCGGCGGACCGGCGACGAACATGGCGGCGGCCTCCGTCATCACCACGAAATCCGACAGCGGCGCGGTGAGCGCGCCGTGGCCGGCGGAAGCGCCCATCACCAGGCACACCATCGGCACCCGGCCGGAAAGTTCGACCAGACCCTGGAGATCGTTGGGCGAGGGCGTGGCATGCTGGTTGGTAAGGCGGTGTCCGGCACCTTCGAGCATGAACACCAGCGGCACGCGTTCCTGCCGTGCCAGTTGCGTGAGCCGGTAACGCTTGCTGGCGCTGGCATCGCCGATGGAGCCTCCCAGCACCGTGAAATCCTCGATGCCCGCGAGCACGGGACGCCCCAGCACCAGCCCGAAACCCGCCACGAGGGCATCGGCCGGCGCCGGCGCGGCACCGTCTTCGCTCAGATTGCCGGCCAGACCGCCGAATTCGACGAAGCTGCCTTCATCGAACAGCGCTGCCGCCCGCTGACGGGCATCGAGCTTGCCTGAGGCATGCTGCCGCGCCACCCTTTCGATGCCACCCATGGAACGCGCGAATGCCCGCTTGCGCTCGAGTTCGGCAAGTATTCTTTCCCACTTCACGAAGTTGTCCATTCCCTCGGCGCCCACGCCGCTGGCGCCCCTTCGGGGAAGCGTGCGCTGCCGGAATTCGAAATGATGCCAGCCGGAGCAGTATCTCCGCGCGGGGTTCCCGGGTCAATGGCCGGGCTTGGCCACGGCGGTATTCCGATACTCGCGCGGGCTGATCGCGTAGCGCCGCCGATAGGCACGGGTAAAGTCGCCGGCGTTGCGATAGCCGACGTGCATCGCAATCGCCTGAATCTGCATCGTGCTGCCGTCAAGCAAATGCCGCGCCGTCTCCAGTCGCAATTCGGAAAAGTACTCGAATACCGTCACGCCGACGCGTTCGCGGAAGATGTCGGTCAACTTCCGCTCGTTGGTGGCGAGCGCCACCGCCATCTCGGCCAGGCTGGGCGGATTGTCCATGCGCTTGTCGAGCATGGCCAGCGCACGCGCAAACAGTTGCTCCTCGGGAAATGCCTTTTCCCCCACGCCGGTCAGGGCGCGCTGGCCCAGCATGGTCTGCAGGCGGTCCAATTGCCATTTGTTGCGCAGGTGAATGAATATCCGGGCAAGCAACTCATGCTCGGAGAACGGCTTGCCGAGATAATCCACCGCGCCGAGGCCGAAACCCTGCAACTTGTACTCGATGGCCGTGCTGTTCGAAAGAAAGATCACGGGCACGTCAGCCGTGCGCGGGTCGGCCTTGAGCCTGCGGCAGACCTCGAACCCGTCGATCACCGGCAGGATGACGTCGAGCACGATCAGGTCGGGTACCTGGGCTAACGCCATTTCCAGGCCATCCCGGCCATCCACGGCCACCAGCATTTCCAGTTCCCGCCCCTCGTGGCCTTTCAACAGCCGCGCCACGACTTCGGACTGACCGTCGATGATCAGAACACGGGGCACATTGTTCGCCATCGGGATATCCACTGAACACACACGATGAATTGATCATACCCGGGACGGCCGCGGGGTCGGCGGATGCACGAGGCGTCGACACACATTGTTACGATCCGGCGCCCGACGCGGAGGCCGTAGTACCATTGCGCCATGAACATGTCAGCAACTACCGCCGTCACCGACCAACGCGGCCGGTCATTGCGCGACCTGCGGATTTCCGTCACGGATCGCTGCAATTTCCGCTGCGTCTACTGCATGCCCAAGACCGTTTTCGGGCGCGACTATCCCTTCCTGCCGCGCAGCGACATGCTCTCCTACGAGGAAATCGTGCGGTTGGCGCGGCTGTTCGCCGATCAGGGCGTGTGCAAGATCCGCCTGACCGGCGGCGAACCCTTGCTGCGCAAGGATGTCGAGCGTCTTATCGAACAACTGGCCGCCATCCCCGGCCTCGAACTGACACTGACCACCAATGGCTCGCTGCTCGCGGCGCGCGCGCGCGGCCTGCGCGATGCCGGCCTCCATCGCGTCACGGTGAGCCTAGACGCGCTCGACGAGGCCGTCTTCAAGCACATGAACGATGCCGATTATCCGGTCGCCCGTGTCCTCGAGGGCATCGCCGCCGCCGATGCGGCCGGCCTCAAGCCCGTGAAGGTCAACATGGTCGTCAAGCGGGGCACCAACGACGGCGAGATACTTCAGCTGGCGCGGCACTTCAAGGGCAGCGGCCATATCCTGCGCTTCATCGAGTACATGGATGCGGGCAGCACCAATGCGTGGCGCTCCGACGAGGTGCTGCCGGCGTCGGACGTCATCCGGCGCATCGACGCCGAACTGCCGCTCGAACCCATCGACCCGAACTATCCCGGCGAAGTTGCCGAACGTTGGCGTTACCGCGACGGCGGCGGCGAGATCGGCGTGATCGCCTCGGTGACGCAGGCCTTCTGCTCCGGCTGTACACGGGCGCGGCTATCGACCGATGGCAAGGTCTACACCTGCCTCTTCGCCACCAGCGGCCACGATCTGCGTCAGCTGCTGCGCCAGGGCGAGAGTGACGAACGCATCGCCGCCGTGATCGCGGGCATCTGGCGCGACCGCGACGACCGCTACTCCGAACTGCGGGGCGCCGGTCTTTCGCCGGTGGCGACGATCAAGAAGATCGAAATGTCGTACATCGGCGGCTAGACCCTGCCAGCGAACATTCCCACGGACCTATCCGGCCAGCAGTTCGTTCGTGATCGGCTTGCGCAGGATGGCGCGCGTGGCACGCCAGCCGGCGATGGCGACACCGACCGCACCAGCCAGCATGCCGATCGCCACCAGACGCGGCCCCGGCAGATACGGCAGGTGAAAAACAAAACGCGCCAGCAGCCAGCCGATCGCCCCGGCACCCAGGCCCGCCAGCGTCCCGGCGATCGCGCCGAGCATGGCGAACTCCGCCAGCAGCGCCGCCCGCAACTGTTTGCTCCGTCCGCCCAGGGCACGCATCACGGCCAGTTCGCGCCGGCGTTCGTCGGCGGTGGCCAGCAGGGCGGCATACAGCACCGCCAGCCCGGCAATCATCGTCAGGCCGAACAGCGTCTGCACCGCGCGCGCCACGCGATCGAAACTATCCTGCAATTGCCGCACGACGGCGGCGACATCGACAACGGTGATGTTGGGAAACGCCCGCACCAGTTCCGTCGCGAACGAAGACCGGGCCGGCGGCAGATGGAAGCTGGTGATGTCGCTGACCGGATACGCATCGATCAAGCCGGGCGAGGCGATGACGAAGAAATTCACGCGCATCGAGTCCCAGTCGAGCTTGCGCAGCGACGTGATGCGCGCCGTCAGCGGCACGCCCGCCACGTTGTAGGTCAGTTGGTCGCCCAGCTTCAGGCCCAGCGTTTCCGCCAATCCCTGTTCGACTGAAAACTGCGGTTCGCGGCTGTCGCCGTGCCACCTGCCGGCGATGACCGCGTTGCCGTCGGGAACGCGCGTCGCCCAGGAGAGGTTGAACTCGCGGTCCATCAGCCGCTGAGCGCGATCGTCCGCATAGTCGGCGGGCTGCCGCGGCTGACTATTGACCGCCACCAGCCGGCCGCGCACCATCGGTTCGAGTCGCGGCGCAGCCAGGTCCCGCTCGGTGAAGAAGGCGGCAAATGCCGCGCGCTGGTCGGGCTGGATGTTGATGACGAACCGGTTGGGCGCATCGGCCGGCACGCGCGCCCGCCAGCTGTCCAGCAGATCGTCACGGGCGACCGTCACCAGCAGCAAGGTGGTCAGGCCGAGGCCGAGCGCCACGGCCTGCACCACCGTGCCGCGCCAGTGGCGCCGCAGGTTGGCAACGGCCACGCGCCACGGGCTGAAACCGCTGCCAGGATTGGGCAATCGTCGTCCCAGCATCAGGAGCAGGCGGGCCGCGCCGCCGTAGATCAGGATGGCAGCGCCGAAAGCCGCGATCACGATCACGCCCAGTTGCGTTTCCCCGGCCACCCAGACCACCAGCGCCCCCAGCAGCGCCGCGCCCAGCCCATAGGCGGCGATCAGGCTCGGCTCGGCGACTTCCCACTCACGCCTCAACACGCGCATGGTCGGCACCTTGCGCAATCTCAGCAATGGCGGCAGGACGAATCCAGTCACCAGGGTCATGCCAACCGCAACCCCATGCGCCCATGGGCGCCAGGACGACGGCGGCAAGTCGTCGGCAACGAAGTCGGATAGAAGGCTGAGCAACCCGCCCTGGACCGCCAGGCCGGCCAGGCAGCCGATCACGGCGGCAATCGCGCCCAGCATGATGAATTCACCGCCATGAATCGCCAGGATGCTGCCGCCGCGGGCGCCGAGACAACGCATGACGGCGCAGCCGTCGAGATGGCGACGAAGATACCGGTCGGCGGCCAGGCCGACGGCCACGGCAGCCAGCACGACCGTCAGCAGCGCCGCGAGGCCGAGAAATCGCGACGCGCGATCGAGCAGGTTGCGAATCTCGGGCCGGGCGTTGTCGATGCTCTCGAGCCGTTCGCCGCGGCCCAGGCGCGGCTCCACCCAGCGACGAAAGTCAGCCACGGCGGCACGCTCCCCGGCAAGATGCAGGCGCCAGGCGATCCGGCTGCCGGGTTGAATCAGGCCGGTCGCCGGCAAATCATCCAGATTGACCAGCAGGCGCGGCGCCAGCGCGAAGGCATTGATGCCGCGATCCGGATCGAGCATCAGCACCGCCGACACCGTCAGCGTGGCGAGGCCGACCCGCAGGCTTGCGACGTCGCGTCCCAGCGCGCGCAACAGCCGCTCCTCGGGCCAGGCGGCGCCGGGCGGCGGCGCCGCGCGTATTTCGGCATCCTCGCGGTCGAGGCCGGGTGCGATGCGCAAGGCACCGCGCAGCGGATAATTGCCACCGATGGCCTTGATCTCGACGAGTTGCGCTTCGCCATCGGCGCCGGCCGCGACCATGCTGGCAAAGCTGACGCTCTCGGCGATCTGCACACCGTGCGCGCGGGCCTGCCGGCGCATCTCGTCCGACCAGGGATGATCGGAGGTCAGCAAGAGGTCGCCGCCGATCAACTGGTGCGACTGCAGCAGCAAGCCTTGATTCACCCGGTCGGCGAGAAAACTCACGCTCGTCAGCGCGGCGACCGCCAGCACCAGCGCGAAACCGAGCACCGTCAGTTCGCCGGCGCGCCAGTCGCGCAGCAGCATGCGCCAGGCGAGACGCAGGGTATTCATCTCAGCGCAGGGAGCGGGCCGTCTCGATGGCCTGCTCGACCCGCTCGAGCGCGATGACCTCGATGCCCTTGATGGCCTGCTTCGGCGCGTTGGCCTTGGGCACCAGGGCATGGGTGAAGCCGAGCTTGGCGGCTTCCTTCAAGCGCTCCTGGCCGCGCGGTGCCGGACGGATTTCGCCAGCAAGACCCACCTCGCCGAAGGCCACCAGCTTCGCGGGCAGCGGCCGGTTGTTGAGCGACGAGACGATGGCCAGCAGCACGGCGAGGTCCGCCGCCGGCTCCTGGATGCGCACGCCGCCGACGGCATTGACGAACACGTCCTGGTCGAAGCAGACGATGCCGGCATGGCGATGCAGCACCGCGAGCAGCATCGCGAGCCGCTGCGCGTCGAGGCCGACCGTGAGCCGGCGCGGACTGGGCGAGTGCGCGGCATCCACGAGCGCCTGGATCTCGACCAGCAAGGGCCGGGTGCCTTCCTGAGTCACCAGCACGCAGGAACCGGATACCTCCTGGGCATGCTGCGACAGGAACAGCGCCGACGGGTTCGACACGCCGCGCAGCCCCTTGTCGGTCATTGCGAAGACGCCAAGCTCGTTCACCGCGCCGAAGCGGTTCTTGAAGGCGCGGATCAGGCGGAAACTCGAATGCGTATCGCCCTCGAAATAGAGCACGGTGTCGACGATGTGCTCGAGCACGCGCGGCCCGGCCAGCGCGCCTTCCTTGGTCACATGCCCGACCAGGATCACGCAGACGCCGCTCTGCTTGGCCAGCCGGGTCAGCTGTGCCGCGCATTCACGCACCTGCGCCACCGAGCCCGGCGCCGACTGCAGCGCCTCCGAATAGAGCGTCTGGATCGAGTCGATCACCGCGACCAGCGGCTTCTCCTTCTTCAGCGTGGCCAGGATCTTCTCCAGGCCGATTTCAGGCAGCAGGCGCAGGCCCTTCGTTTCGAGCTGCAGCCGCCGCGCACGCAAGGCCACCTGCTCGCCCGACTCCTCGCCCGAGACGTAGAGCACCGGCTGCCCGGCTTCCGCGAGCCTCGACAACGCCTGGAGGAGCAGAGTGGACTTGCCGATGCCGGGATCGCCGCCGATCAGCACCACGCCGCCCGCGACGAGGCCGCCGCCCAGCACGCGGTCGAATTCCTCGATGCCGGTCGGCTGGCGCGGCTCTTCGCGCGG
>CAYXZX010000127.1:0-8169 GCA_964469455.1 uncultured Rhodocyclaceae bacterium | reverse complement strand
TCCGCAAGATCCTCAAGATCTCCAAGGAACCGATCTCGATGGAGACGCCGATCGGTGACGACGACGACTCCCATTTGGGTGATTTCATCGAGGACACCGCCACCCTGCTGCCCATGGAAGCCGCACTCCACGGCAGCATGCGCGAGATCGTCAAGGAGGTGCTGGATTCCCTGACGCCGCGCGAGGCGAAGGTGCTCCGTATGCGCTTCGGCATCGAGATGAACACCGACCACACGCTGGAGGAAGTCGGCAAGCAGTTCGACGTCACGCGCGAGCGCATCCGCCAGATCGAGGCGAAGGCGCTGCGGAAACTGCGCCACCCCAGCCGCTCGGAGAAGCTGCGCAGTTTCCTGGACGGAGCGGAATAGTTCGTCGGGCCGTTAGCTCAGTCGGTTAGAGCAGGGGACTCATAATCCCTTGGTCGTTGGTTCGAGTCCAACACGGCCCACCATCTCCCCCGGCTGCCGCCTCAATCACGCATCCGGCTGAAGACGTAGTCCTGGTTTTTTTGCGGCGCGTGGCAGCCGAAGCAGGCTTCCGCCGCCTTCGCACCGACGACCCGATTGCCTTTGTCGCCGGCGCCAAAGCCTTCGAAGCCCCAGCCGCCGGTGCCGGCGAACCTGCGGGCATCCTTGTGCATGACGCCGACCACCTTGCGTGCTCCCTCGGCCAGGGCGTTCTCCGCCTGACCTGCCTCCAGAAGATCGAAGACGATCACCGCGCCGTTGGGGAAACGGCCGGTCCGATATCCCTGGACTGCCTTCTTGTTGGCGTAGATGTGATGAATCCCGCCGAAGGCGTCGAACAACGGATGTCCCTTCTGGATGACCATCGACTTGACGTGGCGCCAATCCCGAAAGCCCTCCGGGTACGCGACCTGGGCTTCGGTGGCGCTCACGCTCGACACCGACGCGACCATCATCACTGCTGACAGCAAATGCCTCATCTCAATCTCCTCCGGTCAATTATGCATCGAGTCGATGCATAATGTAGTTTAGAGTCGATACATTGATCTTGTCAAGAAGTGCATCGAGGCGATACATTGTGACCGTGAACACGTCGCCCATTCTGCTCGAACGCCTCGGCACCCTGATCCAGCAGTCGGTTCGGGAAGATGCTGCTCGCCATGGCTTGCTGCCCATTCACGTTCAGGTGCTGCGCTACCTGGCCATGTGCAATCGCTACAGCGACCTGCCGATCGCCATCGCCGACTATTTCGGCATCACGCGCGGAACGGTTTCCCAAACCCTGTCGGTCCTGGAACGCAAGGGGCTGGTGGTGAAGAAAACCGATGAGCGACATGGCCGACGACTGCACCTGCGGCTGACGCCGGCCGGTGTGGCGGCAAGCGCCGGCGGTTGGCCGGAGCGGCTCGAAACCGTGTTGCAGTCGCTCCCCGGCCCGGCCTCGACGCTCGACGAAACGCTACGCGCACTCCTGCTGGGCCTGCAGCGGCTCAACGGACAGCATGCATTCGGGATTTGCCGCGATTGCGCCCATTTCCTCGTCGAGCCGCACGGCGCCCGTTGCGGCCTGACGCAGGAGCCCCTGACCGATGATCAGACTGCCAAGCTCTGCCGGGAATGGTCGGCGCCGGTGATGCCCCGACCCTGATCCGAAGGCGGGCCGGTCTCAGCCCTTGCCGTCTCGGCCGGCCAGCAGCGCGAGAAAGCAGAGGCAGGCGAAGGTCATCATCGCCGTGCCTGCTTGCAACAGCGTGCCGGCCTGGAAGCCGCCGAGCCAGTAGCTGCCCGACAGCCGTACAAGCCCTCCGACCAGGCACACCAGGGTGCCGGCGATTCCGGCAACGCGCCCCAGCCACATCAGCATCGATTGCATCGCTATTTCTCCCCTTGTTTCCGTCGCCTCGGCAAGCAAGGTAGCGCCGGCCCGGGCGGCCGTCAATCGCCGACGACGAAAGTCAGGCGCCGCGACACGCCGATCTGGCATGGAATAGCCGATCACCTCCATATGCCTAAAGTTAGAGACGGCCTATAATTTCGCCGCCTTGGCTCTCGCGCCTACCCCAATCAGCCTTGGGCATTTCCGGAGGTAATGGCATGGATTATCACGACAACATGGAACGGAGCGCCGAGTATCTGAGACTGGCGCTGCCCCTGATGTCGAAACAATCGGCGGCACTCAACCCGGTCAGCTACGCGGTCTGGTACGACTATGTATCCGGGAGGAATGCCGAACTGAAGTCGCGGATCGACGAGCTGACCCGCGATGGGCGGACGCTCGACGACCAGACGACCAAGGAGTTGTTCCGCCGCCACGTGGCGGCACTGGACGAGGCGCTCGCCCGTCGCGTCAGCCAGGGCTTCCAGAAGATCATGGCCGATGTCTCCAAATCGGCCGCCGAAGCCGGCAGCGACGCCGGACAGTTCGGCAGTGCCCTCGAGAAATGGTCGGCCGGCCTGGCGCAAACCGCCGATGCCGATGCCACCGACCTTTCCGCCCTGCTCGGGCAGACGCGCCAGATGCAGAATTCAATCTCGACACTGAAGAATCGCCTCGACGAAAGCCATTCGGAAATCGACCGGCTGCGCCAGGAAGTCGTCCGCGCCCGGCAGGAGTCCCTGGCCGACGGCCTGACCGGCCTGACCAATCGCCGCGGCTTCGACCAGGCGCTGACCGAATGCCTGTCCCGACAGGACGAGGTGCTGCATGCCCCGAGCCTGCTGATCACGGATGTGGATCACTTCAAGCGCATCAACGACAACTACGGCCACCTGTTCGGCGACAAGGTGCTGCGCACGATCGCCCAGGTGGTCAAGGACAGCGTCAAGGGACGCGACACCGCCGCCCGCTACGGGGGCGAGGAGTTCGCCATCCTGCTGCCGGATACGCCCATCGACGGCGCACGGACGCTGGCGGAGCAGATCCGCACGAAGGTGGAACGCTGCCGCATCAAGCGCAACGGCAGCGACAGCGCGATCGACACCATCACGATCTCCATCGGCGTCACCGCCCATCGTGCCGGCGAGGCGGCGCATGATTTCATCGCCCGCGCCGACAGCGCGCTCTATCACGCCAAGAATCAGGGGCGCAACCGCGTCGTCGTGGCACCGGCCGCGACCGCCTGACCGGTCGATCGTGGCGAGTCTAGCGCCCGAAAATCCCCTTGATGACGTTCAGCGGGTTGAGGCCGCCCAGGCCCGAACCGCCCTCCTGTTGCGCGGGCGCCTGCTCCTCGCGCGCCGCACCGCCCCTGCCACCGCGCCGGCCGCCTTCCCGGTCGTCCATGCCCAGCATGGTCATGCCGGTGGACTTGACGCGCACCCGCACCGCCCATTCGGGCTCCCAGGGCGCCTTGGCATTGGCCGGCCGGGGCGGATGGGCGAGATTCAACTCGGGGCCGTAGGCGATCATGCGCACCATGGCGCCTTCGGCACCGGCGAAGATACCCTCCGGAATTGCGCAGCGTTCCACGTTCGGCGCCAGTACCACCTTCTCGCCGATCAACTGCTTGACCTTGGCCGGCGCCAGGTAGTCCATGAGGCCCCAGCCCGGATCGGGCTGCTCGCCGGAACTCCAGATGATCATCTCCTCCTCGCCGCGCGCGCCCATCGCCGACAGGAAATAGCCCTGCGCGGCAGCCAGGGCTTGCCACGCCACCATCACCGAGTCCTTCGCTTCACCGGCCGCGGACATGTTGATCTTGGGCATGAAGTCATGAGCCTCGCGCACGGCGAAACGGAGACTGGCCGGCACGCCCTCGCCGCTGACGGCGTGGTCGCCCGCCAGCGATGCCTGCTTCGGCACGCGCTGCTGGTCGCGCTCGTTGGGCCACACCGAGCGTCCGGGCACGGCCTTGGCGCCGCGATCCGGCGCGAAACGGCCGGTCATGAAGCGGCCCCATTCCTCCAGACCGGCCTTGGCGAAATCGATCACGCGGGGCTGGCCCGCCCGCACCTTGTCGCCGCAACCCCAGTAGAACAGCAGCTTGCCCTTGGGCTTTTCCCACTCGTCCGGCTCACCCTCCTTGCGCGGTGCGGAACCGCGCTCCACCGGGATCAACGGCAGGCTGGCGCCCATGACCATGCCCGGCGGAATGGCATGCGTGCCGTCGGTGCCGGCCGGTTTGTTGCGCGTATGCAGCGCCGTGTCGAGCCACTTGCCCGGTGTGCCGAAGCCGAGCTTGGTGGCCCCGAAGAAGCCGCCCAGCAAGCCACCGAGGCCGCCCGCGCCGGCTTCCTCCATGTCAGCCATGCCAGGCACCGACATGTTCACCGTGGCGACATCCATCCAGAACTGGGCGATCGGCGGCTTCACCTGCGCATGGACGGGCAGGCAGGACAAGGCCAAGGCAACGGCCGCCGCGGGGCGGGCAAGCTTGGTCACGACTCCGGAATGCTGGCACATGATGAACTCCTCCTCTTCGCTGGTCGTTTCATTCTGGTACACGGGGTCCGCCGGGCTACAGCACCGGGATCTCGCCGGCCCGCCTTTTCAGTTCGGCGCGGGCATCACGCCATTCCGGACACAGCCCGCCCACCACTTCCCAGAAGCGCCGGCCGTGGTTCATCTCGACCAGATGGGCCAGTTCATGGGCCACCACGTAATCGACGCATCGGGGCGGCAGATGCACCAGCCGCCAGTTGAGGCGGATGCCGCTTTTCGTCGAGCAACTGCCCCAGCGCGTGCGCGCAGAAGACAGGCGCAGCGCCGGCGCATCCCGCCCCATGCACCGCGCATAGTGACCGAGCCGCAGGGCAAAGTGCTCCAGCGCCTTGCGCCGAAGCCCCCGCCGGGCCAGCGCCTCGAGGTCGGCGTCGGCGCGCGCGGCGATGACCAGCGCGTCATCGAGCCAGAGTACGCGGTTGGCGCCGGGCACGACCCGGACCTCGATGTCCCCGCCCAGCACCGGCAGACGAACGCCATGCCGGATGCTCAGATGGCGCCGGGCCGGACGGCTGGCGAATTCGTCGAGCTTGCGCACCACCCACTCGCCATGGCTGCGGACAAAGGTCTCGATCTCGGCAAGAGTCAGCCGTGGCGGCGCGCCGACGCGCACCCCACTCTCGTCGATGGTGATGGCCAGGCGCCGGCCGGGACGCTGCCGCAAGTGATAGGCGACAATCCGGCCGCCGATGTGCACCTGACGGATCCTGGTGTCCGGCGCGAGGGTTGGCGGCGAAACCGTGCGGAACAGCGGCAGCTGTTCGAACAGGCTCATGCCGCCGCGAACAGGTCGGGTGTGGTCCCGAGCCGGGGCATGCCGGCGACGGCCTTGGCCGCCACGTCCGCGATCGCCTCGATCGGCTGCTCGATCAGCCGCCAGTTGCAGCGCAGGCCGCCACGGCCATCGGCCTCCAGCCAGCCGGCGCGCGCGCCGAAGCAAAGCGCGACGGTTGGCGCCGGAAGGCCAAGCTGGCGGGCGGCCATGGTCACCTGGGCGCCGACGATGCGCAAGGCATTGGCGCGCAGCCAGCTCTCCGCGGCATCCTGGATCTGGCGGGCCGCGGCGCCCGGCGGCAGCGGCAGGTGCAGTTGATCGCCTTCGAGCCGGGCCTGTTCATGCGCGGTATCGAGCCGCAGCGTCACCGTGCCGCCAAGGTAGGCCATGACGCGGCCATCGCGCCAGCCGGCATTGGCATCGGGTGCGTCGGCGTCAAGCCGCAGCGCCAGCTGAGGATTGCGGCGTTTCATGCTTGCGGTAGAGATCGGGACTGATTCTTTGCATTTCGCTTTCGATCCACGCCTCGGCGCGACGGTTGATATCTTCCGCCGACAGGCCGTCCGGCGCAATGGGTGGACCGATGCTGACCGTGACCGTGCCCGGCCGCTTCATGAACGCCTTGCGCCGCCAGAATTCGCCCGAGTTGAGCGCCACGGGCACGGCCGGCGCCCCGGCTTTTTCGGCCAGGTAGGCGCCGCCAATCTTGTAGCGCCCCTTGGCGCCCGGCGCCATCCGCGTCCCTTCGGGGAACACGATGACCGAATAGCCCTCGCCGAGGCGCTGCTTGCCGCGCGTGGCTAGCCGGTTCAGCGCCTCCTTGCCGGCGGCGCGGTCGATGGCGACGAACGGCATCAGGTAGAGGCCCCAGCCGAAGAAAGGCAGCCAGTGCAGTTCCCGTTTGTAGACGAAGGAGGTCCAGTTGAAAATGCGCTGCAGGACGATGGTCTCCCAGGCCGACTGGTGCTTGCTGAGGATGACGCAGGAGGCCTGCGGAATGTGCTCGGCGCCGATCAGGCGATAGTCGATGCCGAGCAGTTGGCGGATCAGCCAGATCGCGGTATCCACCCAGATCATCGACAGGCGCCGCAAGGTGCGCTTCGGCAGCCAGGCGAGCAACAGCAGCATGATGATGAAGGGCGGCGTCATCAGGATCAGCGACGCCATGAACAGGAGAGAGCGCAGGAACATCATGACGCCAAATGGGCGGCTGCCGCGGCCAGGTCGGCAAAAACCAGCGTGCCCGGCGGCACGCCGGGTTCGGCCTGCGTCTTCCTGCCCTTGCCGGTGAGGACGAGGATCGGCTGCGCGCCCACCGCCGCCACAGCCTCGAGATCGCGCAGCGAGTCGCCGACCGCCGGCACGCCGGTCAGCGCCACGTTATAGCGGATGGCGATCTCCTCGAGCATGCCCGTCTTGGGCTTGCGGCAGCGGCAGTTGTCGGCATTGGTGTGCGGGCAAAAGAACACCGCGTCGATGCGCCCGCCGACCTGCGCGACGGCGCGCATCATCTTGTCGTGGATGGCATTGAGCGTGTCCATGACGAACAGGCCACGGCCGATGCCGGACTGGTTGGTCGCCACCACCACGCGATAGCCCCACTGCGTGAGGCGCGCGATCGCGTCGAGGCTGCCGGGGATCGGCTTCCACTCCTCCGGCGACTTGATGTAGAGGTCGGAGTCGTGGTTGATGACGCCATCGCGGTCGAGGATAACGAGCTTCACGGCGCGAGCTTCATGCGGAGAGTCTGGACAGGTCGGCGACGCGGTTCATCGCCTGATGCAGGATAGCCAGCAGGCCGAGGCGGTTGGCGCGCAGCGCATCGTCCTCGACGTTGACCATGACATCGTCGAAGAACTGGTCGACCGGCGCCTTCAGCACGGCGAGAGATTGCAGCGAAGCCGTGTAATCGCCCCGGTCAAACGCCCTGTCGGCCTTCGGCTTCACTTCGGCGAGTGCCGCGTTGAGCGCGGCCTCCGCAGGTTCCCTGAGGAGCGCGGCATCGACCTTCGGCGTCACGCCGCCGCTGACTTTCTTCAGGATGTTGCCGACGCGCTTGTTGGCGGCAGCGAGGCTCGCTGCTTCCGGCAGCGCCGCGAAGGCACGCACGGCCGCAAGCTGTTTAGGAACGAGATCGATACGCACGGGGCGCATGCAAAGGACCGCATCGACCTCCTGCACCGAATAACCTTGCTCGCGCAACAAGCCTGCGAAGCGCTCGAATACGAAGGTTTGAAGATCGGTATGTGCGTCGCCCAGCATCCCGGGTGGAAAGGCATCGAACGCCGTGTTGACCAGCTCGTTCAGTGGTAGCTGGACATTCTGTTCAATCAGCATGCGCAGGACACCAAGCGCATGGCGGCGCAGCGCGAAGGGATCCTTGTCGCCCGTTGGCACCTGGCCGATGCCGAACATGCCGACGAGCGTTTCCAGCTTGTCGGCCAGCGCGACGCAGACGCCTACCTGGCCACGCGGCAGGGTGTCGCCAGCGAACTTCGGCTTGTAATGGTCCTCGATGGCGTCGGCGATGTCGACCGGCAGGCCGTCGTGCAGCGCGTAATAGCGGCCCATGATGCCCTGCAGCTCGGGAAACTCGCCGACCATGTCGGTCAGCAGGTCGGCCTTCGAAAGCAACGCAGCCTGGTCGGCCTGCTGCGACAGCTTCTCTCCACCGAGTTGCTGGGCGATCGCACTAGCGATGGCCGCAACGCGCTGGGCGCGCTCGCCCTGAGTGCCGAGCTTGTTGTGATAGATGACCTTGGCCAGGCCCGGGACGCGGTCAGCCAGCGACTTCTTGCGGTCCTGGTCGAAGAAGAACTTGGCATCGGCCAGGCGCGGGCGCACCACGCGCTCGTTGCCGCCGATCACAGCGCTGGCGTCGTCGGGCTTTATGTTGCTGACGACGAGGAACTTATTGGTGAGCTTGCCGGCGGCGTCGAGCAGCGGGAAGTACTTCTGGTTGGCCTTCATGGTCAGGATCAGGCATT
>CAYXZX010000126.1:0-8196 GCA_964469455.1 uncultured Rhodocyclaceae bacterium | reverse complement strand
GAAGGCCACTTTTCAGGAAGCTTACAGGGTTTACAGGGACCGTCGCGGCCCCTATAGTGCGCGGCCATGCTGCCCAAGAAGACCGTCATTCTTGCCGCCTTGTTGATCGCACTGGTTTCGTCGGTTCGTGCCGACGAGCCGGCCGTCGACGTGATGTCGGAAACCATCGTCGTCGCGGCGGAAGCGCCATCGCTGTTGCAGCGCGCCACTTCGTCGATCCAGGGCACGCTTGCCACCGCACTCGACCTCGTCGGCATCCGCTATCGCCGTGGCGGCGGCAGCCCCGACGGCGGGTTCGACTGCTCCGGTTTCGTCAGCCATGTCTTTCGCGAAGGCCTCGGGCTCTACTTGCCGCGCTCGGCGAAAGCCATCAGCCAGGAAGGCGAACCGATCGCGCTCGGCGAACTCGTACCTGGCGATCTGGTGTTCTTCAACACCATGCGCCATGCTTTTTCCCATGTCGGCATCTATCTCGGCGACAACCGCTTCATCCACGCACCCCGCACCGGCGGTCGCGTGCGTGTTGAGGACATGACCCAGCGCTACTGGAGCAAACGCTTCGACGGCGCGCGGCGCGTCGCCGAACGCTGACCCCCGATCGTTTCGACACCACGGCCCTGCCGGTCGCCCGCGGCAGGTGTCGCCGTTCGTCCTTGCCAAGAAGAAACTGGCCGTTTCCTTAATTTGTTTCATTTGGGAATTATTCGCATATACTGTCAAAACCAACAACTACCGGAGCTGCCCACATGTCACGCCTGCCCGCCATCCTCGCGGTGTTCGTCTTTCTCGGCACGGTGAATGCCGCCGAGGACAAGGTCCTGAACCTCTATTCGGCTCGCCATTACCAGACCGACGAAGCGCTCTATGCCAATTTCACCAAGCAAACCGGCATCACCATCAACCGCATCGAAGCGAAGGAGGATGAGTTGCTGGAACGCATCCGTAACGAAGGGGCTTCCAGCCCCGCCGACGTCTTCATCACTGTCGATGCCGCGCGCCTGGCCAAGGCCGACGAACTCGGGCTGTTCGCGCCCGTGAAGTCGCGCCTGCTCGAGGAACGGCTGCCCGCCCACCTGCGCGGCAACGACTGGTTTGCCTTTTCGACCCGCGCTCGCCTCATCATCTACAACAAGCAGGATGTCAAGGCCGAGGATGTCCAGAACTATGCCGATCTGGCGCGACCGGCGCTGAAAGGCAGGGTCTGCTCGCGATCCGGATCACATCCCTACAACCTGTCGCTGCTGGCTGCCATCATCGCCCACCAGGGCGAAGCCAAGGCGGAGGAGTGGGCGCGCGGCGTGGTGGCCAATTTCGCCCGCGCGCCCAAGGGCGGCGATACCGACCAGATCAAGGCGGTCGCGGCCGGCGAATGCGGTGTGGCAGTTTCCAACAGTTACTACCTCGCGCGACTGCTGCGTTCCCAAAAAGCCGAGGACAGGAAGGTGATGGAGTCGGTCGGCGTCGTCTGGCCCGACCAGAACGGCGTCGGTGCGCACATCAACATTTCGGGTGGCGGCATTCTGAAGACCGCACCCCACAAGGACGCCGCCATCCGGTTCCTCGAGTATCTTGTCTCGGACGACGCGCAGCGCTACTTTGCCGACGGCAACAACGAGTGGCCGGCCGTACCGACGGTCAAGGTCGCCAACCCGGCGCTCGATGCCTTCGGACCGTTCAAGGCCGACACGCTGCCGATCGCCACCCTTGCCAGGAACGCCGCGCTGGCCCAGAAAATCTACGATCGCTCGGGCTGGCGCTGACCGCTGCATCCGCTATCATGCCGGCCGTACCAGCCGACATGACGGATGCAACCATGATGCGAGCACGCGGTTTCACCCTGGCGGAGATGCTGGCGGTCCTCGCTGTCATCACCTACCTCGACAAGATCGTCCGGGCGCAGAACGAAGCCGCACTGCCGCTCGCCGACGTCGCGAAGGGCCCGGTGGCGACATTCTGGGCCGCCACGCAAACCCTGCCGCCGGACAATGAAGCGGCCGCCCTGCCGGCGGCCGACAAGATCGTCAATAACTATGTCAGCGCCGTCACGGTCGTCGATGGCACCATTCACCTGACGCTGGGCAACCGGGCCAGCAAGGCGATCGCCGGCAAGACACTGACGCTGCGCCCGGCGGTGGTCGAGGATGCGCCGATCGTGCCGATCACCTGGGTCTGCGGTTTCGCCGAACCGCCGGAAAAAATGAACGCGATGGGCCAGAACCAGACCTCGGTCGACCCGACCTATCTCCCCATCGAGTGCCGGGCACTGAAGGCGTCCTAACAGCCGGCAACCGCGCGTCCGCGCGTGATCTGGCGCGCCAGCACATAGATCGGCAGCAGACCGACCGCCACGATGGCCAGTGCGGCAAGCGATGCCTCGGCCAGGCGCTCGTCGGCGGCGAGCGTATAGGTCTGCGTCGCCAGCGTGTCGAAGTTGAACGGGCGCATCACCAGCGTCGCCGGCAGCTCCTTCATCACATCGACGAATACCAGCAGTACCGCCGTCAACAAGCTGCCCGACAGCAGCGGCAGGTGGACCCGGCGCAAGGTCTCCGCGTCGCCGCTGCCGAGACTCCTGGCGGCCGCGTCCATTGCCGGGGTGATCTTGGCCAGACCCGACTCGACCGTCTGCAGCGCAATCGACAGGAAGCGCGCCAGATAGGCATAGATCAACGCCGCAATCCCGCCCGTGAGAATCAGTCCGGGATGGCTGCCCGACGCTTGCGCCCACGCCTCGCCAAGCCAGTGATCGAGGCGCGTGACCGGAATCAGGACGCCGACCGCAATCACCGAGCCGGGCACCGCGTAGCCCAGGCCCACGAGCCGGTTCGCGGCCTGCGCCAGCAAGGCGTACCGACGGGCAAGGCGTGCGCCATAGGCCACCAGGATGGCCAGCAGCCCGGCGATCACCGCCGCCAGGCTCGCGACGAGAAAGCTGTTCCCGGCAAGCTGTACAAAGCGCGACGGGGGCTCGGCACCATCCTCACCCGAAGCAAGCCGCAGCAGCAATCCGGCCGGCAGCAGGAAGCCCAGCACAATCGGCATCAGACAGCCGACGAACGCGAGGAAGGCGGAAAACCCGCGCAGTCGGAGGCGTCCGTGGCCACGACGCAGGCTGGTGTCGTGGTATCGGGCGCGGCCGCGGCCGACGCGCTCGAACGCAAGTAACAGAAGCACGAAGCCGAGCAGGCATGTGGCGAGCTGCGCCGCCGCGGCACGGTCGCCGAGAGAAAACCATGCACGATAAATGCCGGTGGTGAACGTCGGCACAGCGAAATATGCGACGGTGCCATAGTCGGCCATGGTTTCCATCAGCGCCAACGCCACACCCACCGTGATCGCCGGCCGCGCCAGCGGCACGGAAACACGAAAGAAGACCTGCGCCGGACCGGCGCCGAGGACCCGCGCCGCCTCGATCATGCCGGCGGCACGCTCGAGAAAAGCGGTCCGCGCCAGCAGATAGACATAGGGATACAGCACGAAACCCAACATGGCCGCCGCGCCCGGCAGGCTGCGCACTTCCGGAAACCAGTAGTCGCCCCGGCGCCAGCCGAAGCTGTCGCGCAACCAGGTTTGCACCGGCCCGACGAACTGGAGGAAATCCGTGTACGTGTAGGCCAGCACGTAGGCCGGCATGGCCATGGGCAGCAGCAACGCCCACTCGAACACCCGCCGGCCGGGAAACTCCCGCATCGCCACCAGCCAGGCCGATACCGTACCCATGCTGGCCACCAGCAGGCCGACGATCAGGCACAGCCAGAGCGAATTGGCGATGGTTTCCGGCAACACCGTCGCGGCCAGGTGCGCCAGGGTCTCGCCGGTCCCCGGCACCAGCAGGCTGGCACCGACCGACAGCACCGGCAAGGCAACCAGGAGCGCGACGGAAAAGGTGGCGACGGGCAGTGGGCGAAACACCATGACGCGATTATAATTGAGAACCGTTCTTGATAACGAATCACTGGAAATTGGTCACCAACCTGCTCCAACTCGATCGCGTGGATCATGCCTACGGCAGCCAGGCCGTCGTCCGCGCCTTGTCGTTTGCGCTGCCGCGCGGCCAGATCGGCTGCCTGCTCGGCGCCTCCGGCTGCGGCAAGACCACGGCGCTGCGGCTGATCGCGGGTTTCGAGCAACCCACCGCGGGCAGCATCGCCATCGAGGGTGAAGTGGTCGCCAGTGCCACGCGCATGGTGCCGCCCGAACGGCGCCAGATCGGCATGGTCTTTCAGGAATACGCGCTGTTTCCGCACCTGTCGGTTGCCGACAACATCGCCTTCGGCCTCGACCAGCGCCGCGAAAAGTCAGCCGTGGCGGAACGCCGGCGCCGTGTCGCCGAGCTGCTCGATCTGATCGGCCTGGCGGGCCAGGGCGACAAGTTCCCGCATGAACTCTCCGGTGGCCAGCAGCAGCGCGTCGCCCTCGCCCGGGCGCTGGCACCCGGGCCGCGCCTGCTGCTGCTCGACGAGCCGTTTTCCAACCTCGACGTCGACTTGCGCGAGCGCCTGTCGCTGGAAGTGCGCGACATCCTCAAGGCCACCGGCACCACGGCCATACTGGTCACCCACGACCAGCACGAATCGTTCGCCGTCGCCGACATGGTCGGCATCATGCGCGCGGGCGCCATCGAGCAGTGGGCCGCGCCCTACGATCTCTACCACCGCCCGGCGACGCGCTTCGTCGCCGATTTCGTCGGCCAGGGCGCCTTCCTGCAGGGCAGGCTGCTGGCCGACGGCAGCGTCGAAGTGGAACTCGGTCGTCTCGCCAGCCACCTGCCGGCGGACAGCACTCCCGGCGACCTTCTTCAAGTGCTGCTGCGGCCGGATGACCTGGTGCACGACGACGACGCCGCCTTGCGCGCCGAAGTCGTCGCCAAGGCGTTTCGCGGCGCCGAGTTCCTCTACACCCTCCGCCTGCCCTCCGGCGCGCAAGTGCTCTCCCTGGTGCCTTCGCACCACAATCACGCCATCGGCGAACGGATCGGCCTCCGGCTCGACGTCGATCATGTGGTAGCGTTCCACGGATGATCCCGTGGCTGCCGCCAGATCCCGTCTTTCCGCCTGTCACCACCGCGCTTGCCGAACCCAACGGTTTGCTGGCGGCGGGCGGTGACCTGTCGCCCGGACGACTGATCGCCGCCTACCGGCTTGGCATCTTCCCCTGGTACGCCGCCGGCGAACCCATGCTCTGGTGGAGCCCGGACCCGCGCATGGTCTTGTTCCCCACGGAATTCAGGATCTCGCGTTCGCTGCGCAGGACACTGCACCGAGGCGACTACGAGGTACGCCTGGACACGGCCTTCGATGCGGTCGTCGCGGCCTGCGCGGGCACGCCGCGCGATGGCCAGGCCGGCACCTGGATCACGCCGGAAATGCAGGCTGCCTACGGACGTCTGCACGAACTTGGCCACGCCCACTGCGTGGCAGCGTGGATCGACGGCAAGCTGGCCGGCGGCCTGTACGGCGTCGCCCTCGGCCGCGTCTTCTACGGCGAATCGATGTTCACCCGTCGCACCGACGCCTCGAAAATCGCCCTGGCGCACTTGTGCGAACATCTGCGGCGCCTCGAATTCGGCATAATTGACTGCCAGATGGAAACCGCTCACCTCGCCTCCCTCGGCGCCCGGCCGATCCCGCGCAGCGAGTTCACGACGCTGCTGCGGCGCTTCGCCACCGCTGACTTTGACTCGCCCGGCCGCTGGCGGGCCGATGCGGTGGCCGACGCCTTCCGGATACATCGATGACGCACCTGCGCGACCTGCCGCGATTTCCGCTGTTGCAGTTTTACGCGACGGCCCCTTATGGTTGTTCCTACCTGCCGGGCCGCGTGGCGCGCTCCCAGGTCGCCACGCCGACGCACCTGATCGACGGCGCCACCTACAGCGAACTGGTGCGCGCCGGCTTCCGGCGCAGCGGCGTATTCACCTACCGTCCCTACTGCGATGCCTGCCGCGAGTGCCAGCCGGCCCGCATCCTGGTCGACAGTTTTGTCATCAGCCGCACGCAACGCCGCGCCGCCACGCGCCATGCCGACCTGGTGCCGATCGAAAAGCCGCTCGGCTTCCGCGAGGAGCATTACGCGCTCTATCAGCGCTACCAACTCGCGCGCCACCAGGGTGGCGGCATGGATGGCGACAGCCGCGACCAGTTCGCCCATTTCCTCCTGCAGAGCCATGTCGACAGCCGCCTGATCGAATTCCGCGAGAACGACATCCTGCGCATGGTCAGCATCATCGACGTGCTGGACGATGGATTGTCGTCCGTGTACACCTTCTTCGAGCCCGACCTGCCGGGTGCGAGTCTTGGCACCTACGCGATTCTCTGGCAACTGGCGCAATGTCGTTACCTTGGCCTGCCCCACCTCTATCTCGGCTACTGGATCAGGGACAGCCGCAAGATGGCCTACAAGGCGCGTTTCCGGCCGCTCGAGGTCTTCACCGAAGGCCGCTGGCAGCTGCTGACGCCGGAGCGCTGACCGGTGTGACCCATGGCGATCGCACAGGCGCCGACCACGCGCTCGTCGTCGCCTTGAGCCATCTCGACCGACTTGGCTTCATCGAACTCCTGCCGGGCAACAGGGTCAGGCTGCGCACGATTCGGCACATACACTGGGCGCACAACAACCGCCTCAAGTCCAGCTTCGACCGGCACCTGAAGCAGCATTTCAACAAGAGCTTCAACCACCCGGATGTGGTCTGGCGCTACCGGCTGGTCAAGCTGTCCGGCGCTTCGCTACTCCGACTGGAGGCGCTTTTCGAGGAATGGAGCCGAACCGTCCACACCCTGAGCCAGGACGACAGGAAACTGCCTCCCGACCAGTGCCGCTGGCACGGCGTGTTGCTCGCGGCCCAGCCGGTGGACCTGTGCAGCCTTGGCCCAATACGAGCGCTTGACGCGGTGGCGCAGGAACCATCCTCTGTACCCGCGAAGTAACAGAAGGTGTGCCTTCGCAATTGTCGCACCGATCTCCGTCAACACTCCCGGACCATCCGCTAGACTTCCGGGGTCTACTCTGGTGCTGGAGGCCCCGTGACTGCGAGACTGCCATCCTGGTCCGAATTCCTCGAATTGCTGAAGCCCGCCGAGGCTCTCGTCGGCCTGACGTTCGATCCGCAAAGCGAACAGCTCCGGGCCGAACTCTACCGACAGTTGCTGATGAACCTGTCGCTGGGCTATTTCCTCTATTTCCAGGCGGATGCGGACCATCCCGACTGGGCGCCTTTTCTCAACTCCGTCTTCCTCCTGCAGCCGAACCCGGACGACACCTACCTGCTCGCGCCGGTGCGGGGTGACGCCGTCTACCGCGTCGCCGGCAACCGCGGGACCGTCAAGGTGCTGACCTTTTCCACCGGCGCCAACATGATGGGCATGGCCGACGCCCCCGGAAGGAACTTCGGCTACTTCGACGCCGACGAACTGACGGTCGGCCCCAACGGCGAACTGGACGTGCTGTTCAGTGCCGAGCGCCCGGCCGGATATCAAGGCGACTGGCTGCCCCTTCATCCCGACACCGAGTTCATCATGGTGCGCAACCGCGCCTACGCCTGGGGCGACGAGCGCGAAGCATCGCTGGCCATCGAGCGCATCGGCGCGTCGCCGCTCAAGCCGCGCCTCTCCATCGGACAGATCGATGGACGCATCCGCGAATTGCTGGGCGGATTCACCCAGCGCCTGTCGCGCCTGTGGCTCAACTACCAGAATGCCGCGCTGAAGCGCGGCCTGATCAACAAGATCGAGCTCGCCGATTTCGGCGGTGCCGTGCCCGCCCAGGCCTATTGGCAGGGCATTTTCCGCCTCGCGGCCGACGAGGCGCTGATCCTCGAAACGACGTTGCCGGCGCGACATCGCTACTGGAACGTGCAGCTCAACGACGAGTTGTGGAATGCGGTCGAATTCATCCAGCGCCAGAGCAGCCTCAATGGCCATCAGGCGCGCATCGACGCCGACGGCCGTTTTCGGGCCGTGATCAGCCTCGAGGACCCCGGGGTGCCGAACTGGCTGGACCCGGCGGGAACGCTGCAAGGCATGATCATCGGCCGCTGGTACGAAGCCGACACCCTGCCCATCCCCACCCTGACAACCGTTCCGTTCAAGGACCTGCGCCGGCACCTGCCGCCGGAAACGCCGAGGGTCACGACGGCCGAGCGGGCCGAACAACTGCGGACACGCCGCATCGGCGGCCAGTGGCGGCGCCGCTGGTGAG
>CAYXZX010000125.1:0-8240 GCA_964469455.1 uncultured Rhodocyclaceae bacterium | reverse complement strand
CAACCACCTCGGCGACCTCGGCGCGCTGGGCAACGATGCCGCCTTCGCCTTCGGCCTCACGCAGTTCATGCGTCTCAAGGAAGACTGGCTGCGCCTCAACGCCGAGGTGTTCGGCCATCGCTTCATGATGGATCGCATCGTGCCCGGCGGTGTCGGCTGTGATCTCGAACCGGCGGCGCTGCGGCGGATCGTCGAGCAGTGCGAAACGATCGGGCGCGAGGTCAAGACCCTGCGCGCCATCTACGACGAGCACTCCGGCCTGCAGGACCGCTTTCTCACCACCGGCGCCATCACGGCCGATCTGGCGCGCGAACTGTCGATGACGGGCATGGCGGCGCGGGCGACCGGCATCATTCTCGGCGGCCGCTGCTACCGCCAGGGCTACACGCCGCCGCCGCCGTTCGATCGGCTGGGCGTGCGGCCGGCCACCGACGAGCGCGGCGACGTCGCCGCCCGCGTCGCGGTGCGCTTCGACGAGATCTTCGAGTCGCTGCGCCTGCTGAGGGAAATGGCGGTGGCCATGCCCGGCGGGCAAGTTCGCGCCGAGGTCGCGCCGGTCGCCGGTGCCAGCGGTCTCGGCATCGTCGAGGGCTGGCGCGGCGAAGTGGTCGTCGGCGCGCGCATCGGCGCCGATGGCCGCCTGGCCCGCGTCCATCCCCACGATCCTTCGTGGCAGGCGTGGCTGGCGCTGGAACATGCCGTGATGAACGACATCGTTCCCGACTTTCCGCTGATCAACAAGTCGTTCAATCTTTCCTACAGCGGAGCTGATCTATGATTCCGCTGCTGAAGAGGATACTGCGCACCGGCGTCATCACCGAGCCGCCGGCGGACGCCGACATCGGCCCGCAGGCCGACATCGAACGGCTGAACGACGAGATCCTCGCCATTCTCGGCCGTGCGCTGACCATCCGCGAAGTCGATGCAGGTTCCTGCAACGGTTGCGAGCTCGAAATCCACGCGCTCAACAACGCCTATTACAACCTCGAGGGGCGCGGCATCAAGTTCGTCGCCAGTCCGCGCCATGCCGACATGCTGCTGGTCACGGGCCCGGTGACCAAGAACATGGAGAATGCGCTGCGCATCGCCTATGACTGCACGCCCGATCCCAAGCTGGTCGTGGCGGTGGGCGATTGCGGCTGCGGCTGCGGCGAAGCGGGGCAGTTGTTCAACGAGAACTACGCCACCTGCGGCCCCGTCGACAACGTCGTCGCCGTCGACGTGCGCGTGCCCGGCTGCCCGCCGACGCCGCTGGCGCTGATGCAGGGCATCCTGACCGCCGTCAAGCGCCGCTGACCCGCGCAAGGAAACGAGGCCGAGGCGGCCGACTTTCGGTATGCTTGCCGGCTGGCGGGTCGGTGGCCGTCCCCGTGACTGAAAATTTCCCACAACGAGGAAGGGAAGCGTGCGATGAGATTCGGTTTTCACCTGTTCATGGTCGACCCGGCGGAACATCTGGAGATTGCCCGCGCGGCCGACGAGTGCGGCTGGGACAGCATCCAGGTCGCCGACGCACCCTTCTTCCCGGAAGAGATTTCCGTTCCCTATCCCTACACGCCGGACGGCACCCGCTTCTGGCCGCTGGACGTGCCGGTGCTGGATCCCTGGGTGGCGATCACGGCGATGGCGACCGTGACCAAGCGCATCCGCTTCCTGCCTTCGGTGCTCAGGCTGGCGATCCGCCAGCCGCTGCTCGAGGCCAAGAGCCTCTGCTCGGTGGCGGCGATTGCCAATGACCGCGTCGCGCTCGGCGTCGGCCTGGCGTGGATGCCGGAGGAGTTCAAGTGGCTCGGCGTCGACATGAAGACCCGAGGCGCCCGCCAGGACGAGGCGATCCAGGTGATACGCCTGCTGATGCAGGGCGGCATGCAGGAATTCCACGGCAAGTATTTCGATTTCGATCGGCTGATCATGGCGCCCGTGCCCAAGAAACGCGTTCCGATCTATGTCGGCGGCACCACGCCGCCCGCGCTGCGACGCGCCGCCCGCTACGGCGACGGCTGGGTCAGCGTCATCCACAACATGGATCAGGTCGAAGGCGTGCTGGCCGAGTTGAACGGCTATCGCCGCGAATTCGGCCGCGAGCATGAGCCCTTCGACATCATGATGCATTGCCCGGATGCCGAAACGGTGGACGACATCCGCCGCCTCGAGGCACTGGGCGTCACCGACCTGCAAGTCACGCCCTGGAGCTCGCCCGGTATCCTGGCCGAAATGGGTGTCGGCACCATGTTGCAGCAGCAGCCGCCGCTGGCGGTCAAGCTCGAGGCCATCAGGCGCTACGCCGGCAGCGTGATCGAGAAGTTCGCGTAATTCGCCACAGGAGAGAAAACATGAAGTTCGCTTATCACGCCAGCATGTGCAACCCGGTCTTCTACCCGGAGCTGGCCAAGGCGGCCGAGGCGGCCGGCTACGACAGTTTCACGCTGCCCGACAGCATCTGCTATCCGAAGGAGGCCGACTCCCGGTATCCCTACAACGCCGATGGCTCGCGCGAGTTCCTCGACGGCGTTCCCTTCCTCGAGCCTTTCAGTGCGGTGCCGTGGATGGCGGCGGTGACGCGCAAGCTGAAGTTCTCGACCTCGGTGATGAAGCTGCCGGTGCGGCATCCCGTCATCGTCGCCAAGTCGCTGACCACCGTCGCCGTGATCACCGACAACCGCTTCGTGCTCGGCGTCGGCCTCAGCCCGTGGCAGGAGGACTTCGAGGTCTGCGGCCAGCCCTGGGAAGGGCGCGGCAAGCGCATGGACGAAATGATCGAAATCATCCGCGGCCTCTGCGGTGGTGACTACTTCGGCTACGAGGGCGAGTTCTACCGGCTGCCGGCGATCAAGATGTGCCCGGTGCCGACCCAACCGGTGCCCATTCTCATTGGCGGGCATGCCGATGTTGCCTTGAAGCGTGCCGCCCGGCTCGGCGACGGCTGGATCAGTGCCGGCAACACGCTGGAGGAACTGGTGACCATGATCGGCAAGCTCAATGCGTGGCGCGCTGAATACGGTCGCGACAAGCTGCCCTTCCACATCCAGGTCAGCGGCCGCGATGCCTACACGCCCGACGGCATCAAGCGCCTGGAAGACATCGGTGCCCACGAGGTCGCGGTCGCCTTCCGCAATGTCTACGAGGGCGGTGCCGACACCCGGACCCTGCCGCAGATGCTCGGCGAGCTCAACGCCTACGCCGAGCACGTGATCCACAAGGCCTGAAGCGGCTTTGAAATGTCGGCCCCGGCGTCCCGCCGAGGCTGACTTTCGCGGCTTACCGCGCCGGGGCGACGCCCCATTCCGCCACGCCCTCCGGCAGGCGCATGGCATCGAAGCCGTGCCGGCGCAGCAGTTCGACCGCATCGCGCGCCATCAGGCAATACGGGCCGCGACAATACGCGACCACGGTTTTGCCGGCCGGCAGCTCGGCCAGCCGCTGCTTCAGCTCGTCGAGGGGAATCGAGCGCGCGAACGGCAGGTGCGCCGCCTCGTACTCGCTCGCCGGCCGCACGTCGAGCATGATGATGTCGCCCTTGCGCGCCATCCGCGCCAGTTCGTCGCGATTGCGCGGCGCCAGTTCACCCGGTTGCGTGGCGATGCGCTGCAGTGCCAGGCGCAGTTCGATCAGGCGGTCTTCCGCCAGCGCGCGGATCGCCACCCAGAAATCCGCGACGGCGCGGTCGGCCAGGCGATAGACGACATGCTTGCCCTGCCGCTCGGTGTCCACCAGACGGGCGGCGCGCAGCTGGCGCAAGTGCGCGCTGGCGAGCTTCATGCTCATGCCGGTCTCGCGGGCCAGCAGCTCCACCGGCTTCTCGCCCTGGCAGAGCAGTTCGATCAGTTCCAGCCGCTTCGGGCTGGCCGCGGCCTTGCCGATGCGGGCCACCTGTTCGTAGAGCAGGTCCTTGATGCGTCGCGCGTCCTTCATGGCCCGTGAATCTAGGCGGCGTTCCGGGCGCTGTCAATGCGCCGCGCGGTGCTTGACAGGGAGGCAGGCAGTCCTCTAGATTGGTCTAACAAACATTAGATTGTTATTGCGTTTGTTGGCGGGAGGAAGCCATGGCCGATCGGACAAGTCACTGGGAGGGCGTATACGCCGCGCGCGGCGCGCACGAGGTGAGCTGGTACCAGGCGCGTCCGGACACCTCGCTGCGCCTCATCGACCAACTCGGCATCGGGCCGGGCGATGCCGTCATCGACGTCGGCGGCGGCGCCGCCAATCTGGTGGATCACCTGCTCGGGCGCGGCTTCGCCGATGTTACGGTGCTCGACATCTCGGCGGCGGCGCTCGAAGGCGTCAAGGTGCGCCTGGGCGAGCGCTCGAACCGCGTGCACTGGCTGGTCGGCGACATCACGCGCCTGCGACCGCCGGGCCCGTACCGGCTTTGGCACGACCGCGCCGTGTTCCATTTCCTCACCGATGCCGCCGATCGCCGGGCCTACGTCGCCGCGCTGTCCGCGGCCGTGCCGGCGGGGGGATGGCTGATCATGGCGACCTTCGCGGAGGACGGCCCCGAACGTTGCAGCAACCTGCCGGTCTGCCGCTACAGCCCCGGGCAACTGGCGGCGACGCTCGGTTCTGGCTTTGTTCTCGTCGACGCCCTGCGCGAAACCCACGTCACGCCGGCGCAGGGCGAGCAGAAATTCATCTACGCCTGCTTCCGCCGCGCGTGAATCGGCGGCGGGAATGCTGCTATGCTTTCCGCCATGAAGCCACCGGATCCCGACAGACTCGATCGCGTGGTCGCCGAAGCACGGCGGGCGGCGGAAAAGCGCGAGCAGGGCTACCGCGAGCAGGCCCTGAAGATATATCCATGGATCTGCGGCCGCTGCGCGCGCGAATTCACGCATGCCAACGTGCGTGAACTGACGGTGCACCATCGCGACCATGATCATCACAACAATCCGCCCAACGGCAGCAACTGGGAGTTGCTCTGCCTGTACTGCCACGACAACGAGCACCAGAAGCAGCTCGAACTGGCGGGTGGCGGCGGATCGTCGGGCAGGAGCGCCGGGGTTGCGACTCATTCGCCGTTCGCCGGACTGAAGGCGGCGCTGACGGCCAGGCAGAAGCCCTAGGGGCGGCGTTCCGCCACGGCTGACTTTCCGCCCGCCTGTTATTTTGTCGTCGATTGCCCTAAAGCAAGGTGCCGTACAAGCCGATAACAATGACGCCCGGGGTTTTGTTTCCCTATATCTTTGGTACGAGGCCATGACCCGATTCCGCTCGATCCGCGCTCTGCTGGTGCCCTTGTTCCTTGTCTGCGGCCTGTTGGCCGGCCGGGCCGTGCTGGCCGACGAAATCCGCATCGGCGGCAGCGGCAATGCCTTGGGTACCATGCGGCTGCTCGGCGAGGCGTTCATGCGCCAGCATCCCGAGCATCAGGTGACCATCCTGCCGAGCATCGGCAGCAGTGGTGCGATCAAGGCCGTGCCGCGCGGCGGCATAGAGATCGGCCTGTCGTCGCGCCCGCCAAAGGCGGAGGAGCAGGCCGGCATCGCGGCGGTCGAATACGCCCGCACGCCGACCGTGCTGGCGGTGGCCAGCAAATCCAAGGCTGGCGGATTGACCCGCGAGCAGCTCGCCGCTCTCTATGACGGCACGCTGGCGCGCTGGCCGGACGGCACGGCCATTCGGCCCGTGTTGCGCCAGCCCGGTGACGACAACACGCACCAGATCAAGTCGCTCGGCCCGGCGCTGGAAAAGGCCCTGGTTGCGGCCGAGCAGCGTCCCGCTCTGCCTTTTGCCGTCACCGACCAGGAAGCTGCCGACAAGATCGAAACCATTCCCGGCTCCGTCGGGGTGACCACGCTCGCCTTGATCCTGTCGGAAGGGCGGCCGTTGCGCGCGCTGGCGCTCGACGGTGTCGATCCGTCACCAGCCAATGCGTCTTCCGGCGCCTATCCGCTGACCAAGCACTTCTATGCGCTGACCAAGCCGGAGCCATCGCCGGCGGTGCGCAGCTTCGTGGCTTTCCTCCGATCGCCATCCGCCCGCGAGATCCTGGCGCGCAACGGGCACTGGCTGCCGTAGGGCTTCCGGCGTGGCCGACATGCCCGGGTCCGAGGAACGCGTCGCGCGGGTTGTCACCCGTCTGGCGGCCATCATTGCCGCCATCGTCGTCCTCGGTTTCCCGGCGGGCTTCGCGGCAATCTCGCTGCGTGACCTGCGGACGCAGATCGAGTTCAAGGCCCAGGTCAAGGCCTCGGCCCTGACAGGCCTGATCGCCACCGCACCCGATGCCTGGATGTATGCCGAGAATCGCATCCAGGGCCTGGTGGCGCGCGAACCGGTGCCGCTCGGGAACGAATGGCTGAGCGTGCTCGATGCCGGCGGTGGCGTCGTCGTCACTCAGGGCCGCAAGCCGGACGGACCGGCGCTGACGCGCAGCTACCCCCTTCACGATTCCGGTCAAGTGGTGGGCCGCATCGAGATCAGCGCGCCGCTCGACGAACTGATGCAAGGCACCTTGATCGCCGCGCTGCTGGGCCTGGCGCTGGGCGCCGCCATCTTCATGGTCGTGCGCGCCTTGCCCATGCGCGCCCTGCGTCGCGCGACCCACGCCCTCGACGTCGAGCGCCAGCGTGCCGAGGCGACGCTGGCGGCGATCAACGACGGCGTGATCACCATCGACAGGGCGGGACGGTTGCTCACGGCCAATCCGGCGGCGACGAGGCTGCTGGGAGCGGAGGGTGCGGGGCAGTTGATCGGCCGCGCCGTCGTCGATTTCGTCACGCCACCGTTCCGCGCCGAACTGGGCGCGCTGCACGAGCGGGTGATTGCCGGCGGCAGCGGTTCCATGCGCTGCGAGACTCAAGGTTTGCAGGGTGACCAGCGCTGGCTGGACGTTCGCTCGTCCCCAATGATTGTGGACGGCGAGTCCGTGCACCTGTCGGTCGGCCGCGATGTCACCGAGCGCATCAAGGCAGAAGAGGAACTCGACCGCCATCGCCATCATCTCGAAGCCATGGTCGAGCAGCGCACGGCCGATCTGAAGGTCGCCAAGGAAGCGGCGGAGGCGGCCAGCCGCGCCAAGAGCGTCTTCCTGGCCAACATGAGCCACGAGATCAGGACGCCGATGAACGGCATCATCGGCATGGCCGACCTTGCGCTCGAAAGCCGGACCGAGGCCGAGCGCAACGAATGCCTGAAAGTCGTTCGCTCGTCGGCGGGCCTGCTGCTGACGGTGATCAACGACATTCTCGACTTCTCGAAGATCGAGGCGGGCAAGATGCAGATCGAACACGTTGGCTTCGACCTCCGCCAAGCCATCGGCGAGGCACTCAGGCCGCTGGCCTTGAGCGCCCAGAAGAAGCAGCTCGGCATCGCCTCCGACATCCTGCCGAATGTGCCGGCCCGCGTGATCGGCGACGCCGGCCGGTTGCAGCAGATCCTGCTCAATCTGGTCGGCAACGCCATCAAGTTCACCGAATGCGGCGAAATCATCGTGCATGTCGAGGCGGCTTCTCCGAGCGATGCCGCCAACGTTATCCGCTTTTCGGTGAGCGATACCGGCATCGGCATCGCCGCCGACAAGATGGCGCACATCTTCGACGCCTTCGCGCAGGCCGATGCCTCGACGACGCGCAAGTATGGCGGCACCGGACTGGGCCTGACCATCACCCACCGCCTGGTCGAACTGATGGGCGGCCAGATGAGGGTCGAGAGCACGCAGGGGATCGGCAGCGTCTTCCATTTCGCGCTGCCGCTGCCGGTCGACGCGGCCGCTCCGGCGTCCCCCTCAACGGCGACGCCGGATGGCGCGCCCTCGGCGCTCGCCGCTTCGCGAGGCGCGCTCGATGTCCTGCTGGTCGAGGATCATCCGGTCAATCAGAAGCTCGCCACCGCGGTGCTCGGCAAATGGGGCCATCGCGTCACGCTGGCGGTCAACGGCCAGGAGGCGGTGGACGCGGTGGCCGCCGGGGGGGCCTTCGATGTCGTGCTCATGGACATGCAGATGCCGGTGATGGGCGGCATCGAGGCGACCCAGCGCATCCGCCGGCTCGAGGCGGACAAGGGCCTGCGCCGGCTGCCGATCGCGGCCATGACGGCCAACGCCATGCAGGGCGACCGCGAAGCCTGCCTCGAGGCGGGCATGGACGATTACCTGGCCAAGCCGATTCGCGCCGACGACCTGGCGGCGATGCTGGGCCGACTGGTGCCGGCGCGCTGATCAGCGTGCCGTTCAGGCTGGCGTATCGCCGCGCCTGACTTTCAGGGAAGCGCCGGGGAAGGCAAGTACGGGCGCCTGACTT
>CAYXZX010000124.1:0-8426 GCA_964469455.1 uncultured Rhodocyclaceae bacterium | reverse complement strand
GCGGGCGGCAGCCTGGGCGGCATGCAGGCCATGCAATGGACCATGCAGTTTCCAGAGCGCGTCCGCCACGCGCTGGTAATCGCCGCCGCGCCCAGCCTGACCGCCGAGAACATCGCCTTCAACGAGGTGGCGCGCCAGGCCATCCTGACCGATCCCGAGTACGAGGCCGGCCGGCGGCCGGTGACCGGCCTGCGGCTGGCGCGCATGCTCGGCCACATCACCTACCTGTCGGACGACCAGATGGCCGAGAAGTTCGGCCGCAAGCGCCGGCCGGACGCTGCTTCCTTCGGCTTCGGCGTCGAGTTCGAGGTCGAGTCCTACCTGAACTACCAGGGCGACAAGTTCGCCGAATGGTTCGACGCCGACACCTACCTGCGCATGACCAAGGCGCTCGACTACTTCGACCCGGCCGCCGAGACCGGCGGCAGTCTCGGCGCGGCGCTGGCGCGGGCCCGGGCAAAGTTCCTGGTCATTTCGTTTTCCACCGACTGGCGCTTTTCGCCGGAACGGTCGCGCGAGATTGTCGATGCCCTGGTGCACAACGGCCAGAACGTCGCCTATGCCCAAATCAAGAGCGTGCACGGGCACGACTCCTTCCTGATGCAGGACGCGCACTACCACGCCATCGTGCGCGCCTATCTCGACGGCGTGTCGCCATGACTGACTTTTCGCTGACCCGCCCCGACTTCGACGTCATCGCCGGCTGGGTGCAGCCCGGCGAGCGCGTGCTCGACCTCGGCTGCGGCGACGGCTCGCTGCTCGGGCGCCTGATCGAAGCGCGCGGCGTGCTCGGCTGGGGCGTCGAGATCGACGACGCCAAGGTGCTGGCCGCCATCGGCAACGGCATCAACGTCATCCAGGGCGACCTCGAAGGCGGGCTGGCCGATTTCGAAACCGATGCCTTCCAGCACGTCATCCTGTCGCAGACGCTGCAAGCCATGCGCCACACCGAGAACATCATCAACGAGATGCTGCGGGTCGGCCGCGAGGCGGTGGTGAGCTTCCCGAACTTCGGCTACTGGAAGCACCGGCAGGCCATCCTCAACGGCCGCATGCCGGTCTCGGAAAGCCTGCCGCACCAGTGGTACAACTCGCCGAACCTGCGCTTCTTCACCATCGCCGACTTCGACGCCTTCTGCGCCGAACGCGGCATCGTCGTGCGCGAGCGCAAGGTGTTCGACGAGGGCAGGGAGATCACCGAGGAGCACAACTTCCTCGGCAGCACGGCGGTCTACCGGCTGGGCCGCCCCAGGTGACCGAGATAGCCCGGCGCGACCTGCTCCAGCGCCGCCGGCGCCAGCCCGAATGGCAGGCCGCAGCCGGCCTCGCAGACGTTCGGTACCGACATCGACCGCAGGTTGTCGCGGGTCATCGGGCCGCCAACCAGTTCCAGCGCCAGCGCCTGCAGCCACGACAGTGCCGGCGACAGACCGACCACCGGGCGGCGCCGTCCGCTGCACTCCCCTGCGTATTCGACCAGCTGGCGCAGCGTATAGACGTTCGGCCCGCATAGTTCATACGTCTGGCCGTCGCTCTCCGGCCTCATCAGCCCTTCGACGAAGGCATCGGCGACGTTGCCGATCCACACCGGCTGGAAGCGTGCCCCGGGTGCGGCCAGCGGCATGACCGGCGCAAACTTCAGCAGACCGGCGAACATGGCCAGAAAGGCATCACCGGGGCCGAAAATCACCGATGGCCGGAAAATCGTCGCCGACGGCAGCACCAAGCGCACCGCGGCTTCACCAGCGGCCTTGGAGCGCAGGTAGCCCGACGGCGCGGCCGCGTCGGCTTTCAGGGCCGACATGTGCATGAAGCGGTCGATGCCGGCGCGGCGGGCCGCTTCGGCGACGCGGCGCGGCAATTCGACATGGGCCCGCGCGAAACCGGCGCCGTAGGGAACGCCGTTGCCGCCCCTGAGTATTCCGACCAGATTGACCACGGCGTCCTGGTCGGCGCACAGGCGGCCCAGCATGGCGTCGTCATGGACATCGGCCTCGACCACCTCGACGGTCGGCAGCAGGGTCAGGTGCTTGGCGCGTTCGCGCCGGCGGGTCGGCACGACCACGCGCAGCCCGCGCCCCGCCAGGCGGCGCACCAGATGCGAACCGACGAAGCCGGAACCGCCGACGACCAGCACGCTGGCCATCATGGCAGCGCGGTCCCGTCCGTTTCGCCACTGCCGCGCGCCCGCACGATGCCGAGCCGCGCCTTGAGCGACTGCGGCCGGTCCTCGAACAGCATGGCGTAGTAGACGGCGTTGCTCATCACCTTCTTGACGTAGTCGCGGGTTTCGTTGAACGGGATGGTTTCGGCATAGATGGCGCCTTCCAGCGGCCGGTCGGCGCGCCACTTGCGCGCCCGGCCCGGCCCGGCGTTATAGGCAGCCGACGCCAGCACCGGCTGGTTGTCCAGCGACTCCAGCACCATCTTGAGGTAATGCGTGCCCAGCGTCACGTTGGTGTCCATTTCCGCGACGCGCGAGGGGTGGTAGTTGCTCAGGCCGATCTTCTGCGCCACCCAGCGCGCGGTGGCCGGCATCAGCTGCATCAGACCCTTGGCGCCGACCGACGACCGCGCATCCATGACGAAGCGGCTCTCCTGGCGCATCAGCCCGTACACCCAGCCGTCGTCGAGCGCCACTTCGCGCGCCTTGGCCGCCACCCGGTCACGGAACGGCGCCAGGTAGCGCAGCCCGTAATCATGCTCGACCAGCGTGCGGTCGGCGGTATTGATGGCGCGGTCCCAGACGCCTTCGCCACGCGCCAGTTCCGCCGCCGCCAGCAGCTGGCGGTCACTCATGCCGCGCAGGTTCCACACCCATTCGCGCACGCCCTCGATGCGCAGGTCGGTCCGCAGCACGGCGAGCGCGCGGCGCAACCCCGGGTTGGCGCGCACGGCCGCAAGTTCCTCGGCACTGGGCGAACTGGCCCGTGGCGGCACGACGATGGCGCGGCCGAGTTCCTCGTCGGCGAGGTTGCCGTAGAAGTTCGGCTGGCCGCTGATCCTTTCGAAAAGCCGCGTCGCTTCTTCCGGCGATCCTTGCGCCGCCAGCGCCCGGCCCGCCCAGTAGACCCATTCCGGCTGGCCGGCCAGCCTGGGCGGCATGTCGGCGACGGCTTGCGCCAGCCGCGGCCAGTCCTGGGCGCGCAGCGCAGCGCGCGCCTGCCAGGCCAGTTGTTCCTCGCTCAAGGTGGCTCCGCCGGCGAGCGCGTACCACTCGAGCGCCTCGGGCAGGTGATTCAGCGCCGCCTGCCAGGCGATCTGGCCCCAGACATAGGCGCGCTCGGCCTTGTCGAAACGATGCTCGATGGCACGCCATTGCGATACCGCCACCGCCGGATCGCCGCGCGCGACGCGGGCGATGGCGAACAGCGCCAGCTCGCGGCCCGGACGGCTGGTGGCGAAATTGCCCGGCAGCCGCGCCAGATAACGCGCCGGATTGTCGATCACCGCTTCCAGCTTGCGCGCATCCGGGGCTTCCCGCGCCGGCAGATGGCGTGCCACGAGCTGCGCGGCACCCGGCTTCTTCATCTCCATCAGGCGCCGCATCCGCGCCCAGATGTCATCCCTGTCCAGCCTGCCGTCGGCAATCAGCCGCTGCATGAGCGGCAGGCAGGATTCGGGCAGGTCGATCACGGTGAACCACAGCGGACGGGCCTCGTCGAGCGCGCTGGCGTCTTCCTGCCGCTCCAGCCGCCCCCGCAATGCGTGGCACGCCAGTTCCTGGTCGGGCTGCACCAGCCGCGGGTATTCCTGCTGGAACGGGGGCCAGTCACCGCGCTTGCCCAGCCAGCGCAACCACTCGCCGCGCATCTTCTCGGCCAGGTACGAACCGTTTTCCCGCTCGAGGAAATCGGCCACGCCCTCGTCGGTGTTTTCCTCGAGGCGCAGGCGCAACTGCCAGTGCTCGACCCATCCCGCGAATTCGCTGCCGCGCAACGACTCGCCGAGCTTCGCCAGCCGGACGCGTTCGCCCGCACGGAACGCATCGCGCGCCGCCGCGAAGCGCTCCTCGGCACCCGTTTCGTTGCCGGCGACCGCCGTCACCGCCCACGCCAACAAGAACGAAGCGACCGCTCCAGCCAGGCCAGCCGTTCGTTTGCTCGTATATAGTTGGCGCTTCATTTTTCAAGATTAGCACATGGGTCCGGCCGAGCCATCCGGCGATCACGCCGGCGATTCCGTCCCGTTTCGCGAACGCCTGCGGCGCGACCGGATCGCCGCGCGCCTGGCGATGACCGACGAGGAGCACTGGAGCGCCTCGGCGCAGATCACCGCATTGCTAAAGTCAGTCCTGGTGGCGCGCCGGCCGCAAGCCATCGGCTTCTGCTGGCCGGTTCGGCGCGAGTTCGATGCCCGGCCACTGGTGTCCGAACTGATCGATGGCGGCTGGCGCGCCTGCCAGCCGGTCGTGGTGACGCCTGCGGCGCCGATGCAGTTTCGCGGCTGGACCCCGGATGCACCGATGACCACCGACCGCCACGGCATCCCGATTCCCGACACCTCACGATGCACGGCGCCCGATGTTCTGCTGCTGCCGCTGGTGGCCTTCGACGGCGAGGGTTACCGGATCGGCTACGGCGGCGGCTATTTCGACCGCACGCTGGCCACGCTGCGGCCGCGGCCGCTGACGATAGGCGTCGGCTTCGAACTGGGCCGGATCGAAACGACCCGGCCGCAGGCGCACGACATCCGCCTCGACATGATCGTCACCGAGGCCGGCACCTGGACATTCGCCAGCGCGGTCGGCGTCGCCGGCGCGTCCTGCGTTACACTCACTGGACATCCTCCAGATCATCAGGAGCCGAGACGTGATACCTAAGATTGCATTCGTCGCGGCGCTGGCGATTGGCTTACCGGCGCTGGCGCAGCAGCCCAAAGTCAGCGGCGGCGACACGCCACCCGCCAATCCGCCCCCGACGCAAACGGCACCGGCCGACAAGGCGAGCGCCATACCCGCGCCCGCCGCCAGCCGCAGCGCCACGGCACGCCAGGCGCTCAAGGCGCTGCATGGCGGCGATCCGCCGACCAAGCCCAAGACGACGACGCCGGATCCGGCCGGAAAATAGCAGGCAGCCAAGCCCGCCGAGCCTCGTTCGGCTATTGGCCGAGGAACAACCGGTAGGCAGGGTTTTTCGACTCGTCCCAGCAGCGATAGCCGAGGTTCTTGAGGAAGGCGCGGAACGCCTTCATTTCCCGCGCCGGCACCTGCATGCCGACCAGCACGCGGCCATAGTCGGCGCCGTGGTTGCGGTAATGGAACAGCGAAATGTTCCAGCCCTTGCTCATCTTGTCGAGGAAGTTCATCAGGGCGCCCGGCCGCTCGGGGAACTCGAAGCGATAGAGCAGTTCATCGGCCAGCCCCGGCGCGCGCCCGCCGACCATGTGCCTGATATGCAGCTTCGCCATCTCGTCGTCGGTCAGGTCGAGCGCCGGCAGGTCGTGGCGGCGCAACGACTCGACCAGCTTGAGCGACTCGGCGCGGTTGGCCACCTGCACGCCGGCAAAGACATGCGCCTCCCGGGCATCGGAATAGCGATAGTTGAACTCGGTGATCGAGCGCTTGCCGATCAGGCCGCAGAATTTCTTGAAGCTGCCCGGCTTCTCCGGAATGGTCACGGCCAGGACCGCCTCGCGCTGCTCGCCGACCTCGGCGCGCTCGGCGACGAAGCGCAGGCGGTCGAAATTCATGTTGGCGCCGGAGGCGACCGCCACCAGCGTCTTGTCGCGCGCACCGGTGGCCTTGACCCAGGCCTTGGCGCCGGCGATGGCTAGCGCGCCGGCCGGCTCGAGGATGGAACGCGTGTCCTCGAACACGTCCTTGATGGCGGCACAGATGGCGTCGGTGTCGACCAGCACCACTTCGTCGACGAATTCCCGGCACAGGCGAAATGTCTCGGCGCCGACGTACTTGACCGCAGCCCCGTCGGCGAACAGGCCGACCGAATCCAGCCGCACGCGCTTGGCGGCGGCGAGTGAGCGCGCCATGGCGTCGGCGTCGGACGCCTCGACGCCGATGATCCGCGTCGCGGGACGCAGGCGCTTGATGTAGGCCGCAACACCCGAGATCAGGCCGCCGCCGCCGATGCTGCAGAACACGGCGTCGATCGGAGCGGGATGCTGGCGCAGGATTTCCATGGCGATGGTGCCCTGGCCGGCGATGACATCCGGATCGTCGTAGGGATGGACGAAGGTCAGCCGCTCCTTCTTCTCTAGCGCCAGCGCGTGGGCATAGGCCTCGTCGTAGGAATCACCGGCGAGGACGATCTGTACGGCATCGCCGCCGTGCTTGCGGACAGCGTCGATCTTGATCTGCGGCGTCGTCACCGGCATCACGATCGCCGCCTTGCAGCCCAGCCGGCGCGCCGCCAGCGCCACGCCCTGGGCGTGGTTGCCGGCGGAGGCGGCGATCACGCCACGCTTCCTCTGCGCTGGCGTCAGATGCGCCATCTTGTTGTAGGCGCCGCGCAGCTTGAAGGAGAACACCGGCTGCATGTCCTCGCGCTTGAGCAGCACCCGGTTGCCCGTGCGCACCGACAGGTTGGGCGCAAGGTCGAGCGGCGTCTCGACCGCGACGTCGTAGACGCGGGCGTTGAGAATCTTCTCCAGGTAGTCAGGCGGCATCGGGCTAGCCGGCGACGTAGCGTGCCAGGGCCGCACTCAACGCTTCAACGCGTTCGCGCACGCCGCCTGCCAGCTCGCGGCAGCGCTCCAGCGTCACGCCGGGATCCGCCGCCGCCTGCTCGAGTTCGCGCGCAACCGCTACGCCTTGCGGGCAGACGAAAGTGGCAAACAGGCCCTTGAGCGTATGGGCGCTCCGTTTCAGCGCCACCCGGTCCGCGGCGCCAAGCGCGGCATTCAACTCGCCAAACGTCTGCGGCGCGTTGTCGATGAACATCCGCGCAAGCTCCTTCAGGAGATCGTCGTCGTCGCCCATCATTTCCAGCGCCGCTTCCTGATCGAATATCCGTTCTTCCATCGATTGCTCCTTCGACTGTGGCTCCACGGCGGTGCGCGGCGGCTCCGCCTTGTCGCTGAACACGCGGCTCAGCTCGTCCTGCAATATCTTGCGCGATATCGGCTTGGCGACATAGCCATCCATGCCCGCGGCGAGGCAGCGCTCGCGATCCTCCTGCAGGGCATTGGCCGTCATCGCGATGATCGGCAACCGCATGCGGCCCTGTTGCTGCTCCCATTCGCGGATGCGCCGGGTGGCGGTGATGCCGTCCATTTCCGGCATTTCCATGTCCATCAGCACCGCCGCGTAGCCGGCTTCCTGCACGCGCCGCACGGCCTCGACGCCGTTGCCGGCGAGATCGTATGGCAATCCCAGCTTGTCGAGCATGGCACCGGCCACTTTCTGGTTGACCAGATTGTCGTCGACCAGCAGCACCCGGCCGCCGACCAGGCTGGCCACCGGCTGCTCGGCGAAGGAAGCTTCGGCCGGTGCGGCCACCTCGGCATCGGCGCCTGCCGGTATCGGCGCCGGCTTGAGCGGCAGCCGGAACCAGAAGCAGGTACCCGCGCCCGGGGCGCTCTCGACCTCGATGGCGCCGCCCATCGCCTCGATCAGTTCCTTCGAGATGACGAGGCCAAGCCCGGTGCCACCATAGCGGCGGGTGATGGAGTCGTCACCCTGGCTGAACGGCTGGAACAGGCGACTGCGCGCCTGTTCATCCATGCCGATGCCCGAATCGCGCACGGCAAACTGGATGTCGCCGCCGTCGGGCGCCACCCGCAGGGTGACCATGCCTTCCTCGGTAAATTTCACGGCGTTCACCAGCAGGTTGATCAGCACCTGCCGCAACCGGGTGGGGTCGCCCATCACGTGGCGTGGCAAGGCCGGCGATACCGTGGCGACGAATTCCAGGTTCTTGTCGGCGGCACGCTCGGTCACGATGGTCTTGACGTCTTCGATGGCCGCCGCGAAATCGAAGGGAATGTCTTCGAGCACCAAACCGCCTGCTTCGATCTTGGCCAGGTCGAGTACCGCGTTGATCAACTCCATCAGGTGCCGGCCCGAGCTGTTGATGAGGCTGACGTAGTTGCGATGCGACGGCGACAGCGGCTCGGCTTCCAGAAGATCGGCGAAGCCGATGATGGCGTTGAGCGGCGTGCGCAGTTCGTGGCTCATGCGCGACACGAACTCCGACTTGGCCCGACTGGCCTGCTCCGCCTCGCTCTTGGCCAAGGCCATGTCGGCCAGCGCCCCTTCGAGACGGCGGTTGATCTGGTTCAGGCGAAGGACGAACAGGACGGAAATCGCGCCGGCCAGCACGATCACGAGGCTGATCAGGATCTTCTCGGCCAGCTTGAGACGCCGCTGCCGGGTGCCCAAGTCGTCCTCGAGCTCGCGCAGCCGCTGGTTGCTGCTGAAATAGAGGCGGTTGGCGTTCTCGCCGATCCGCTCCACGTGCGAGGGCAGC
>CAYXZX010000123.1:0-8477 GCA_964469455.1 uncultured Rhodocyclaceae bacterium | reverse complement strand
CGATGAACTTGGTGGCGCCTTCGCCGTCGCGGGCGATGGCCTGCGCCAGCGTGCGCGCGACGCTGGTCACGGCAAGCTTGAATTCCGGCCAGCCTGCCGCATCGATGCTCTCGAGGCGGGCGCTGCCCTTGCCGGTGGCGATCAGGATAAAGGAGTCGTTGGTCGAGGTGTCGCCATCGACGGTGACGCAGTTGAAGGACTCGTCGGCGACTTCCTTGACCAGCCGCTCCAGCATGGGCTGGGCGACCGCGGCGTCGGTGGCGACGAAGCCGAGCATGGTCGCCATGTTCGGCTTGATCATGCCGGCGCCCTTGGCGATGCCGGTGATGGTGACCGTCTGACCAGCGATGGTCACCTGCGCCGAAGCGGCCTTGGCCACGGTATCGGTGGTCATGATCGCGTGGGCGGCGTCGTACCAGCCGTTGGCCTTCAACGCGCTCTGGGCGCCAGGCAGGCCGGCGACCAGGCGCTCGACCGGCAGCGCTTCGAGAATCACGCCGGTGGAGAACGGCAGCACCTGATCGGCGCGCACATCGAGGATGCGAGCGACCGCCTGGCAGCTCTGTTTGGAGGCTGCGAGACCCGGCTCGCCGGTGCCGGCGTTGGCGATGCCGGTGTTGATCACCAACGCGCGGATCTCACCCGTCGTCAGATGTTGCTTGCACACCTGCACCGGCGCGGCACAGAAACGATTCTGGGTAAACACACCGGCGACGCGGCTGCCCTGCGCCAGTTCGATCAGCGTCAGGTCGCGGCGGTTGGCCTTGCGGATGCCGGCCTCGGTAACGCCGAGACGGACGCCGGCGACCGGGTGCAGGTTGGCGGCGACGGGCGGATTCAGATTGACGGGCATTGGGGCTTCCTCTTGTCTCAGTCGATATCGAATACATGTTGCCAGAGCGCGCGCACGGCGGCGGCCATCTCGGCCACCGAGGCCGGGTCGACGCGGCCCGGCTGGTTGTTCAGGCGCAAGCCATGCTGTAGCCGCCGGTATTCCCGATAGGCGTTGCGCACGGTCTCGGCGAGTTCGGCGGGAATCAGTCCTCTCGCTGCCGCCATCGCCAGCAGGGCGATGTTGCCCCTGTTGCCGGTCAGTTCGTCATATTCCCAGGCGTGGCCGAGTACCAGGTACTGGACGACGAACTCGACGTCGATCAGGCCGCCCGGGTCGTGCTTGAGGTCGAACAGGCTGCTCTTGCCGCCGTGGGCTTCATACATCTTGCGCCGCATCGCCAGCACGTCCTCGCGCAGCTTCGCCATGTCCCGCCGCTGGCAAAGTACTTCGCAGCGGATGCGCTCGAATGCTTCGCCGACGGCCGGGTCGCCGGCGGTGAAACGCGCGCGCGTCAGCGCCTGGTGTTCCCAAAGCCAGGCTGATTCGAGCTGGTACTTGTGGAAAGACGCCATCGAACTGACGACGAGGCCGGCTTCGCCGTTCGGCCGCAGGCGCAGGTCGGTCTCGAACAACTGGCCGGCGGCGGTCTGGGCCGAGAGCCAGGTATTGAGACGGGTCGCCAGCTTCGAATAGACCTGCGCCGCTTCCGGGTCCGGGTCGTCGAACAGGAATACCAGGTCGAGGTCCGAGGCGTAGCCGAGTTCCTTGCCACCCAGCTTGCCGTAGCTGATGACCGCGAAGCGGGGCGAATCCACATGGCGCTTGAGCAGCTTGCGCCAGGCATGGCTGAGCGCCTGGTCAACCATGATGTCGGCGAGTTCGGACAGATGATCGGCCAGCCGCTCGACGGTCAGCAAGCCGGACAGATCCTGCGTCAGCAGGCGAAACACCTGCGCGTGGTGCGCCTCGCGCAGCAGGTCCATCTGCCGCTCCGTGTCGGGCTCGACCTCATCCAGCAGCTTGCCCAGATGCGCGCGGAAAGCCGGCCAGTCGGGCGCGGAGTCCAGGATGCGGGCATCGAGCAGTTCGTCGAGCAGCACCGGATGGCGATTCAGGTAGGCCGCCGCCCAGCTTGAGCTGCCGACGATCTGCGCGACTTTCGCCAGCGCCTGCGGATATTGCTGCAGCAGCGCCAGATAGGCCGCGCGGCGCGAGATCGCCTCCAGCAGGTCCAGCCCGCGCGACAGCGCGGCATCGGGGTCGGGCAAGGCCGCCGCGGCCTCGACCAGGCGCGGCACCAGGGCGTCGAAACGGCCGCGCGCGCTGTCGGCGAGTTGCTGGTAGCGGCTGCCGGCGCGGATGCCGCCCAGCCGGGCGCAGACGCCGGCGGCATCCTTGAAGCCGAGCCTGGACAGCTCGGCAGCGTGGGTGTCGTCGCCGGCGCCATGCCAGACGCCATCCAGCGCGTGATCCTTCTCGTTGGGGTCGGCGAACACGGCTTCGAAATGGCGGGACACATTCTGGCGATGGTCATCGAGTTCCATGGCCATTGCCTCGAACGTGCCGAAGCCCATCGCCTGTGCCACCAGTTCCCGGTCCTCGGCCTTGTCGGGCAGGTTCTGCGTCTGCGCGTCGTCGAGGAACTGCAGCCGGTGTTCTAGCCGGCGCAGGAAGACGTAGGCTGATGCCAGTTCCGCCTCGGCGTCCCGCGACAACTGACTCTTGTCGGCCAGCAGCCTCAGCACTTGCAGCGTCGGCTTGATCTGCAGGGACGTGTCGCGACCGCCGCGAATCAGCTGGAACACCTGGGCGATGAACTCGATCTCGCGAATGCCGCCGGGACCGAGCTTGATGTTGTCGGCCATGTCCTTCTTGGCGACCTCGCGGCGGATCTGCGCATGCAGTTCGCGCATGGCGTTGATGGTGCCGAAGTCGAGATACTTGCGGAACACGAACGGCCGCCGGATCGCCTCGAGTTCATCATGCCGCGTGCCGGTCATGGGCCGGGCCTTGATCCAGGCATAGCGTTCCCACTCGCGGCCCTGGGTGACGAAATAGTTTTCCAGCATGTCGAAGGAGCAGACCAGCGGGCCGGAGTCGCCATTCGGCCGCAGGCGCATGTCGACGCGAAACACCTGTCCGTCGCCGGTGATCTCGCCGATGGCGGCGATCAGCTGCTTGCCGAGCCGCGTGAAGAATTCGAAATTCGAGATCGAGCGGCTGCCATCCGTGTCGCCATCCTCCGGATAGACGAAGATCAGATCGATGTCCGACGAGACGTTCAGTTCGCGGCCGCCCAGCTTGCCCATGCCCACCACGATCAGCTGCTGCGCCTGGCCCTCGGCATCGCGGGGTTCGCCGTAGCGGGCGGTCAGGCCCTGGTGCAGCGCCCGGAGCGCCTGGTTCACCGCAAGCTCGGCGACCAGCGTGATGCTTTCGACTACCTCGGCAACCGGCGCCCGGCAGGCGAGGTCGCGGGTGGCGATACGGGCATAGGCGCGCTGCTTGAAACGACGCAGCACCGGCTCGAGATTGTCCTCGGTGACTGGCTCCTCAACGAGCCAGGCTTCGAGCGTGGCGCGGTCGACAGGCGCATCGAGATGCGCGCTCGTGTCCTCGGCGAGAACCGGCCGAGCGTGCAGCAGCCGCTGCAGGTAACGCGAAAAGCGGCTGGCCGCCGCCAGGGCGTCGGCCGGGGGGGTGGAAGGCATTGCTTTACAATTCACACATGTTCAGCAGGTCATTCTAGCCCGTCAGGGCCCATGCGCTCCCCCCGCCTTTCCCGCCGCGCCAGCACGCTTGTGCGTGTACTTGGCTGGCTCGGCGTCACCGGCTATTTCGCCATCGGGCTGCTGGTGCTGACCCTGCGTCATTTTGTTTTGCCCGGCATCGAAACCTATCGCCCCGACATCGAGCGCGCGCTGGCCGAAGCATTGGGGCAGCCGGTGGCGATCCGGAGGATCGACGCGGACTGGCGGGGCCTGAGGCCGAACCTGCGCATCCGCGGCCTGGAAATCCGCGATGCCGCGGGCAGGCCGGCATTGGGTTTCGACAATGTCGAGGTCGACCTGGCCTGGTCTTCCTTCTGGCGGCTGGCGCCGCACTTCTCGCGCCTGGTGATCGATGCGCCGACCCTGGACCTGCGTCGCGACGCCGAAGGCCGGCTGTTCGCTGCGGGCCTCGAGATCAAGCGGGATGCGGCCGAGGATGACGGCTTCTCGCGCTGGCTGCTGAGTCAGGATCGCATTGTCATTCGCAATGCCACCATCACCTGGCATGACGACCTGCGCCGGGCGCCGCCGCTGGCGCTGACACAACTCAATTTCGACTTGCGCAATCGCGGCAGTCACCATCGCTTCGGCCTGACCACGCAACCTCCGAAAGCGCTGGCAGCGCGTCTCGACCTGCGCGGCGACTTCGTCGGCGGCGACATCGCCGCGCTGGCCGCGTGGACCGGCGAAGCCTACGCCGAGCTCGACTACGCGGACCTGGCCGGATGGCGGGCCTGGGTGGATTATCCGGTCGAACTGCCGCGCGGCACGGGGGGGGTGCGTCTCTGGCTGACGCTGGCGAGGCAGCAGCTGACCGGGCTGACTGCCGACATGCGCCTGAACGATCTGTCGGTGCGATTGGCGCCGGAACTTGCCATGCTGGAACTGGCGAGCCTCGATGGCCACCTCGGCTTGCGCCTCGACCATGGCCTTGGATTGCAGGCGCGCAAGCTGTCGCTGGCCCTGCGCGATGGCACGCGTGTCGAGCCGACCGATGTCGACCTCAACTGGTGGCAGGCGACCGAGAAACGCCCTGCCCACGGCGAGGCGAGCGCCGACAACCTCGATCTCGGTGTCGCCGCCGCTCTGGTCGATCACTTGCCGCTGGAGGCCGCATTGCGTGAAAAGCTGGCGGCCTTCGAGCCGCGCGGCAAGGTGAGCGGCTTGCACCTGAGCTGGAGCGGTGATGCCGGCAAGCTGAATGCGTATGCCGTCAAGGCCCGGTTCGACGACCTCGGCCTCCGCGCACAGGGCGTGATTCCAGGTTTTACGGGCCTCGACGGCCGCATCGAAGGCAACGAGCAGGGCGGCGTGCTGGAACTTGACAGCCGTGACGCCCGAATTGCGCTGCCCGCCGTGTTTTCCGAACCGACGATGACGCTGGCGGTGCTCGACGCGAAGGCAGACTGGAAGTTCGTCGATGGCTTGATCCATGCGAACCTGAGCCGCGCCAGCTTCCGCAACGCCGATGCCGCGGGCGAGGCCAGCGGCCACTATCGGGGCAGTGGCGCCGAGCCTGGCACGATCGATCTCACGGCGCACCTCACGCGCGCTTCCGGCGGCGCCGTGTGGCGCTACCTGCCGCTGGCGGTGGGGCAGGGGGTGCGCGAATGGCTGCGCGATGCCATCGTCGGCGGCTCGGCGACGGCGACCTTGCGCCTGAAGGGCGATCTCAAGCGTTTCCCTTATGCCGATGGATCGGGCGTATTCGAGGTCAAGGGGCCGTTCAAGGGGGCATCGTTGCGCTATGCGACCGATTGGCCCGAGTTCACCGACGTGGCGGGCGAACTGGAATTCGTCGGCCCGCGCATGGTGATTCGGGCCAGCAGCGCCCGTCTCAGGGGCGTGACGCTGGCCGACGTCAAGGCCGAGATCGCCGACCTGGGCGCGAGCGAAACATTGCTTACCGTCACCGGCGGTGCGCGGGGACCGAGCGCCGATTTCCTGCGTTTCATCGAAACGAGTCCGGTCGGGAGCTGGATCAACCATTTCACGGCCGACATGAAGGCGGGAGGTGACGGCGACTTGAAGCTGCGGCTGGACCTGCCCCTGGCCCGGCTGGGCGAGACCCGGGTCGACGGACGCTTCCGCGTCGCCGGCAACGACCTCGTATTCGTCGAAGGCATGCCGCCGCTGCGCGATATCGCGGGCGAATTGCGATTTACCGCCGATCGCCTGGAAGCCAGGCAGGTGAGGGGCGCCATGCTCGGTGCGCCAATGACGCTCGATCTGGTCACCGAGAACGGCGGCATCGCGCTGCGCGCCACAGGCAGCGCCGCCATGCGCGAGCTGCGCCAGCATTTCGGCCTGGCTGCCTTGACCGATGTCACCGGCGTCGCGCCTTGGAGCGCGCTGCTGACGGTTCGCGAGGGCGTCGCCGACCTGCGCGTCGAATCGTCCCTGCAGGGGGTGTCGTCCAGCCTGCCGGAACCCTTCAACAAGACCGCCACGGATCGAATGGCGCTGCTGGTCGAGCGGCGGGCCGCGACGGGTGCCGGCGACCAGTGGAAAGTCAGGCTCGGCGAGACGGCGAACCTGACGCTGATGCGTCGATTGGATCACGGCCGGCTGGTGATCGATCGTGGCCTGATCGCCATCGGGGCGGCCGACGCCCGCCTGCCGGAGAGGGGGCTCGGGCTTGCCATGAATGCGCGACGGATCGATGCCGACATGTGGCGGCGGCGCATGGGGATCGGCAATGGCGGGGGCGCCGGCGGCGCGATGCCGGATATTCCGGCGGTGGGCCGCGTGGATCTGCGTGCCGATGAATTCCTGATCCATGGCCGGACTGTCCACGACCTGCAACTGGACGGTGCGCTTGACGGCGGCATCTGGAAGATGAACATCAGGAGCAGGGAAGCGGCCGGTCGTGCGGAATGGACGGGTCAGGGCGCCGGGCGCCTGTCGGGTCGCCTGACGCGCCTTGAGCTGCCTGATGGCGCCGAAGGGGAAGCCGAGGTCACGGCCGTCGACTCCGCCGACGATCTGCCGGCGGTCGATCTTGTCGTGGAGAACTTCTCGTTGCGCGGCAAGCCGCTCGGCGAATTGTGGCTCGAGGCGGAAAACACCGATCGCGTCTGGAATGCGCGTTTCAACATCAAGAACGATGATGGCGTCCTCGACGGCAAGGGGCGCTGGCGTCCAGCGCGCGGCGCGACGCCGGCGGCGACGGCGCTCGATTTCAAGTTGACGGCGCGCAGCCTGGAGGACCTCCTGGAGCGCTTTGGCTACCCGGGTACGGTCAGGCGTGGCACGGCGACGCTGGTGGGTGCGCTCACCTGGGCGGGACAGCCGACCAGCGTCGACTATCCCTCGCTCGACGGCAAGCTGACCCTCGAGGCGGCGCGCGGGCAATTCAAGAAGCTCGAACCGGGCGTCGGCCGCCTGCTGGGCGTCGTCAGCCTGCAATCCCTGCCACGCCGGATCTCGCTCGATTTCCGCGATATCTTCAGCGAGGGCTTTGCCTTCGACAGCATCGGCGGCCACATGTCCGTGAAACAGGGCATCATGACGACCTCGGACTTCCAGATCCAGGGGCCGGCGGCGCAGGTGCTGATGAACGGCAGCATCGATCTTGAGCGCGAGACGCAGGATCTCAAGGTGCGCGTGCAGCCTGCCCTCGGCGAGACCGTCGCCACTGGGGTGCTGCTGGTGAATCCGGCGGTGGGCGCGGCGGCCTGGGTAATGAACAAGTTGTTCGGCAATCCGCTCGACAAGGCATTCGCCTTCGACTATGCCGTGACCGGCTCTTGGGCCGACCCCAAGGTCGAGAAGCTGGCGGTGCAGGTGCCGCGAGCCGTGCCGGAGGACAAGGTGACGCAATGAAAGTCGCCGCCGTGCAAATGATATCGGGGCCCGACGTGGCACCGAATCTCGGCAACGCCGGGCGGCTGATCGCCGAGGCCGCGGCTGCCGGCGCGCGGCTGGTGGCGCTGCCGGAATACTTTCCGCTAATAGGCGCGGCCGATGAGGCGCGACTGGCGGCGCGCGAAACACCTGGCACCGGGCCGATCCAGGCCTTTCTTGCCGAGACCGCCCGGCAACATGGCATTTGGCTGGTCGGCGGCTCCATTCCACTGTCGGGCAACGATCCGGACATGCTTCTCAATTCCTGCCTCGTCTACGACGATCAGGGCAGGCAGGTGGCGCGCTACGACAAGATGCACCTGTTCGGCTTCAGGAAAGGCGACGAGCATTACGACGAAGCGGCGACCATCGAGGCCGGTGATCGCGTGGTTGCCTTCGATGCGCCCTTCGGCCGGATCGGCCTGGCCATCTGCTACGACCTGCGTTTTCCCGAGCTCTTCCGCGCCATGGGCGCCGTCGATCTGCTGGTGCTCCCGGCGGCCTTTACCGACACGACGGGCAAGGCCCATTGGGAAATCCTGTTGCGCGCCCGCGCGATTGAGAACCAGTGTTACGTGCTTGCCTCGGCGCAGGGCGGGCGCCATCCGGGCGGACGCATGACCCATGGCAACAGCATGATCATCGACCCGTGGGGTGAAGTGCTCGCCCACATGGACAAAGGGGAAGGCCTCGTGGCGGCCGAACTGGATCCGGGCCGCATCGCGGAAGTGCGCGCCAGCCTTCCCGCCCTGCAACACAAGCGAATGTGAACCCATGAACGACCATTACACGACCGCCGACCAGACCCTGCTTGCGCCCTACGACCTGACGCCCGGCAAGCTGACGACGATTTTCTCCGACCTGTTCCTTCATCGCGTCGATCATGCCGATCTCTATTTCCAGTACGCACGGTCGGAGGCCTGGAGCCTCGAGGAGGGCATCGTCAAGTCGGGCAGCTACAGCATCGACCAGGGGGTCGGCGTGCGCGCCATCAGCGGCGACAAGACGGCTTTCGCCTATTCCGA
>CAYXZX010000122.1:0-8496 GCA_964469455.1 uncultured Rhodocyclaceae bacterium | reverse complement strand
ATAAGGGAGGGGGGGTATAATTCGCGACCCCCCTCCCCCTACCAGACTAGATTATCCACCATCAATCAAGTCAGGAACTTCTCTCGTTACTTTGATGAACATTCCAGAAACATTTTCCTCAATAATCTCATCAATGATATTCTCCATAGCTAGTCTCTGGTCTGCATCAGAAAGTTCTAATGAACCAAACGATAAGCGACCGAGCAGGGCGGTGGAGTGGTACCCTGCCTGCTCATCAAACACATACCAATTCATGAAGTCATCAAACGGATTGTAGGGGTTGTCAATTGTACTGAGCATTGACTCTATCATGACCCACCTTCCGTTGTTGCAAGATCAAGCGTGGATAGAGAGACACCTAGTTGTCTAGCAACTTCAGCACGAGTGTACCCAGAAGCAAGCATGCTCTGTGCTCTACGTGTCTTAGCTGATGTCATCTTCTTCGCAGTCTTAGGTTGTGCTAACTCTCTAACACGATCCATGTCAGCATGCAAAAGAATCTCAGACAACATTGTATCGCTGATTGCTCCAGCCTGAATGGCTTCCCACTGTCTATCGGTTAAGTGAATCCGATTCTTTTTGGCCCCGGTTCGAGTGCGTGCTGCATCCAAAGCTTGGGCCTTAACATTCAAATTGCTTTCACAAAGCGGATAACTCTCCGTCGGCTCTGCCAACACATCCGCCAGCGTCGTACTCCGAAATGCATCTTCCACGCTTGCCAAAGCTTGGGCCTTTAACTTCTTCTCACTAGCAAAGTCCATCTCAGGAGCCGAAGCTTTCTTCGCCTGAAATACCGTGTTGCCAATGATCTGTGCCCGACGTTCAAGGGGGGCGTTACGCTGGGCCAAGTCTAAAGCAGCCCGGAGGGAGGTTACTTCATCTGCATACACCTTCTTAGCCGATGCCGATTTACTAGCACGGGGGGTGTTAATTGCATCTAACCTAGCCCGGTTCGCTAAAGCCTTAAGCCTATTCGAGTGATCAGCATAGAGATTCTCCATACGTGTATTAGAAGACAAAGTATGCGCATCGTCAGTAATCTCGAGACGCTTACGCTTAACTAACTTCGGGGCACCCGTTTTGTAATTGGTTTCACCAGTCTCAACGAAGACTAATGCTCCGGTCTCTTTGTCTATTGGTCCACCATCTTTAGCCAGCCTTGGCTTTGTCTTTGGAACACGCACTTCAGCCTTAGCTCTTGAGATGAGCGTTGATGCTCCACCACTAGAACCATCGGCTTTAGTCTGATACTTAGCTCTCAGCTCTTTAATGTTCTCTTTACGTTCAGACTCTCTATAGTTAAGTCGATGCTTCTCGGCATCAATAACAACCATGGAGTGACGAATTGCTCGAGCTAACTCTTGTCGACTAGCCTGACGAAGGGTCATGTCTGTAATCAGGTTAGAGATCCGACCCATCTCTTTCCCTTTCTGGGCCGTAGTCATAACCTTCATACCCTCATACTCTGGGTACATTGTCTTAGGGTTGAAGTTCTTGAGTCCTTCAAGCATTGGATCGGCTTTTATCTTACCCTTACCGTTAGGAATTACAAGTACTGTATCTCCATCAAAGTCTGCACCAGATAGATGTTCGGCTACACTATGATGAATTCCAACACCATCTTTAGCATCCTTAAGTAACCGACTAGCCTCGCGATTCCTGTTGTTGACTGTGAGTTCTGGGATCTCAAACTTCCCGCCATGAGGGTATCGGATGAGGGCAACTCGAGTTCCATTGTCATAGTTAGGCGCAAAGATTTCGGTCGGCTTCATCGATGAAACAGGTAGAATCACATTCCAACTCTGATTCGGAAGACTCGCTGCCTTAAGGTGAACTGAAGAAGAATCGCTTCCTTCTGCAAACTCCATTAAGAGTTTCTTACGAACTGTAGGATTAGTGAGTTTAGAGATCTCTTCAAACTCATTCATCTTACGCTCATAGGTCATGTCGAGTTGTTCTTTAGCTAACTTCGGACTCTGCTTAGAAAGGACCTGAGATGCTATACTCTTAGACCACTTACCCCAGTCACCTTCCTCATTAACAATGTTCACAACCGACGTATTTATTCTACGTTTCCCAGTTGGGTCAGATGGATCCGGGGCCGTAAGCTGATTTCTAATTACAGCGCCAAAAGGATTATCAGAATCCTTCTTAAGTTCCTTCAAAGCATCAAGATGGTTCCCGGTTGATTCTTTGTTGGTATTGAACAAGATGTCGATTCCCTTAGGAAGGTCATCTTTATAGATCGCCATTCCTTTTAGGTAATGATCGTTGCCAACCTGTATCCTAACCTGAGCATACTTTGAATTCCCAAGCGAAACATCTGGGACGCCTGGTCGTATGAACATCACACCGTCTGCCTCAGATCCGCCCTCAGAACCGTAGCGAACACCAACACGCTTCGGATTCAACACGAGCGGAGGAAGCATACCAAGTGTGCCCTCACCCACATCATTCAATCGCTCATTAACAAGTCGGATCTTATCCTTATTTCGAGCAACCTCGCCCCACGTTGTCCCTGGCTTCGCTAAAACCTTTAGCTTAGTGTCAAACTGCGTTCCAAGCTGAGGAAGAGGTATACCACTAAGAACCTCATACCCATCTTGCTTAAGAACGCTAAGCGCAACTCGCATCCGTTCGGGACTCACGCAGAGGTAATTCTCTGTTCCCGCGCCGACGTCGATGAATCCATGTTTATCGACTTCTTTCTTAAGGATAGCGGCAGTCGTCTGAATCGTATCTGCTGTGTCTTTAGCTCCAGGAGCAAGAAGTGTACGGACATAGGACTCGCCACGACCACCAAGGCGCTCACCAATGGCTCGGTCTGACCATCCCTTCGCCTTAAGAGCTTCTGCTGTCGATATATGCTCCGCCTTACGCTCAGCGTTTGCTGTGGACCGAACTGCTCGGTACTCGGTAGTTGACATACCAAAAGCCTTAGCGATATCGGTATCACCTAGACCTTTTGCCTTTAACTCTGATATGACATCAAGGAATTCTTTATTGTTCTTAGCGACAACGTCGCCCCCACTACCCCAAGGATAACGCCCAGACTTACGTGGAGTTCCATAATGCGCAAAATAGTTATCTTCATCCATCTTCATTTCAAGACACTCCCTTCTCAATAATCGTCAGAGTTACGCATGAGTTCAATCTGATTATCAAAATACACAATCTTTTCCATTATATCTAATATGACATCTGGATGTGGGTCAAACACACGGACATCAGCGCCTTGATATATGCGAAGCTCAATTTCAATATCTGAAGGAACCATATCATATTCTAAACAGAATATAGCCGCATAAATCTCTAGTTGTTTCTCTTTTGTAGGAGTGATACCCGTTTTAAGATCGTGAATACGAAGTTTACCTCTACGAAAACATATAGTATCTGCAGTCCCAAAACAATTCCTAGAATATACTAGAGGTTGCTCGCACAACATTTTGTAACCGATACCATCATTAACATAAGTAGAAATAGAAGCGTTGGCTTTAGATAGCTTAACTCCTAAACGAATTGCCTCATGCGCAAGATTATGTAAATCTGTTCCTCTACGAGCAGCTTGCATGGCAATAAATCTAGACTCTAACTTGTCATCTGTGTAATTTACCCAACTATAATTAGATGGGCTCAAAAAGGCGTGGCTGCCTTGCAATTCCGAATGCTTGTTGAAGAGCATCCAACACCTCTCCCTCATTCTCAGGATATATGCATGCGGCGAAAGACATACCATTCAGCATATCAAGATAATACTGTTGGTTGGGCTCAAACGACTCATTAATAGACCGTTTAACTTCCAACATAGCCCATCGATCATGGAATAATATGAGAAGATCTGGTATTCCCTGAATATATGAAGAGTCATTCTTAATCACAAGAGCCCCAGGTAAATACTTAGGAATCTTATGAATAAGCCTGTTCTGATATTCTGCCTCTCTCATATTACTCCCCTGTTATCGAATTCCTCGAAGATCATGAAGACGAATGTGCAGCTTATCAAGATTCGTTGTACGATTCCAAGCGCCCCACTGAGTCACAATGGTTGGCGTTTTAGTCTTTCGAACTGGAATGTTGTTAACAACAGTCTCACTGGCGTAACCGCATCGATCAAATAACTTTATCCCATAATCAGAGGCTGCTTTCGCAAGAGCGGCGCATTCTCCTCCTAAAGCGAACATGGCCTTATACGACTCACTGTCAGATGGAAGGTAGAATATTCCGCCAGCCTTTGGCCCACTCGTTAGAGTGCCATCCGCTCCGACATAATCACTAAGCACCATGCCCAATCTGTGTGGGGCGTTCCGACTATTACGATCCCATATCACAGAAGATATAGCTGTCTCTGTCGCAGTGACACTATCTCCCTCAATAAGGACCCCATCTTTCCACACACCCCAACCTAGGGCCTGATTAGTAATTGGGGTATCGGGAGCATGTTCATCGAACTGAATAAGTTCATGAACTTCCCTTGTCACTGGATCAAATATACATACATGCCTATCACTTGCCACGTTAGGGCCACCGCAATGTTCATATCGACCACTTGCAGGTAGAGGCACGTTAGCATACTGATTCTGAAACCAGGGATACCCATACGAAACAGATCGAGTAATCAGAATCCCATTCTCAACCTTAGCGTATTGTAAGGGTTCGCCATTATATGATCCCATCCAAAGCGAAGAGCTATGCTTGAAGACGTCTTTGGTTGTATCAACCACATACGACTTATTTGTTGCTGTATCAACAAACGTCGAGGTTGGGAACTCGAACGAGTCCTTGATAGATGCTCCTACCAAAGTTCGATCTTTCCATACGGGCACCATCTCTCCGTCTGGCTGTTTCCAAAATTCCCAACCCGTATTGCGATGTGCAGTCTCACTCCAGTAATCCGGATTCCCCCCATAAAACATAGAAAGGAAAAGCCTTGTCCAGAATGGTTCTGCACCAAAGTCCTTATTCGCTACCGGCATAGCCCCTACAGTTAAAAACTGACTGAAGTGTATCTACTGACCCACTCCTCCTATTAGATAAGTTATAGAATGTGAGACATTATACGTGATACAACGCAAAGACGTGGAACGATGGAAACACAGGTTTACCAGATATGGTTGAATTCTGAATATCTTTGAAGAGCTGCCCTGTCTCTAATCCGGCCTGAACGACTGTAGGATATAGAAGTCCTGTGGTTTCATCTATAACTGCTCGCCCAAAGAAGAATTCATCATACTCCACAGGAAACTGTCGTGCATACATCTGAGCAAACCATCCTGGACGCCACTCTAGGTTAGATGCATGAATATGGTTCTTGTTTCCATCTTTAACTATTACCGTATCACAATCCGCTAAGCCATCTATACCTTGTTCGTATGGGTAATCCACGAAGGCCTCAGCCACAAGTACTCTCAGAGCCCGTGTAGTGCGTTCTCCGGCGTTGTATAGCGAAACCTTCAGATCCCCTTGCATCGTACGGCTCGGCGCTAAGAACGCCTCTGAGCGGGAGCTGTAGACTCTACCGTACGAACTTATCGAATATCCCTCATGATTTACTATGTCTGACCACGTTTCATCTACTCCTATATCATTTAAAGACATATCATACCCTTCTGTTCTTGAACCGTCATATTTCCCGTCAAATTTGGTAAATTTCGAGGGTAAAAGACTTTTGTAGAAAACGTACCTTATACGTCATATCCTATTACACTATACACCCACAAAAGCGCGTATAAGGTATAATATATATAAAACTTCTTGAACCCTAAAATTGTAAGAATTTGACGGGAGCTGTTTTTTCCCTCAAAACGCCCAAAACCCTTATAGAATAAGGGATGTAGCCGTCCTACCCACCCTAAACAGCCCCGTCAAATCCCGTCAAATCCGAACAAAACCCACAAAACACCACCCCAAATCCTTCAGCGTATAAGGTTATACCTCCAATTTCAGCTCCTCAGACCCGAATCTACGCTCATTGAAATTCCGTTTATTCCGCAAAGAATCACGGATCCCACGATCAATTGCGGAATTTGACGACAGAATATAGTAGTATAGAGTCTGGAAAGGAGTGTCCAGACGGTCAATCCTACCCATACACTGCTCAAAGTTCTTATATGAGTAGGTCAAAGAGTACAGAACCATGGCATCTGTGGACGTACAATTCCACCCCTCAGCACCAGCAGTGTACTGCACAAGGTAAACCCAAGACTCTGAGTCGGGTATTTGCTCCTTCTTGTGACCGTTCCATTCTGCGACCTCTACAACGCTCTCTAAGCCACGCAAAATATCCAGCTCGTAGTTAAACGTATAGAAGACGATTAGACGCCTGTGACAGGCCAGGAGACGCCTTACAAAGGCTAATCTCGAGGGGTCTGAATTCACAATTTTCCGCATCAGACGGAACATCTCAGATATGTTCTTGATTGGTTCATCCTCGTACGGATTCCACCGCTTTTTTAGGACCACATCCATCAAGTCATGATCATAGTCCACATCAAAATAGTTGATCATCCGCTCCGTATGCTTCAAGAAGGGCATTTCAACCAGAACGTCATTCCTAAGGACACTGAGTCTTCGTTCGTCCAGGTATCCTCTGACTTTAGGATATTTGGAATATGGTTCGTACATGACATGTCGCCGCTTGAATTCGGTGATATTCTTGTAGAAACCGTTTGCCACAAAGACTGGCGCGTAATCCAACCACGTGTCTCCTGGAGTCGCACTGAGAAGTACCCATCGATTTCCTCTGGCGATCCGGATGAACGACTTAACCCAAGCTCCAGTTCCAACGAGGCGCTGTTCGTCAAAGATGAAGAACTTTCCGCTAGAATCAACGTACTTTCCGATGTTGTTCCAGCTATCCACTTTGATAGATCCTGCTCGGCTAAGAAGTGGATCAGTTGAAATTCCGAGTTTAGCAGCCTCACCCTCCCACTCAAGAGAATCTCTCTTTTTCGCCGTCGTGATAACCACGATGTCACTTGGGGCCTCCTTTTCAAGATAATATGCAAGAACCGTCAAAGACTTACCACTGCCGACGCCACCCCAGAGGATTTTGCCGTTATCCAAATTCTTGACAGCCTCCTCCTGGTGTGGCATCAGCTCAATCATCAGTCGCCCTTCCCTACATTGACCCACTCATAAGGACCGAAGTCCTCTTCGCGAGTTTCGTACTGCAACTTATGTCGACTACAAACTTTATGCCCAGAATGAAGATCCACCCAATAAGGCGTATTATGTGTTCCAACTTGGACATCGCAATTCTTATCAATCATTGTCATTCTCCATCATTGCTTCATTAGGAATAGCAAGAAAACACAGACCCTCAGGGGTAACCATGGAATCAATAGTCCACATATCATGCATATCAGCCATCATGCGTGGAACTTCCACAACACCAATCACTTTCAAATCACCATTCATCTTTGTAACAGTCACGATGGGGATTCGCACAAGCTCATGCGTCTCTTCAACAGTATCAGTCATGTTTATATCTTCTTTCTTAGTTTGGAATATAACCTTATACGACAAAGAAGAAATAGGTTGTCGACCTATCTCTCCTCATAACTCAACGCCTCTTGGTCTTCTCAGCTTCCTCGCGTTCCCGACGTGCCTCGCCCTGCACCTGCGCGAACATGCGCATGCACGAGTCGAACACCTTCGGGGTTGTCTGCGTCTGCATGATTTCTCCTTGTGGTTGTGTCTCCTATTAAACCACTTGTAGAATATGCGAGGGCAAGAATGAAATACCTTGCGGTACTTCACCCTTAGAGCCTTCACCCTCGTCGGGTGAAGAGGCCCCGCAGCAGTGCCACGATGACCCGGTAGAAGGTCACGGCGCACCAGGCCGAGATCGTCAGCATCACGCTGAAGAACCCGACCATCAGTGCCACCGCGAACGTCCCCGGCTCCTGCGTCTGTGCGTTTGCCATCTTCTGTCTCCTTATGTGGTTGTGAATTGTCTCCTATCTATGTGGTTGTAATTTTTGCGGATGAGGTCTCCGAGCTCGGAGTGGATGCGTTGGAACCGTCGGAACGTGTCGGTCACAGGGACTCCTGGTTGGGGTGGTCGTGTGTCGCTGCGGTGCAGGTGACGGTGCCGGGAACGGCGTACTCGGCGGGGTCTTCGCCGCTGATGCTGGCGGCGATCCAGGTCACGGCAGGTCCAATCGGTCGGGGTTGTGGCCGAGGCGGATGAGGAACTGCTCCAGTTCGGTGATGCGGGCGGCCTGAGCCTCCAGCTCGTCACGGAGCAGCTGCTCTTCCGCCTTCCACTGATCAAGGGTCCAACAGTTGCGACAGCCGCCGCACTTGGCTGCGCTGTGGCCGACGACACCCAACGCTCGGTGAAGCGACCCGACACTGATCAGGTAGCCGCCCGACACGAATCCATCATCATCTGTGCCGAACGGGGTTGCGTGGGCATCGATGTCGAGGATGGCGTTCCGCAGTTCGGTGATGCGGGATGCCTGAGCCTCCAGCGCATCGGCCGCGACGGCGCAT